>CADCOT010000150.1 GCA_902803145.1 uncultured Spirochaetales bacterium | reverse complement strand
TACACACCTGAAAGGATGTCAGATGATTCTCCGCGCATTCGGTCCCCTGCCCGATGTACAGTCGGGTGTGAGGTACTACGCAAAGTATCGTGACTGCGCATTTACAGATGTTCCTGAAGAAGGAAAAACTGCGGTTGAGAATCTGACAAACGCAGGTTTGTACGTTCCCAAGGACAACACAGTGTTCGGTCCGTACCAGCTTATGACAGAAGGCGAACTTGCCGTTCTGGTGGACCGCATTCATGCCTACCTGCAATCAAGTCCGAAGGACGACTACTACTCATGGGCAATGGCTGACATCCTCAACGACCCACAGTTCTTCAACCGTCCTTACGACCTCTCTACATACAACATCAACTCGGAAGACCGGGAAAAACTTACTATCTGGCTGTTTGACATGCTGAACGATTGTCTTGAGAATCCGGACTCGCCTGAAAAGGCGAATATTGCGGCGTACATGTCCACGTACATGGATATGGAAGGCAGGGAAAACAGCATGCAGTTCATCCAGCCGATGCTTGATGCCATATGGAATGCACCGGATTTCCAGGCCCTGACTGACGTCTGTGCCGATATCAGCTGTGAAACAGGAATTGAATTGTTGCTTACAAAGCCCTACTGGGCTGATTGGGCTGATCTTGATTTTTACATAGAAACCAACGGGCATTCGGTTCAAGCCATAGGATATGAGTTTTTCTCAACAGGAAAAACTCCGGAAGACTTTCTTCCTGGGCATTACTCGTATGATGCTACAATGGAACAGTGGCTGCGCCTATATACCTATTTGGGCTACGACAAGGAAGAAGCTGAAAATGCCATTCACATCTATCTGAATGGCATAAGGCACGAAGGGCAGATTCTGTATGACTCATCCACTCTGACCAAAAAAGCAATAAGGGAAATTCCGGAAGAAGATGATCCCGACTTGGCTTATTTCCCTTTAAGGCAATACCTTGAAAAGTCCCAATTTGACTACTGTGAAGAGATTATCTTGGACAATTATGCTGAAGCCTGCATCACCCTGAGCCTCATGTCCAAACCGGAGAATCTTCCGGGCGTCAAAGTATACCTGATGAGACGTCTTCTCATTTCGCTATGTGAAGTTATTCCTCCGGTTTTATGGGATCTGGTCAACGGATTCTGGGATCCATACTATGCTGCGGATCCGTCACAATACTTCAATATCAACGAACTGATTCAGGAAGCAGTGACTTTATTCCAGGCTGATACCTTCGTTTACTACTCCAAAACTCCAGAGTATGCAGCAATGCATGAATATCTGGAAAAACTCTGTCAAAGCATCAAGTCCTACTACAGAACCATGCTGGAAAATGTAACATGGCTCAATCCGGAAACAAAAACGATTGTTCTTGAAAAGCTTGAAGCAATGGGAGTTGAGCTTCTGATTCCTCAGGATTTGTCGGGATTGTTCAGAGTAGATTTTACCTCCGCTGAAGACGGAGGCACGCTGTACGGAAACATAACAAAGTTTATCAAGGAACGCCGCCAGTGGCTATCAAAGCATTTTTTCGGTGATGATGTCGGATTTGCATGGAACATAGAAGGCAACTGGGTCAAATCATATTATTACAGCCACTTCGCCAATTCGTTTTTCATAACCATGTACGGATTTCTCGGTTCTCATGCAGAACCCGATTCACCGGATGAAGAACTGTTGGGATATATCGGCATGTCAATTGCCCATGAGATTTCACATGCTTTTGACAATAACGGATCTCTGTTCAACAAATACGGCCAACGGGAAGATTTATGGACAAAAGAAGACAGACAGGAATTCAACAGGCGTTGCATGAATCTGGCACAGTTCATGAGCAACTATGAGGTATACCCCGGAATTGTCTATAAAGACGGAACTCATGTTGTAGGTGAAACTGTAGCCGACCTGACGGCCATGAAGTGCATAATGAGCATTGCTTCACAGATACCTAATTTCAACTACAAGACTTTCTTCTCCTGTTATGCAGAAAATTTTGTAATTTCATTTACAAGAAATGCATGGGAATACCAGATAGTCTATGATCCACATCCGCAGGGTCGCAGCAGGGTTAACCGGATTCTGTCACTGACTGATGAATTCTACACAACCTTTGACATCCAACCAGGCGATGCCATGTATGTGGCCCCACAAGACCGCCCAGTTGTCTGGTAAATATTAAAG
>CADCOT010000149.1 GCA_902803145.1 uncultured Spirochaetales bacterium | reverse complement strand
TCCTGAAATTGACTATGTAAAAATCTTGGACAACGAAAGCGGAGAGTATTATATTCTCGGTGAAAGCAGGGTGGGTTCATACTACAAAGACGAAACCCAGTACACAGTAGTTGAGAAGTACAAAGGTAAGGACCTTGCGGGCATGAGATATGAACCGCTGTTCCCTTACTTTGAAAATCTCTATGACCAGGGAGCCTTTGTAACAGTCCTTGGAGACTACGTTACAACAGAAGACGGCTGTGGAATTGTTCATACAGCTCCCGGCTTTGGTGAAGACGACTATAACGTCCTGAAGGGCACCGGAATTCCTGTAGTTTGTCCTATTGATGATGAATGCCGCTTCACAGCCGATGTTCCCGACTACAAGGGCATCTTTGTTAAGGATGCAGACAAGCTCATCATTCAGAGACTGAAGGAAGAGGGTAAGCTTGTTAAGCGTGAGAATTACCTTCACAGCTATCCGTTCTGCTGGAGAACAGGTGCTCCTCTTATCTATAGAGCAATGGACTGTTGGTACGTAAACGTATCTTCATTCAGAGACAAGCTTGTAGAGAACAACCAAAAGATCAACTGGATTCCGTCACACCTGAAGAACGGACGTTTCGGAAAGTGGCTTGAAGGAGCCAGAGACTGGGCAATTTCAAGAAACAGATACTGGGGTAACCCCATTCCCGTATGGAAGTGCGACGGTTCTGATTACATTGAAGTAATAGGTTCAATTGAAGAGCTGGAAAAGAAATGCGGCAAGAAGGTTGAAGATATTCACAAGCACTTTGTGGATGAGCTTACATGGCCAAGTCCTGACGGAAAGGGAACAATGAGAAGAGTTCCAGATGTTCTTGACTGCTGGTTTGAAAGCGGAAGCATGCCCTACGGACAGCTTCACTATCCGTTTGAAAACAAAGAGCGCTTTGAGAACATCTTCCCGGCAGACTTCATTAACGAAGGTCTTGATCAGACAAGAGGTTGGTTCTATTCACTTCATGTTCTTTCTACAGCATTGTTTGACAGTCCTGCCTACATGAACAACGTCACAAGCGGAATTGTTCTTGCAGAGGACGGAGAGAAGATGTCCAAGTCCAAGGGCAACTTCACAGACCCAATGACTGTTGTTGAACGCTACGGTGCAGATGCTATGCGTTTTGCACTTATGAACAGCGTTGTAGTACATGCAGATGACCTCAAGTTCTCAGAAAACCTTGTTAAGGATGTTCTGAAGACTCTGATAATTCCTCTTTGGAACTCTTATTCATTCTTTGTAACATATGCAAACCTTGATAACTACAAGCCGTCTGAGACTCCTTACAACAAGCTGACCAATCCGCTTGACAGATGGATAATCTCAACACTTCAGTCTCTTATCAAAGATATGGACCACTACCTTGATACATACGATGTTCAGGGTGCATGTTCTGCACTTGTTTCATTCATGGATAGTCTGAACAACTGGTATATAAGAAGAAGCCGCAGAAGATTCTGGAAGTCAGAGTCTGACAGTGATAAGAAGATGGCTTATGACACTCTTTACAAGGTACTTATGATATTTGTAAAGCTTGCATGTCCTATTGTTCCTTTCATTACAGAAGAGATTTATCAGAACCTTAAGACTGCATCTGATCCTGAATCAGTCCATCTTTGCTTCTATCCTGAATATGATGAAAAGCAGAGAGACTATCCTCTTGAAAAGATGATGGCTCTGACTGTTCAGTCAATCACAATGGGAAGAGCCCTGAGAAGTTCAAGTAACCTCAAGACAAGACAGCCTCTTAAGAAAGTCTTTATCGTAGATAGAATTAAAGCTGACCGTCAGATCCTTGAGCAGATGAAGGAAATTATAGCCGAGGAGCTGAATGTCAAGGAAGTTGACATTCAGGCCGACGAAGGCAGCCTTGTAAACTATCATGCAAAGGCAAACTTCAAGGTCCTTGGAGCAAAGCTTGGAAAGCACATGAAGGAAGTTGCTTCTATGATTCAGGAGATGAACAGCGAGGCTATTGCTCAGATTCTTGACGGCTTTAAGAAGACCTTCTCATTCGGTGATAACCAGAGCATTGAGATTTCTCCTGAAGAACTGATGATTCAGAGAGAGGAAAAGGAGAACCTTAAGATTCTCAACGAAGGTGATCTTACAATCGGTTTTGATACTGATGTTACTCCTGAGCTTCTTTACGAGGGAATTGCACGTGATCTCATCCGTTCAATTCAGACAATGCGTAAGGAAAACGGTTTTGAAGTTTCAGACCGCATAAATGTAAGACTCAACGGAGATGAGGATACTTTGAAGGCAGTAGAGATGTTCAAAGATAAGATTTCTTCTGAAACTCTTGCCCTTTCACTTAACGTTGACAAAGCTCTTGCAGAAGAGGAAATCAAAATAGAAAAGGCCTGAGTATGAAACGGGTATTCTTCCTGTCTGCTGTTGTAGTGATGATGCTTCTTCTTGTTTCCTGCGGAACATCAAATCCGTTCGGAGAAAAGAATCCCATTGTCTACTCACTAGGGCAGGAAGGTTCCTATGTTTTTACTACAACTGACAAGGATACAGTCAAAGCTGTAGTAAATCTTGATAAACTTAATTATAAAAGAGTTTCAGGCGTTTTTAATCCGGATTCCGGTGTTATATACGGAGCTGTTGAAGGTTCTTTCAGCAGAGGTATAATCAACACCGGTTTATCTTTTTCCAAGGATCTGAAAAAGGTTAAAGGCAATAAGATTACATATTACAGTCTTGCAGACGGAACTATGAGTTTCTACGTTCCTGCAAATGGAATTGTTTTCTTTGCAAATGCTGATATAGAAAGATATTACAACTCTGTTTTCATTGATCATACACAGCAGTCAGATCCGGCCTTAGCTACAGCAATTCTCTCTGAATCTACAGGTATTTATGTTAAAAATCCGACAGTAATTCCTAATATCGGATTTGATTTTTCAGACCAGAATGCAAAGCGTTTTGACTATTTGTTGCTTTTATCAGATTCAATTAAATACTGCCTTAGGTTCGGTCTGAAAACAACAGAGTATTCAGATAGTTTCTTCAAACTGATCAAGGCTTCCTATACAACATCTTTGAAAGAGCAGGGAATCAAACCGGATTTGAACTATCTTAAAAATATAATAGTTCAGGATGGCCTGATAGTAACTCTCTCAGATCAAGTCTATAATCCTTCAGTATTTACAAGTCTGATTAATCAGATGTAATTAACAGGATATTCCTGGCATTCTTCAACGCACTTAGCCAAAATATCGTCAATTTCCATCTTCTCGTAGGAGCGTGTCTGAACATCTACTTCAGGCTTAACCAGAGGATGTTTGGGGCTGAAAATGACGCAGCAATCATCATAAGGCAGGATGCTTGTTTCATAAGTACCGATTTCTCTTGCTGTATCAATAATTTCATTTTTATCCATTCCGATCAGGGGCCTGAGAACGGGAATACTGCTCATTGAATTTGTAAAACAGAGACTTTCAAGAGTCTGTGAAGCAACCTGACCAAGAGCTTCTCCGGTAACAATAACACGGGCGTTTCTCTTTAGTGCAATTGCATTTGCAACCTTCATCATGCATGCGCGCATCATGAGAGTATGTTCTTCTTCGCGGCTGTGATCCTTAATCCACAGTTCAGCCTGAGTAAAGTTGACAACAAGCAGGGTAGTTCCCTGAAGCCACGGTCCCAAAAGGGTGGCCAGATCTTTAACCTTCTGAAGGGCTTGGTCAGAGGTGTAGGGGTAGGCGTGGAAGTAGAGGCAGTCCATGTTAAGGCCTCGTTTTGCCATCCTCCAGCCTGCAACAGGGCTGTCAATTCCGCCTGAAAGCAGAAGAAGACCCTTTCCTGCACTGCTGACAGGAAGTCCTCCTGGGCCCTCAACGGGCGATGTATACAAATAAACCTTTTCTCTTACTTCAATATACAAGGTTTTGTCAGGATTCTTTAAATTGACAGTCATCTGAGGATATCTGTCCAGAACAACGCCGCCAAGCTGCTGTTCTATCTGGATACTGCGCATTTCAAAACTCTTGTCTGAACGTCTGCTTTGAATTCTGAAAGAACCTTTTCCGTCAGAGAAGGGTTCTTTTTCAATAAGCTCTGCAGCAGCCTTTGTAATACTGTCCCAATTCTTTTCAACAACCAAAGCCTTGGAAAAACCTACAACACCGAATGTAGTTTTGAGAATAAACTCAATCTTTGAATCCGGACAGCTGTTATCTACATAAAGATAAAAACGTCCTTTTTCCCTTGTAAGAAGACTTTTACAAGGATGAAGCTTGAGTTTGATGTTGTTCTTAAGTTTTTTCTCAAAGAAACCTCTGTTCAGACCCTTAAGAGAGATTTCTCCAAGTCTGATCAAAAACAGCTTCATATCAGATGTATCATATTTTTCCATAGTTAAGTTCCTTGTATGTTTCTTTGAGTGCAGAGCAAAGTTTATCAACTTCTTCATCAGTATTTAAATAGCTTAAAGAAATTCTGATTGCACTCATTCTGTCTTCCGGTCTTATTCCCATAGCCTGAAGAACCTGTTCTGCTTTTCCTCTGGTATTGGCACTGCAAGCGCTTCCTGCAGAGAGGCAAAAACCTTTGTTAGACATTACTCTTAAAAAGACCTCAGATGGAATAGGCCTAACTGACAGAGCAAGAATATAGGGCGAATATTCCTTTCCTGAGTCAGATGAAGGGGAGAGAAGCTTAAAGCCAAGATCATTAGCACAAGTTTCTATTTTCTTTCTCAGAGAAGTTACATATTCATAATGACAATGTAAATCTGCAATGCAGTTCTCTAAAGCCAATGTCATTGCTGCAATTGCAGGAAGATTCTCAGTTCCGCCTCTGAGTCCGCTTTCCTGTCCACCGGCCTTTGAGAGAGATTGAACAGCAGTTCTTGAGCACCAAAGAGCACCGACACCTCTGGGACCTGAGAACTTATGAGAAGAAAATGCTGCAGAATCAAAACCTTCTTCAGAGGGATAGAACTCAATTTTTCCCAAAGCCTGAACAGCATCACAGTGAATATGAATGTACTTTCCAACCTGAGCAGAATAGTCTCTGATAATCTTTACTGCCTCTTTGGTATCCATAATTGTGCCGGTAACATTGTTTACCTTCATAATGCATACCATTCTTACAGAAGGATTTAAGGCCTTTTTCAAAGCATCTAAACTTAAATATCCTTCAGGACAGCTTAAAAGTGTTACTTTCCATCCATGTTTTTCTAAAATAGCCTTGTTTTCCAGAACAGCAGCATGCTCAACTGCAGTAAACAGAATTTCTCCGGGAGAAGGATTGTTCAAAAGACTTTGAATTACTATTGAATCTGCCTCAGTTCCGCCTGAAGTAAAGTAGAGATTTGCCGGTTGTACCTTTAAAACAGAGGCAAAACGTCTTCTGCATTCCTCAAGCTTTGCCTTTGCCTCAAGACCTGCCTTATGGGTAGAAGAGGGATTGCCATAATAGTTTTCAGAAGTCTTACAGTATTCTTTCAGCGCTTCTGAAGATACAGGTGAAGTAGATGTCCAATCAAAATACAACATTTTCAATAACTGCCTTTCTGATTGCATCTTCATCAATTTCAGTAATCTTGGTAATTCCCTGATTTTCAGGAAGAACAAACTTGTAGCTTCTGTCTGAGAAACTTCGGTCTCTGTTAATTACATTTCTCATTTCCTGCCACTGAGTTCTTGGAATTCTGAACTGAGTGTCAAATCCGTAGGACTGGTACATCTTGATAATGGACTGACCGTACTGGGCAGTACACAGACCAAGTTCAATTGCAATATCAGCACTTCTGCTCATACCCCAGGCAAGGGACTGACCATATGAGAAACGTAAGGGATACATAATCCTCAGATTTGAAGCAAGTGCTTCTCCAATCTCAAGATAAGGTCTTTTGACAGGTTCTGTGTAATGTGACTTTGTTTTCAGTGAAAGTGTAATCAGTTTTCTGAGTACCTGATCATCATGGGCAAGAACCTTTTGCTTTTCAAGAATCAGAGCTTTTCCAAGACTGTCTTCTTCAGAGAGGAAAGAATGCTTGATAATTACTGCAATGCCGTTCATGAAATCTGTCTTGCTTAAAGACCTTAAAGTATCAGTACAGATAATAACAGTTTCTGCAGGATGTAAGATTCCGACTCTGTTTCTTGTGTTCTTAAAGTCAATAGCTGTCAGTCCGCCCACACAGGCATCTGCCATGGCAACAAGGGTAGTGGGAACAAGAACATACTTTGATCCGTACATCCAAATTGCAGAAGCAAAGCCTGTAATATCGGAAACAACTCCGCCTCCAATTGCAATGAAGGTAGGATCAATTGTGAATTTATTATCGTTTGCACATTCAAGAATCCTCTGTACAGAGGCAAACTTCTTAGATGCATTTCCGCTTTCAAGAATTACATTCGGTTCAGGTAATGGTCTGACCATAAGAGCAGACTTGGAATCAAATACCCAAACGGTATTGTTTCCATAGTTTCCAAGCTCATAGGAAAGCTCTTTGAAACTGTCTACCATGAGAACCTTAGTTATTCCTGAATTTAGGATGTTTTCCACAACAAATCTCCGTATGCAATTTTACATTCGGAGAAGAAGTTATTCAATCAAGCAACTTTACAATTCTGTTATAAGCCTCATTGAACTTTTTACCGCCGCCTGAGTCTATGATTGAAAGAAGGCAGTAGGCTGTGTTGTTCAAAGCTTCACTGAAGTACCTGTTTACGTGGAAGAAGATTCCGCCACCTGATGAGACCAGTTCAATAAAGCCCCATCTGTCCTTGTATTTTCTCAGCGGAGAAAGACCCATAAGAAGATGAAGGTTCTTCTCAAGTTCAGCAAGGTCTGATACATAGTAAACATTTTCAGGCAATGTCATATGACAGTTGGAAATGTCAAATCTTACTCGGCCTGCAAGTCCCAGGTTTTCAGAAAGCTTATCTCCCCAGCCAAGATAAAGGCCGTTGTACAGAATTGCAGTATTAAAGCTCTTAGGATGCCTTGATGCCTTTCTGTAGGCACGAGAGAGGGGATTAAGAATGTCATAGTTGATAACAGCAACATCATTGTAGAAGGGCAGTTCAAAACCGTAGATATTAATTGTCTTAGCCTTTGTAATCTGTTTCTTCTGATGCTTTGATTCTTTCTCTTCTCTGTTGTTCTTACAGAGCTTTTCCAGCCTTGTTTTAAGATTTGGAATTACTTCATCAATCCATGCAGGCTTGAGCGGAGAAACTATTCTTGCATAGAGCTTTGATGTAAGTACTATCTCTCCGGCTAAAATGAAGTTAGGCGGATTTCTGAACCATGCTGAACCGGGATGGATATATATTTCATCTGCTGTAAGAGTTTTGTAAACAGAGCTTTTTTTACGTATGCAGATATACTGGACAAGGCCCGGACAGAGACAGGTAAGAATCTTGTGGGCAAAGTCTTCTCCGTAAGGTCCTTCGTAGGTAATTACAGGAATTCCGGCTTCACGGGTAATGTCACAAAGCTGAGCTGTAACATGGACAATTTCTTCCATACCCTGGAAGTCCAGATAGTTGTTCTTACAGAACTCTTCACGCTTTGAAGAAGTTTGTATTGAACGATACTTTCTGAATAGGTGCTGATAGCCGACAAAATCACCGAAATCGGAGGAAAATCTCTTATGGCAGGAGCGTGCTGCATCTTCTTCTCCGGCAGGCAGCAGGAAGGGCGTTCTGCATGAAAGAAAGCTTACACATACAGCAACATTTTCAAGGATTTCAGGGTGTCTGTTAACTGCTTCATAGATACATCTTGAGTGCCTTGGAAGAAGCGGGTAACGAACCATGAAAGATCCGATTGAAGTAAGATTTCTTTCCTTATCTATTGCTCCAAGAAAAATTAATGTCTTTTCTCCGCTGATAAGAGCCTTGGTATCGGGCTTTGTAACGTAGGGGAAGTCTTCAAAGTTGCGAATTCCAAGATCCACCATCCTGAGAACAACTTCAGAGAGGTCTGTTCTGAGAATCTCTTCCTGGGTAAAGCGGTTTCTTGAGTAGTAATCTTCCTTTGAATAGAGCCTGTAACAGACTCCGTCAGCTGTTCTTCCGGCACGTCCGGCCCTTTGGTCAGCACTGGCACGGCTTATGGGTCTGGTAGTAAGAGAAGAGGTAAAATCAAACTGATTGTACGAGCTTATCTTTGCAAGACCTGAATCTATGACAGCTGTAATGCCGTCAATGGTAAGGCTTGTTTCTGCAATGTTTGTTGCAAAAACAACCTTCATCTTACCTTCTTCAGTAGGCTGGAAAACAAGTTCCTGTTCTTCCTTATTCAACCTTCCGTAGAGGGGATAGATTTGCATCTTCTGCCAATCGCAGTTTGAATAAACAGCGTTGATGCAGCTTTTAATCTCAAACTCTCCGGGAAGGAAGACCAGAGTATCATGACGCTCCTTTGTCAGATGGTTCAGAACTCTGCAAATATTAAATATCAATTCCTCAGAGTCATTTGTGTTCTTTAGAGGATGGTATTTGATATCAACGTTGTACTGACGGGCATCTATGGAGATAACAGGAGCATCAAAATAATCTGTAAATACCTTTGTATTAAGTGTTGCAGAGGAAATAATTACCTTAAGTTCAGGTCGTACAGCACAGATCTGCTTTAGAAGGCCTAGAATAAAGTCTATGTTAAGGCTTCTTTCATGGGCTTCATCAACCATGATTACTGAGTAGGAAGAAAGCAGGGGGTCTGTTTTCAGTTCCTGCAGCAGCATTCCGTCTGTCAGAATCTTAATTTTGGTATCAGGTCCTGTAGTATCATAAAAACGCATCTTGTAACCGCAAAAAGATGCTCTGTCATCAATCTGCTGTTTTATGTAAGAACAGACGCTCAGAGTTGCTATTCTTCTTGGCTGAGTTATTCCGATAATACCTTTGGACGTGTAACCGGCCTGATTGAGAATGAGAGGAATCTGCGTTGTCTTTCCGCTTCCTGTAGGGCTTTCAACAATAATTACCTGATTTTGCTTTAAAGCGGAGAGTATCTTGTCTCTGGCTTGCCATACAGGAAGAAGATGAGGATCTGTCATTTTACCTTTTCAGAAAGCTGCTTTGCAGTAAGGTTGAGCATTTGTCTTGTAGCAATTTCCTTAACAGAGTAAGCACCGTTTTCTTCAGAACATACTACAAAGGGAATGCCGTTAGACTCTGCAAATGCAAATTGAGCACCTTTGGATTTGTTTCCAAGATAACACTCAGTCTTTAAGCCAAGTTTTCTAAGAGTCATGGCAGTCTTTTCAGCCCAAACAGGATTGTCCTCTGCAATTACCATTACATCTGAAGTTCTGTTGGATGTAACAATGGGGCTTTTCAGTTCTTCCAAGGCAGCAATCAATCTGTCCAAGCCTATTGAAGAACCGACTCCGGGCAGGGTTTTGTTAGAGTACAGACCTGTAAGATTGTTATATCTTCCGCCTGAACATACAGAGCCGATTGCAGGAAGATCAGAAAGGAAAGTTTCCCAAACAATTCCTGTGTAGTAATCAAGACCGCGGGTAATTGAAGTGTCAATTACAAAGTCTTCTAGAACTCCGCATCCGGCTGCCATATCTCTGATTTCAGTAAGTCTCTTAATGTACTCGTTATCACTTCCGAACATTGAAGAAAGCTCTTTCAAAGTGCTTTCAAAATTTTCTGAAGGAATTGAAATATAGGAAAGAACCTTATCTACATTGTCAGCTGAAAGACCGCATTCAGAGAGAAGTTCACGAACCTTTTCTTCTCCGACTTTGGGCAGTTTATCAATGATTCTTAAAATCTCATCTGCATTTACATTTTCTGTCAAAGAAGAGAGATAAGAAGAGGTAAGTCCTCTGTGTGAAACCCTGATTTTAAATGAAGGAATTCCTATTGTTCTGAGACATGTGTCTACCAGAAGAAGAATTTCAAAATCTGACTGAGCATTGTCTGCTCCGATAATATCAAAATCGCACTGCAGGAATTCTCTGTATCTGCCTTTCTGAGGTTTCTCTCCGCGCCATACTTTTGCAATGTGGTAGCGCTTGAAAGGGAAGGAGAGTGTTTCAGAATTAGCAGAAACAAAGCGGGCAAGGGGAACGGTCAGATCAAATCTGAGAGCAACATCACGACCTCCGTTGTCGTTAAAGCGGAACATCTGTTTGTCAGTTTCTCCGCCACCTTTTCCGAGCAACACTTCAGTATATTCAAGTGCAGGAGTATCTATAGGTACAAAACCGAAGCTTCTGAACACTTCCTGTATCTGAGAAATAAGATTCTGTCTGGGCATTTCCTGAGACGGAAGACTATCCCTAAAACCTTTCAATATCTTTGGTTCAATCATGTTGTAATTTTCACTTTTTTATGCAATATATTCAATAGAATATGAAGATCAGATACAAACAAGGTCCGTCCGGTCCTGCAGCTGTTGCAAAGATTTACGGACCGGAGGAACACAGCATAGACCCGGCTTTAATTGACAGTGATGCTGTATCCGTTGTATCCAGATTGTTTGACAGAGGCTATGAGGCCTATATAGTAGGCGGAGCTATCCGCGATATTCTTCTAGGAATTGTTCCCAAGGACTTTGATATAGCAACTTCTGCATCTCCAAGACAGGTCCACAGAATCTTTCATAACTCAAGAATAATAGGGCGCAGATTTAAGATTGTTCATGTTGCCTTCGGAAGAAAGATTATTGAAGTTTCTACCTTCAGAAGTATCAAAGATCATGAAGAGGGGAATGACAATAACTTTGGAACAATAGAAGAAGATTCTTCAAGACGTGACTTTTCAATCAACAGTCTTTACTATAATCCTCTGGACAATACAGTGCTTGATTTTAACAATGCAATGGAAGATTTCAAGTACCATAGAATTACTTCATTAATTCCTCTTGACAGAACATTTTCCGAAGATCCTGTCAGAATGCTCAGAGCTGTTAAATACAATGTAACTACAGGCTTCAGATTCAGATTCGGAATTGCCTATGCAATTAAGAAGAATGCTCTTCTTCTACAAAATGTAAGTTCTTCAAGACTGACAGAGGAACTTAATAAGATCCTGGCCTCAGGTTACAGCGCGCCTATCATGAAAAACCTTAACAAGTACAGACTTCTTGTTTTCCTTCTGCCTTGTTATTCAATGTACATTAAGCGTCCTGAAATGCTTGAATCTCTTAGAGAACTTGATGAAAAGGTTCTCAAATCAAAATACAACCCCGACCTGCCTGAAGTTCCTAAGCATGAACAGTATCTTGCTCTGTGCAGACCCGTTCTGAACCTTGATCCGGATCTTACAAATCCTTCTGAAATCAGACTGGACCTCTTAAGACAAATCAAAGTTCTGATAAGTCCCAACACACCTCCTAACTATGAGTTGGAGGGAGCAGTAAAAACATTCATGAAGGAAAACAATATTAAGCTTCCGCAGCCTCCGAGAAAGAAGCCTGTAAAGAAGCAACATCCTGTCAGGCCCAGTCGTGTACCTCGGTCTTAATTGAGTTAATCAACAAGCCGCCGTATCTCTCAAGTGAATCAGAAATGTGGTTCTCCATTGCAAGCTTCTGAAGTTCATCAAGCTGCTTGGGGGTTCTGATTGAGATAAACAGGTCATAACCGGCATCAGTTTTGTTAAATGAAACTGACTCAATTCTAAGAGTATTTCCATACTCGTAAAGAGATTGTGTAATCATCTGCTTCATTGCAGCTTCAGTTATAACAGATTCCTGAACCTTGCTGAATTCCGGTCTTACAAGGGTCCTGTTACTCATTGCATCATAGATAATCTTTGGATAGTTTCTGGTTATCTGCATAGGAGAAACAGGGATTACATGCTTGCCTTCCACAAATCTGATTTTCATTGCAGTTTCAATTTCTTCTTTGGTTGCAATGTCTTCAATGTGGATAATCTTCTTAGGTTCGGGCAGGTTGAGAACAGCAGCTATTTTGGAAGTCATATTCTCAGAAGTGCCGATAATAAGAATCTTATGGAAGTCTTCACGGTCTAAAGCACGAATTACTTCTTCTCTGTGTTCACTGTTTTGAAAAACAGCACATTTGACTGCAGTAAGAAAGTTGTTTTCCTGTTTTGCGCTTCTTCCGGCAACAATCTTATCTCCGCGGATAAGAAGGCCGTCATCAATAATCAGAGGAATTCTGTATTTTGCAGCCAAAGCCGGAGCTCTGAAGCTTTTTCCTGTTCCGCTTCTTCCTACAAGGGCATATACCTTTACAGGAAAAAGACGGCTAATCAGTTTTCTTAAGACCGTTAACATCTCTTCAAATTATATTTTATTTATTTTAGAATAAGAAGAGCTTTATCTATGAAGTATATTATCGGCGCGTACACACATCTTACTCAGGGTAACTCCCAGGAAGAGTTTAAGAAGGTTCTAAACTCACAGTTGAAGCCTCTATTAACTCTTGCTTTCAGCAATCCTGAATTTAAGTTTGTTCTGCGCATCAGTATCTTCTTCATTCAATGGCTTGAAACAAACTATCCTGAAATCAACATGCTCATCTCTGACCTTTGCAGAAAAGGG
Organism: uncultured Spirochaetales bacterium; assembly: GCA_902803145.1. GTDB lineage: Bacteria > Spirochaetota > Spirochaetia > Sphaerochaetales > Sphaerochaetaceae > RUG14846. The sequence goes on along the minus strand of CADCOT010000149.1, from coordinate 5,553 downwards.
CAGCTTGATCTGCTTAGTTCTTCATACTATGACAGCCTTCTTCAGTTGGAGCCTGTTCATGAAAGACCCACACGCATTGAAAAGACAAATACTTTTCTCAGAAAGAAATATTCCAGAAGACCCCGTGGTCTTTGGTGTATAGGACAGGTATTTAATCCTTCTTTTATCCAGACAATGGAACTCAGTTCATTGGACTTTTTAATCATTTCAGGATTCAACCAGCAGATGAATCAAGTTCTGATTAACAAGCCTTTCATAATGGATGAACTTGGAAAGCAAACGGTAATCTTTCCCTCAGATGATAAGGTTTCAAAAGAGGTTAGTGACCTTGTAAAGCCTGATGCGGATTACAACCGTTTCATTTCCTCTGTTATGAAGATAATTACATCTCAGACTGCAACTCTGAACACATACATGTTCAATCTTGATCAGATGTGTCTTTGTGAAGATTCAGTAAAGGTATTTAATTCAATTGTTCCTGCAGTTTCAGGCAATTCTGTTCTTCCTACTGATTACATTACAGGCCATGAGATAACATCTAATTACTATCTTCCTGCCGGTATTTACGGTCGTGATTACTCACTTGGTAAGGCAGTAACAATTAATGAACACATTTTGGATCAGAAGGTACTGTCCAGAAACCAGAATCTTTTAAATGTATTCAGAGAATCAGCAAAAGGTCTTAAGAGAAACAGTGATGACAAGAAACTGTTTGACTACCTTCTTATGAAGGCAGGATTTGGAGTTATCTACATTCCTCCTTTTGACCAAAATCCCAATGTTCTGAATGTTGAGCAAAAGGCAATGAGTGAACTTGAAGCTACACTTGCTTTAAAAGATCTTTTGCCTACAACAGTAGGAAATGAAGTAGTTCTGAAGAACAGGAATTATATCTGCTACATAAACTCAAAAGGCGGAGTTCTTTCCAGAGTTAATATTTTCTCACTTCAGTCTGATTTTGCTTTTACTTCAGCCCAGGGCTTCTTCCAGGACATTATCAGAAACGGAAAGACTACAGAATTGGGTTCAAGAAAGTGGGAACTTACTGCAATAGATAAAAAACACCACGACTATATAGCAGAAAGTCCTGAAATTGAGGTTAACAAGGCTCCTATCAAGATTTTGAAAACCTTTAAGACAAGACAGAACTCAATCAATGTGGACTATGAGATTGTTAACTATAGCAACAACAGTGTTGAGTTTGTCTTTGAAACAGTTCTTAACTTTAATCTTAACAGTCCGGATGAACTGAAAGATACAGATGAGCCTTTCAATGCTTCACAGGTTGTTCTTTCAAGTTCGTTTGACAAATTAAACCTCTCCATAAGTCTTTCAGAAGAATTCGGAATCAGTATTCGAAACATCTTCCAGAATGTTATGACCGTTCTTGGAGAGAAAAATTACTATCAATTTACTCAGATGAGATTACATAAAAAATTATTCATTCCCGCTTCAGAATCAGTGAAATTCACTGCTTTACTCAAATCAGAAAAGAAGCGCAGTACAGGAGAAACCATATGACACTTGAAAACAGAGCTTTGCTTGAGCAGCTTAAAGAAGAAACCAACTCCATTTGGAGGGGACTTTGACCCGGAGGGTCAGAAGAAAGAATTAGCAGAACTTGAAGAACAGACCTCACAGCCCAATTTCTGGAATGACAAACAGAAGTCCGATGCTGTATTTGCAAGAATCAATGCTATCAAGAGCATAATCAATCCTTTTGAAAAGCTTATCAACGATATTGCAGAAACCTATGACCTTATTGAGTTGTATGAAGAAGAGGATGATAACAATCCTCAGTATCAGCAGGAAATAGACCAAAGAATCCTTCAGCTTCAGGAAGAATTCAAGCCTCTTAAACTTCAGACTCTTCTTAACGGAAAGTATGACCAGGGAGATATGTTCCTTACAATCCATGCAGGAGCCGGCGGAACAGAAGCCTGTGACTGGACAAGCATGCTTATGAGAATGTACCTGAGATGGTGTGAACGCCATAAGTACAAGACAGAAATTCTTGATATGCTTGAAGATGAAGGCGGTTACAAGAGTGTAACAATCCAGGTCAGCGGACCTTATGCCTTCGGTTATCTAAAAGGTGAGGCAGGAGTACACAGACTGGTCAGAATTTCTCCGTTTGATTCAAACGCCAGAAGACACACATCTTTCTCTTCTGTTTATGCATCTCCTGTTGTTGATGACACAATTGATATTGATATCAAGCCTGAAGACATCAGAATTGATACATACAGGGCAGGCGGAGCCGGCGGTCAGCATGTTAATAAGACCGACAGTGCTGTCAGAATTACCCACTATCCTACAGGAATTGTTGTTCAGTGTCAGAATGAAAGATCACAGCAAATGAACAAAGACACTTGTTTCAAGATGCTCAGAAGCCGCCTGTATGACTACTACAGTGCAAAACTTGCTGAGCAGCATGCAGCAGAAGCAATTGAAAAGAAGGATATCAGCTGGGGTTCTCAGATAAGAAGCTATGTCTTCCAGCCTTACACAATGGTTAAGGATAACAGAACAGGAGTTCAGACCGGTAATATCCAGGCTGTAATGGACGGGGATCTTGATGACTTTATTGAGGCCTTCCTCCGTTGGAATCAGGAGAAATAATTGAAAAAGGCTCTGTCCGTTCTTGTTCTCATCTCATTATCTCTTTGTTTATGGGCATCTGACTACAATGTTCTGATTTACCCGTCTAACACAGAAATTACCCACTACATTGAAAAGTGGTTTCCTTCTGTGAGTAATGATGTTGAGTCTGCTCTAAATGTTCCGGTACGTTACAACAGATCTGAAGTTGCAAATGCAGGTGAAGAACTGACAACTGCTTGGAAGGGAACAGATGAGAGTACAATTAAAAAAGCTCAGGACAAGTTTGAAACTGCCAAAGAGTCTTTGATTGATGATTCTGATTACAATGTAAAGCTTGTCACTTATTCAGGTCCTGTAACAGGAGAAGATGCAGCAGAACTTGATCCTAAGGTTCTTTCTTACATTTGTAAAACATCCAATGCTGATCTTCTGATAGTTCCTGCACAAAAGAGAGTAGATGATCTGTACATGCTGACAATAGACATCTGGTCTGAGTATAAACAAAAGACAGAGCGTATTTTTCTTGAAATAAGGCAGAGTTCAGAACTGTATTCAGAGTCCTGCATCCTTGCACTGGCTCCTTATTTTCTTAATGAAAAACAAATTGAATCATTCTCAATAGAAAAAGAACCTGAAATTAAAGAAACACTGCCAATATTCAATCTTACTACTGACGTTCCTGCAAAAGTATGGCTTAATGACAAAGAGGCCGGAACAACACCGCTTACATTGGAAAACGTTCCGCTGCCTTCAATTGTCAGATTATCTGCAGAAGGTTATTCAGATTCTTCAATGTACATTGACGGAAAGAAAACTGAAGAAAAAATATCAATGAAGCCTGCCTGGATGGATGACTCAGGTTTCTACAAAGAAACAAGAAAGAAATTCTATACTGATTTTGCCCTTGTTCTCGGATCTTTCGGGCTCAAAGTGGCACTTAAAAGTATTGAATTTAAGAATCAGGTTTTCCAGACAGGAGCAAACTATATTTCAACAGGTTTGATAGCAGCAACGCTTGTAAACCTTGTTTACGGATTGTTTAACTATTACTCATCAGCCGGAGGGATGACATGAAAAAAATGGGATTCGGTGCCAAGCTGGCATCATTCTTCGGATTCAGAAAGACTCTTGATGAAAAGTTCTATGAGGACTTGGAAGATATGCTTATTGAAGGTGACTTCGGAGCCAGAAACGCTTACAACATAAGTGAGATGGTCCAGGACAAGAAGCCTAAAACAGAAGAGGAGTTTTTGGGCCTTGTGCGCAGTGCCTTGGATGACAAGGTTAAGGGCGTTGTACTTGATCCTGACCCCTCAAAGCTCAGTGTCTACCTTGTTTTGGGTGTAAACGGAGTTGGCAAGACAACGTCCATTGCTAAGATGGCAACTTATTACAAGAACAAAAATTATAGAGTAGTTATGGCTGCCGCCGATACTTTCAGAGCTGCTGCAATTGACCAGTTAGAGCTTCACAGCCAGAGAACAGGTGTAAGAATTGTAAGACAGAACAACGGAAGTGACCCGGGTGCTGTAATCTATGATGCAATCTCAAGTGCTCAGGCAAAGGGAGATAATCTGATTCTTTGTGATACTGCAGGAAGAATGCACAACAAAGAAAACCTTATGAAGGAATTGCAGAAGATAGACAAGATTATCAGAGCCCGTGTTGAGCCTGAAAACTACAAGAAGATTTTGGTAATTGATGCTACAACGGGTCAGAATGCGGTAAGCCAGGCTGAATTGTTTAATCAAGCAATCGGTCTTGACGCCCTGATTCTTACCAAGTATGACTCAATGGCCAAGGGCGGTGCTGTTGCACAGATTGGAATTCCTGTAGCCTTTGTTGGTACCGGAGAGCATTACGAAGATATTGAGGTTTTTGACAGGGATACCTTCCTTTCATCTCTTGCCGGAATATGAAATACGCATTTGCTGTTTTAATTATTCTTCTTTCTTTATTTCCCGCATTCTCAGACCCTGTTAAGAAGTATGAGAACGGGTACCTTATGAGCGTTGAGAATAATTATGAAGACGGCACTTCAGATCTGACAACTTACATCTATTCAGACGGAAATCTTGTCTGCACAGAGTTTACATCAAGAGACGGAAACAGAAGTGTAGAGTACTACATTCGTAATGCATCAGATCTTTCTCTTTTTGCAGTAAGACGTTATGAAAACACTGTTCTGATAGGAACAGATTATATCTACACTGATGAGAATCTATACAGAAAGAACAACAATCTTGTTTCTACAGGAGATTTTGACGTAGATTCTTCCGGCAATATTTCATTTTCAAGAAACGGAACTGTATTTACATACGGACCTGATTCTCAACTTCTTAGTGAAGAAGATAACGAAAATACCATTTACTACAACTATGAAGATGGAATTCTTGTTTCAAAGAGGTCTGTTACAAAAGCCCAGCCTGTAACAATTGTAATTACAGACTACAACGCTAATGGCTCAAAAACCTTAGAATCCACATATGTGAATAACATTCTTACTCAGACGATTGAGTATCAGACAGATGGTTCAGGAATGATTAAGACTCTTTTTAACAACTCAAAACCTGTGGCAAGAGTTTACTATAAGAGTGATAACAAAAAGGTTGCAAGGGTTGAGTATCTGTAATGTTTAACTTAAAGATTGCTTTCAGATATGCGTTCTCAAAGATCAGAAGACAGAGATTAACTTCTGTAATTATCTGTCTTGGAATTGCTGCCGGCATTTTTGCAATGTTTGTCATTATGAGCCTTATGAACGGCCTTCAGTCAAAACAGATTGATACTCTGAGAGCAGTTGAATCGTTTGACATTATGATAAAAAACACAAAGCTTTCTGCTTCCGATATAAAAAGTCTTGAAAACAATATCTCAGTTTTTGAATTTGCAGAAACTCCTGTTCTTATCAATAACCTAAGTACTTCTGAAAGTACATCGGCCCGGATA
>CADCOT010000148.1 GCA_902803145.1 uncultured Spirochaetales bacterium | reverse complement strand
GAGAGATGTCCGAGTGGTCGAAGGTGCACGATTGGAAGTCGTGTAAGGTCAAAAGCCTTCGGGGGTTCGAATCCCCCTCTCTCCGTAGGGAACAGATTCCGGGCTGCTCACAGCCGCCCAACCCCGCCAGGACCGGAAGGTAGCAACGGTAAGTGGATTGTGGGAGAGACCCGGGGGATTTGTTCCCTTTTTTTATATTGTCATTTCAAGAGCTTTTCTTAAGGCATCATTCATTCTGGTTTGATACCCTTTTCCCAAGGCTTTATAAGCTGCAAGAACATCCTCATCAATTCTGATATTAATCTTTGCTTTTTTTGGTTTATACCATTGAGGATGATACAGTTTTCCAGATTTAAACTCCTTCAATTGTTCAGGAGTCATAGCGGGTGTCTCATCATCAGGATTGCATTCTGCCTTTCTGATCATCTCTTTCTGCGCGTCTGTCAGCTTGTAATTTCTGACTTCATCTAAGGTCATAGTTTTTGTAGTACTCATTTATCTCTTCCTTTGTTGCTTTTCTTGCAGAAATAATCCGAACACAATCATTGACTTCTGTGAAAACAACAAATAACACCTTCTCTACCATTCCTATAGCATTCCATCTTTCTTCTCCTGCAGAAGAATGACTCTTGTCAAATCTTTCAATTATCTTCTCATCGTTGAAAACTAGAACTGCCACCTCAAATGGAATACCATGTTTTCTTATATTTGCCTCATTTTTTCGGCTGTCCCAAACAAAATTCATTATCTGAGTTCCCCTTTAGTATAGACAATTTTGTCTCTACAGTAAATGTTTTAAAAGCATTGCCGCTTTCACCTATATAATGGTTTCTAAACGGCTTTTTCTTTCACACGTTTAAGAGGGTAGAAAAAATGTTTTTGTTGTCTTGACTGTCACAGAGGTGCCGTCGTAGCCGTAAACAGTGACCTTTCCGTTTGAGCGGTTTACGGTAACTTTGTACCACATGTCTCCCGGCTCAAGAAAGCTTGTTGTCTTTACAAAGGAGCAGATGTTGTACTCCGCATAGTTTCCGTTAGGGCCTTCAAAAACCTGATCTCCGGAGTGTGAGTGCCCGGTAAACAGAAGACCTACCTTGTACTTGTCCATCAGACTGAAGAATTTGTTCATCTCGGAGACATCGGCAAAGCCGATCATGACCTGGGTATTTGAAAGATTTGCACCGGCGCAGAGGTTTTCATGGGCAAAGAAGATCTTGTACTTACAAGTATCGGCCTTCAAAGCCTCTTCAAGCCACTGAAACTGGCGCTCTGTAAAAGTTCTTGTGGAGTTGTCCAGAACATACATTGAAAGGTTTCCGCAGACATAACGGCTCAGAGAGATGTTCTGGTCCTCAAGATGCGATGCATAAGAAGAGCCGTATGTGTGCCTGTCATGGTTTCCGACGCACTGCAGGAAGACTTTTTTTGTAGTCCTGTTTTTAAGGTTGGCCAAGAAGTCTTTTACTGCATCTGTCATCCTTCCGTCATCCGTAAGATCTCCAAGACTTACGGAAAAAGGAAAGGCCTGTGCATCCATAAACGAGTACAGATTTGCAAGATTGTGAGTAGCCCCTGCGGTGGTGCGGCCGATATGCTCGTCAGAGATAAGCAAAAAGCTCACCTCATCCCCTGAAACTTCAATAACTTCCTTCGGAGTCAGGAACGGGTTTGCCTTGTAGGCACCTGTTACCATGTAGGTTTTCTCAACACTGCACGAAACAAGACAGAGGACCAAAATCAAAAACACAAACAGCAGTTTTCTTCTCATTCTGAGTACCTCGCCCCGAATCTGAAGCCCGTAGAGCTTATCATCAGCCAATTGTCCACAAGATATTCTGTAGCCCTGGCCCAGACGTCAGTATAGACAGTCCAGTAAGGAGTAATTTCATATGATGCCTTTGCGCCAAAGACGGGGAAGTTTCTCCATGCCATGTCATTGATTGTATGGTCATCAACATAAACACCTATAGCAAAAGAACTTATCTCAAAGTCAAGCTGGGCGCTGAAAACGGGCATAACAGAAAACATAACCTGCTTGATGTATTTTGTTTTAAGGGCGGAAAGCTGGACCCCCAACTCCACCCTGACCCTTACAAAACCAAACAGGTTGCTGTAGGCAAAGTCTGCAAAAGGAGAAAGAGAAATTGACTCAAAACCCACAGTCTGTGTGTGAAAACCAGCTTCAAAATCAATGTGTTTTCCGGGAGCCGTGTATGTAAACAGTCCGTCTATTTGGTCTTTTCCAAGAATTCTCAAATCTCCCCTGAGAAAAGGACTGTAAACAGACACCTGCGGAAAAACAACAGTGTCAAAAACCACGCCGTTTCTATGGCCCAAAGACACATCATAGGTGACTGCATATGCGCTGAAAAGAGAGACAAACAGCAAGATCAGAGCTGCAGTTTTCTTCACCTCAGACCTCCGGCCAAACAAAGCAGGAATTCAAATGAGTTTCCCCGTTATCTATAATAATATCTTCTCCGGAGCAGGACTTATTAACCACAGTCAGGAAGTAGCACCACTGTGCAATTTCCTCAGGTTCCGCCCACTTCTTAAGCGGCGTTACGTCCATAATCTTTTTCCAAAGTTTGGGATTGTCCATAACCGGCTTGTTCAAAGCCGTTCTTACCCCTCCGGGCGATATACTGTTGCACGTTGCACCTTGGCGGGCAAGTCTTGCAGCAACGTTTCTGGTGTAGGAAAGAAGGCCCCCCTTGGAGGCACTGTAAAGCGGAAACTCCGCCCCGGTGTGGGCAGAGGCAGATGCTATTATCAGAACACTCTTTATTGCCTTGTTAAAAGCATATTTTTCAACAACGTTGACAGTTCCTTTCAGGTTCACGTCAATGTCATCTTTTTTTCCACAGCTGTTCTGAACACCTGCGCATGAAACAAGCACTTCTACTGCATCCAAATCAGGCAGAGATGCAGGATTTGTTACATCTGCAACAATGTGCCTGTAATCCCCTTCAATGCTGAAAGGTTTGACATCAATTCCTGTAACAGAATGCCCTTTTTCCACAAAGAGCTTGGCAACTGCACTTCCTATTCCGCCGGCTGAACCTGTTATCAAAACCTTCATGCTGCACCTTCCTCATGAGCCTTCACCTTTTTTATTTTAGCTGTAAGGGGAATTGTTATAAAGGGAACAAGACAGGTCTCTACAATAAGCTCAATTACCGTTCCGGAAAGAACTGCAGTTACGATGTCATAGGTATTCATTTCATACGGAGAAAGGCCTATCGGTGCAAAAGCAAGGAACATGAACAGTGCATTATCCACCAGCTGGCCTATAAGAGTTGAAAAAGAAGCACGGGCAAAGAAGAAAAGTCTATTGTCCTTCTTTCTGCTTTCAAGCCTCATCCTGATTGTGTAAATGATATGGGTGTTAATGAAGTTTCCAACCCAGAATGCAGTAACGGAAGCAACAATGGTTCTGGGACCGTTTGAAAAGACCATTGCAAAGGCCTTTGCCTGCTCCTCGTACTCCGGAAGAGTAGGAATGTGAACAATAAGAAGGCCAAGCAGCATTACTACAAAGGAAACGATAGCTGCAAAGGAAACCAAAACCATGGCAGTTCTTTTATCCCAAACCTCTACAATTATGTTTGAAATGAGAAAAACACCCCAACTTATCAGCAAACCGGCATCACAAATTATTATCGGACTTCCAAAACTCAGAGCCTTCATGCAGAAGATGTTCATTACAACAGCAACTACAACATAAACAGCACTGAGTCCGACTAGCCACTCTCTTGAATTTAGCCTTCTTTTCATAATCCAGATACCTTACGGAGTGATAGGGATTCGAACCCTAGAACGCCACAGGGGCGTTACCAGATTTCGAGTCTGGCTCCTTCGACCTCTCGGACATCACTCCATTATGTTTTCAATAAACTTGTCTTTAAGCCCCATTATCCTTCTTTTGAAGGATTCTGCAATATCCACCGTGTAGAATACAAGGTTGACGGTAGGCTTCCTGTCATAGACTGTAGCAAGACCGCTGATTACAATTCCCTCTTCTGTGCAGAAGGCATCTATATACATTGAAAGCTTACCTTCCGGAACACAGGTTATTCCCATGAACTTCATTGCAGTGTGGTTTGTAATCTTCATCAGAATTTCACGGTCGGTACAGGTGTACTCCACAACAAATGTGTTTCCGCCAAACCTGTTGTCTTTCTGATAAGCATAAAGGGTCAGACTTTCCGGAACCGAATCATAAACAGGGTCGTCTATCTTTGAATTGGACTTTGAAAGATCGGATATACAGTAAGACTTCTCAAGAAGAACCTTGGGTTTGTTTCCCGCTGTTCTTGAAATGTACATGGCCCCTTCCTGCTTTGAAACGGCAGTCATCATGTTCAGAAGCTTTACCATCCTCTCTTCCTGAGAAAGACTGCTCCAAGACTCGGGATAGGCCGTGAAACCTGTAAGTGCCACAGTAAAAGAGTTATCCTCCCCTGATGCCTCTATTGCCCTTTGGGCTATCTTGCTCCCGATGGGAACAAGGTGCATTATGCCGTCTACCAGAGTTGAGTTTGACAGACTCATGCCTTCGTCTGTCATCAGTTTGAGATTTGCATCTCCAAGATAAGGCAGCAGAGAAGAAACACTGTTTAAGGCCGCCAACGGAAAGACCATAACGGCAATTGCAAGCAAAACAAAAATCAGTTTTTTCATTTGCGTTCTCCTGCACCGGCAAGATAGAGACAGAGAAGGAAGGCTGACAGAATCAGAGATCCGATTATGTCTGTAATCCAATGAACTCCGCTCAGAAGTCTGGAAACAACAGTTGCTGCCGCTGCAACCCAGCAGCAAACAGAAAGGATGTTGGCAATGTCGATTCTTTCAATCAGCCTTGAAGCCTGGTCAGATGCAGAAAGAAAAACACAGACTGCAAGGAGTGTATGTGATGACGGGTAAGAAGGTTCAAGAATTGACTCGTCTCCAAGTACAGGCCTGTAGTTGATTACAAGAACCTTGTCAAAGAAGATGTAGAAAACAGCCAATGCAACATACAGGCCGCCAATAGCCCAAATTCCTCTGTTAACAGACCTCAATCCCTCTTTTCCGGTAAACAGCTGGTATGCTCCGGTACAAACAAAACAGAAGCAGACAGCAATTGCAAGATAGCCAAGAAACTGTGAGATTGTATACCAGGTCTTGCTGTAGCTGAAAAGGTCTCTGACCCAGTCGTTGAAGTGAGAAAAGCCGACCTTTGAAAAGAAAGGACCTATTGCCCTTACGTCAACTATCTTTACCAAAACCGTATATACAATGAATGCCAAAAGAAACACTGCTGCGTATTTCAAATAGTTTTCAGTCTGTTTTTTCATATTCTT
>CADCOT010000147.1 GCA_902803145.1 uncultured Spirochaetales bacterium | reverse complement strand
ATCATATCAAAGTTTGTCTATGAGCATTGAACACTTGCCGCTGGGTATGGGCAGAGTCTTCTTTTTATTCTCATCAATAATTTCAATCGTAAAGTAGTAAAGCTTTTCACTTTCAAGCCTGATTTCCCATCCGCGGGCATTCTTGTTGCTGTTGATGGTTATCAGATTTTTCTTGAGTGAAAGCTTTTCTATTCCCATTTCTTCAAGACTTGGCACAGTCCAGTAAACGGTCTTTCTGGGAAGTGAAACATCAAGTCCGACCACATCTTCAATCATAAGGGCTATGGTTACAAGACACACCTGAGGCAGGAAGCGCTTTGCAGGGAAGCCGTCGGCTCCGTCCGATGCAGGTACACCCTCACGGGTGGGAAGATAAGCTTCCCAGACGTCCCCTACAACATTTTCCTCAGGCTGGAGAGTATCAAGCATAAAGTAGATGTGTCTGATTACGCACTCTCTGGCAAAAACGTACTCTCCGTACTTTTCAAGGCCTTTGACCACAACGTAGACATTTGAAGGAACGACGGCTCCGCAATAACCTACAACGTTTTCTTTAAAGCACGGGCTGTCCATGCTGACGCTGGGGAACGGGTTTTCAGAACCGAAAATTGACGAGTCCTTAAGATACTCAATCATCTTTATGGCTTTCTCATCATTGGGAATCTCTGCAAGCATGGTCCAGTAAGAACCGATCAGCATGAGAGGAATGCGCTGTTCATTCTCATCAAGGTCAAAGTAGAACTGTCTTTCCGGATCCCACATAAGACCGTTGATTCTGGTTTTAAGCAGAAAGTAAAGCCTCTTGAACTTAAAGCTCAGCTCTTTGTCGTTGAGAATATCTCCTATATATGAGAAGTAAAGTGCATTCACAGCCATGGCTGCATTGAAATCTACGGGATAAACAGTCTTTTCTCTGGGGATGTTTCCGGTCTGGCAAGCAGCAACAGGAACAGCAAAGAGTCCGTTTTCCTTCATGAAGTTGTCTTTGAGCCAGTCAAAATACTTCTCCATTGCAGGAACAATTTCCTTAAGCCTTTTCTTGTTTCCTACTTTGTGGTAGAAGAAAAACTCCACATAGGCCAAAAGCGGAATTGTCAAACCTTCCGGATTGTCAGATGTAAAAACAGGTTTTCCGTCTTCAACGCTGTAGTCACAACGGATTGCTCCGTTTTCTTCCTGCTTTGAATAGAAGAAGTCTATCTGTTCAAACGGAGAATAAACCTGATTGCTGTAGTTCAAAAACAAAGAAGAGAGGCAACTGTTGAAGAGGTTGAAGGTCTTTTGGTCGTTAAACGAGAGGAAGTTTCCCTTAAGGCCGTTTTCTTCAGAACCCTGCTTCCAAAACTCTTCTATCCAGACCCATGAACGGTCATAAAGGTCCACAAAGTCCTGATCGTAAAAGATGATAGAAGGGATAGGATCGCGGTTCAATGTCAGTTCCTCACTTAAAACCCCAATATCATAAACCGATATTGGGGTACAATACACTATAACATACTTTTATTCTTTTTGACAAATTATTTTAAAAAAATTGTAAATGTTGTACATTTCAATTTATGACAGTCTTGGATTATTTCAAACAAATTTGCAGGGTCCCCAGAGGATCCGGAAACGAAGAAGGAATCAGAAACTTCCTTATCTCATGGGCTGACAGCAACGGTTTTGTACATGCAACTGACTCAACTGGAAACCTAATAATCTACCGAAATGCCACACCCGGTTATGAAAACAGGGAGAGTTTGGCACTTCAGGGCCACATGGACATGGTCTGTGTTAAAAAACCCGGAAGCAACCATGATTTCACAAAAGATCCCATTGAAACAGTAGAAAAAGACGGCTTTCTCTACGCAAAAGAAACAAGCCTTGGGGCAGACAACGGAATTGCAATTGCAATGGTTATGGCCCTGTTTACAGACCCGGAGGCCAAACACGGTCCTCTTGAAGCAATCTTCACAGTTTCTGAAGAAACAAGTCTTAAGGGTGCTTTTGGTCTTGATACCGGTCTTATTAAGAGCAGACGCCTTCTTAACCTTGACAGTGAAGAAGAAGGTGTTATCTACACAGGCTGTGCCGGCGGTGCTGATATCAAAGCAAAGTACACCGCTACCCTATCTCCTGTTCCTGAAGACATGGAGGCTGTTTATCTGAAAGTGTACGGACTTAAGGGCGGTCACAGCGGCGGAGAAATTCACAGGCAGAGAGCAAACGCCATAAGAATTCTTGCGGCCATGCTTGATGCTGTAAACGAAGCCGGTTACAGCTACATGCTTTCCTCGTTTGCCGGCGGAGAAAGACATAATGTCATTCCTTACAGTGCAGAATGTGTAATCTGTGTCAAAGCAGAAGAGAAAAAGGAAATTGTTCACAACATCCTTATGGAAACTTTCAAAAAGTATAAGGCTGAATACGCTGTTGAAGATCCGGATATGGATCTTGAGCATTACTGCTCACATCATGAACCGTCTCTCAAGGTTCCCTCAGTTGCCATTGATTGTGAAACATCTGCTTCGTTGGTTCAGGCAATTGTATGCATGCCCCACGGAGTAAGATCTTTCAGCAAGGTAATCAAAGGAGTTGTAAAAACCTCGGACAACCTGGCAATAGTTCGTATAAAGAGCGGAATTGTTGACTTAGTAATCAGCGTGAGAAGCCTTTCTGAATTCTCAAAAACCCAGCTGATTCGCAGAATCCGCCTTATCTTGGAACGTTTTGATTTTGAGACAGTCTTAAGTGATGGCTATCCGTCATGGTCTCCTAATGCAAATTCCCAAATGTGCAACCTCTGTGCAAAGGTTTGGAAAGAAATGACAGGAAAGGATGCCGTAATTACTTCCATCCACGCAGGTCTTGAATGCGGAGTTATTAACAGCAAGATTGAGGGAATGGACAGTGTTTCTACCGGTCCGGATCTGTTTGATGTCCACTCAACACGCGAGCATCTTTCAATTGAGAGCGCAGAGCGTCTTTATGATTTTGTAAAGCGTTTGGTCCAATATTGAGTTTCTTAAAAAAGATTCTTATGAGCGCCTTTTTTGGAGATTTCCTTAAGGCGCTTTTCTTTTTCCTTTACATCCGGAACGTACTGAGCAACCTTTTGCCAGAACTGTTTTGAGTGATCAGGATGAAACAGATGGCACAGCTCATGAACCACAATCATATCAACCAAATCCTTGTCCAAGGTTGCGCTTATTGCACTGAAGCGAATTTCACGTCTTGAAGGTACACAGACAGCCCAGCGTGTTTTTGCATTGCAGCTGAGAATCTTAGGCTCTTCTATTCCCATTACTGAACACCAATAGGTAACCCTTGGACCTGCAATACTGAGGATTGTTTTTTCATAAAAGGCCCTCAGAAGAGTTCTGACCTTTTGTTCGGAAGCTTTTCTTTTTGTGGTTACAAGCACTGTTCCGTCCAGAAAACCAACTTCATTTGCAGGTCCGGAAACAACCATAAGAAGACAGCTGTTTCCAAGATACGGGACGGTATCGCCATTGCTGTATGAATGAGAGGCAAAAGTGGCCTTTGTTTTTTCTATCCAGGCGCTGTTGGATGCTACAAAATCCTCAATCCTCTTGCGTGGAACAGAAGGTGATGCACTTACTATCAGCTCTCCCTTGTCTGTGTAGTGCATTCTGATTGTCTTCTGGCCCCTGCGGAGTTTGAGCGTATAATCTTCCATTGCCTCAATGTTAGCACACCATTGTATTCATCCGTCAATCTGGGGTAAACTTCTCTCTGAAAATGAAGACCGAACATATTTCAGATACAATAACAAAAATTACCTTTGACAACGGAGACCTTCTGACTTTGGTGGGCACTGCCCATGTTTCACAGAACAGTGTTGACGAAGTTGCTCAGGTTATAGACGAACAGAAGCCGGACCATATCTGCCTTGAGCTTGATAAGGGTCGTTTTGACAGTCATACAAAGCAAAAGGCCTATGCCTCAATGGACATAGACAAGGTTTTCAGAGAAGGAAAAGTGTTCCTTGTTTTGGCTAATACAGCTCTTGCTTCTTTTCAGAAAAAAATGGGTCTTCAGACGGGCTCTGCTCCCGGAGAGGAAATTCTCAGCGCAGCCAGACTTGCCCAGGAAAAGGAAATCCCCTTTTCCCTCTGTGACAGAGACATTTCCGTTACATTCAAGAGAGCCTGGAGAAAGAGCAGTTTTATAAACAAGGCAAAGCTTCTGGCAACACTTATCTCTGCAGCATTTGACAAAGAAGAATTCAAGCCTGAAGAACTTGAAGAGCTGAAAAAGAGCGATACTCTGCAGGAAATGATGAACAGCCTTGCAAAGGAACTTCCGTCGGTAAAGGAAGTCCTGATAGATGAAAGAGACCGCTATCTTGCTTCAAGTATTCTCAATGCTCCCGGTCACAACAAAGTTGCAGTAATAGGAGCCGGACATGCACCCGGAATAATCAGCACTCTTGAGAAGCTTGAAAAAAAGGAAGTGTCTGTAGATCTTGGGACTATTTCCCAGGTTCCTCAGGCTTCAAACGCCGGAAAAGTTGCATCCTGGATACTTCCGCTTGCTATTTTGGGATTCATTGTCTTTCAATGTGCAACCTATGGATTTGAGCAGGGACTCAGATATTTTGCAATCTGGGCAGCATCAAACGCAGCATGTACAACTTTGTTTGCAATTCTTTCCCTTGCTCACCCGCTTAACTGGCTTGTCTGTGCCGTTATGGGTCCTGTTTCTGTTATGTCCCCTGTTGTGGGCGTGGGACTCTTTGCAGGTCTTGCAGAAAGCCGCCTGAGAAAGCCCAAGGTAACAGATTTTGAAACAATCTCAGATGACATTGGAAGCTTCCGTATGTGGTTTAAAAACAGAATCCTTCATGCGTTCTTGTTGTTTTTCACAACCAGCTTGGGAAGTATTTTGGGAACCTTTGTTCTCTTTCCGATTATGCTGAGGGTCTTTGGCTAAACAAAGAAGATACCTTTGAACACTTTGTCAGAAGCATCTTGGTCTTTGCAAATTCCATAGAGGCAGGAACTATTGCGCTTTCAAAGCCCATATCGGCAGCAGCCTTGAGTCTTCTGTCTCCTAAACTTACCTTTCTGACCTCGCCTGCAAGGCTTAACTCACCAAAGCACACTGTTCCGCTGTTGAGGCTTCTGTTGTAAGCAGCAGACCAAAGGGCCATTGCAATTGCAAGCTCTACAGAAACATCGTTTACCCTCACGCCACCGGCAACGTTAACGTAAATGTCTTTGTCAGAAAGAGTTACTCCTGCGTGTCGTTCAAGGATAGCCGCTATTCTCATTACTCTGGAAGTATCTATTCTGTCTGAGTAAACTCGGCTTACACCGGTCTTTGCACGCACTACCAAAGCCTGAATTTCAACCAAGAAGGTTCTGCTTCCTTCTGAAACTGCGGTGTAGGCAATTCCCGGAGGCAGAATTTCTTCCGTTCTCTGGGACACAAAGAATCCGGACGGATCTCCAACAGCCTCAAGGCCTTTCTCTGTCATTCTGAAAATACCAATCTCATCCACAGAGCCGAACCTGTTTTTTGATGCCCTGACAATCCTGACGTTGGAACTGCCCTCTTCAAAATAGACAACTGTATCCACCACATGCTCAATGACCTTTGGTCCGGCTATGGCACCTTCCTTTGTTACATGTCCAATGAAGAACACCGCAGTTCCGTTTGCCTTACATGTGGAAGTCAGCTCCATGCAGCAGTTTTTCATCTGCCCCACAGAACCGGCCATAGAAGACAGTTCATCAGT
>CADCOT010000146.1 GCA_902803145.1 uncultured Spirochaetales bacterium | reverse complement strand
CAGAGCAACGTTCCAATAATTGCTGTTGCTATAATGTCATACATTCCGGCCACAATACCCTGAACAAAGACCTTTCCTGCCGGTTCTTTGTAAAGAATAATATCAAGTACCGGAGCAACTACACCGCAGGTAAGGATAAAAGCACAAATCTGATAGAGGTTTAAAATTCCCATCTTTATGATGGAAAAGTACTCTGTTGTCAGATTAACCTTTTTTTCCGAAAGGCCAATGATAAAGCCTGTAAGACCTGAAGCAATTATCCATGACCAGTGGACTGAGCCCGAACTGAAATCAATAAAGAAATGTCCGATTATTCCGGTCAGAAAACCTACAAGAGGACCGAACAGAGTTGCAATGAAAGCCAGAACTCCAAACTGAACGGATATGTAAATATTCATTATGGGACTCTGGATATTTATATACTTACCAAGAACAAAGAACAGCGCCGAGCCTACTACTACAGCTATTGAAGCTGAAAGAAAATTCTTTTTCATACCACTCACCTATGCACTAAGTTTAAAGGAACAACTTCAGAATTTGAACTGCATTTGATGCAGCTCCTTTTCTTACCTGGTCTCCGCAGCACCACAGTGTCAGACCCTTCTTGCTTGTAAGGTCTTCTCTTATGCGGCCAACCCAAACAAGATCCTGTCCGGAAGTATCCAAAGGAGTGGGATAGTTTCTTCCTTCAAAGTCTTTGACAAGAACACAGCCGGGAGCCTTTGAAATAGCCTTTTCAGCCTGCTCTACTGTCACTTTTTCTTTTGTTCTGAATGTAACGGAAATTGAGTGAGACCTCATGACCGGCACACGCACACAGGTGCAGGAAACCTTAAGGCCTCTGTTGTGCAGAATCTTTTTTCCTTCGTTCTGCATCTTCATTTCCTCTGTTGTATAGAGATTGTCAGTCTCACTTCCTATGAACGGAATTACATTCATTGCAATCTGGTGCGGGAATACATTGCGTTCAAGTTTTTTGCCGTTTGCCATATCTGAAAGCTGGTTTTCCAGCTCTTCAAGACCTGCCTTTCCGGCACCTGAAACTGCCTGATATGTTGATGCAAACATTTGGGTTATAGGGCTGATTGCATTGATTGCTCCGACAGCAACCATAGTAATGATTGTTGAGCAGTTGGGGTTTGAAATAATACCCTTGTGATTGAATGCATCCTGAGCGTTAATCTCCGGAACAACCAAGGGAACAGAAGGATCCATACGGAATGAAGAGCTGTTATCAATAAACACTGCCCCTGCCTTCACAATATAAGGTGCAAAAGTCTTTGCCATTCCGTTTCCGACTGCGCCAAGAACAAAATCAAGACCTTCAAAACTGTCCTCTTTTGCCTCCTGGACTGTGTATTCCTTGTTGTTGAAAACAACCGTTTTTCCTGCGCTGGATGCGCTTGCAAGCGGAACAAATCTGTCTACAGGTATCTTGTACTCTTCAAGAACCTGCATCATCTGGCGTCCTACAACACCGGTACATCCCAAAACGGCTACATTAACTTTTCTCATATCTCACCCCGCAAAACTGTCATAGAGAACACGCACGGCACTTTCGTACTGGCTGTTGTCTACGCCGAGAATAATTGACAATTCATCAGAACCCTGTGCAATTGTTCTAATGTTGACTCCCTCCTGACCCAGAGCTCTGAAAAGCTTACCTGAGATACCGGGTCTGAAGGACATCTTTCTGCCAACGGCAGCTACAAGGGCAATGCCCTCCTGAATCTGAACATCAGATGCCCTAAGAGTCTTCTGAAGCTCCGAACAGATATTGTAAAGTCCCTCTCCTATCTGAAAAGCAGAGGCTACAACGGCAAAGGAATCAAGACCAAGGGTAATGTGCTCAACATTGACCTTGTAGGCGTCAAAGATTTCCAAAGCCTGCCTGAGGCTCTGATTGACGTTCATGTTGTGCTTTCTGACTGTGATAATGTCAAAATTACGCCTTCCGGCAATGCCTGTAATGAAGCGCTCGTCTGACAGTTTTTCTCCGCCGATTGAAGGAACAATCATGGTTCCTTCATCTTCAGGAATATTTGTATTGCGGATATTCAGGGCAATTCCGGCCTCTTTCACAGGCTGAACGGATTCTTCGTGAAGAACAGATGCACCCATGAATGCCAGTTCCCTCAACTCTGCATATGTAATTCTGGGAATTGGCTTGGGGTTAGAAACTATTCTGGGGTCAGCCATCAGAATACCTGATACGTCTGTCCAGTTTTCATAGATATCCGCACCTGCAGCAACAGCTGCAATGGAACCTGTAATATCGCTTCCTCCGCGGCTCATTACGCGGATTTTTCCTCCGGGGAGGCTTCCGTAAAAACCGGGAATGACAATATTGGGATGATCTTTCAGAATTGCCTTAATGGTTGAACCGATTTT
Organism: uncultured Spirochaetales bacterium; assembly: GCA_902803145.1. Lineage (GTDB taxonomy): Bacteria > Spirochaetota > Spirochaetia > Sphaerochaetales > Sphaerochaetaceae > RUG14846. Next base: position 1,396 of record CADCOT010000146.1, on the reverse strand, counting down.
TTCAGAATCAAATGAACCGTCAAAGTTCATAAAGATACAGTCAGAGGCATCCAGGAAGAAATAGCCAAGGTACTCTGCCATAAGACGGGAGGTAAGATACTCTCCTCTGGAGACAAGATAATCTACAGAAATGTCTTTGTTGAGCTTTGCCTTGAGGTTTTCAAGTTCATCCTCAATTTTGTAATCAAGATGAAGAGCATCCCTTATTTCAATGAATCTCTCACAGATTGCCTTGAAGATATCATTGCAGGAAACTCCGTATGTAAGATGGGCATGGCAAAGATAGAGAAGATCAGTAAGCTTATGGTCGTCACTGCTTCTCTTTCCTGCGGCCGAAATAACTACAATATGTCTTGAAGGGTCTGAAGAAACTATCTTCTTAACCTTTTCAAACTGAGCGGCGGAAGAAACTGAAGATCCGCCGAATTTTGCTACTTTAAACATGGTTTTACCTTATTCATCAATGGCGGCAAAAAAGACTTTTGCGCCAAGTTTTCTATACTCTGCTGCTTTCTCATGCATCTCTGAAACACTGATGTAATCTGTAATCTCTGTTTCAGAATTCTTGATTACAATATATTTGAAGCAACATTTTTCAACATTTACCTTTGAAGGAGCACAGGCTTTTGAAAGCATTGATCTTCTTCCCAAATCAATTTCTGTCAGATCTCTCAGAACGTTTGCAGCTGTGGGATAACGGCCTGCCCCCTGACCGGAAATACTGACCTTTCCGCAGTTCTGCCCTTCCCAGAAAGCCATATTCAGATTCATACGGATATTGGCCTCTGCAGCACTGCTCTTGAAAGCAACAGGCTGAACAAAGGCATAGAAGTTGCCATCTGCATCTCTGCCGCATGAGCCTAAAAGTCTTAAGACAAGACTTCTGCTTTTCAGCTCTTTGATAACCTGTGCAGTTGTGTTCTCAATTCCTTCACAGTAAAGTTTTCCTTCCGGGAAGACATCAAACCCGACAGCACTGAGAAGAATAACCTTTCTAAGAGTATCAAGCCCGCCTACATCGGCAGATGGGTCTGCCTCTGCATAGCCGAGTCTCTGGGCCTCCTTAAGAGCCTTGTCATAATCCCAATCTTCATCCTGCATCTGGGTGAGCATGTAGTTCACAGTTCCGTTCAGAATTCCACCTGCCCTTTTGATTAAGTCAGACTTGCGGGCAATTCCAAGATTCAGCAGAACGGGCATTGTTCCGCCACAGGCTGCACTGAAGAGGAAGGCTGCACCGGTTTTGTTGGCAATGTCCCTCAACTCAAGGCCGAAAGCACTTACAAGGGCCTTGTTTGAAGTCACAAAGTGCTTTCCGGCGCTGAGCACTTTCTTTGCAAATTCATGTGCTATTCCGGTTCCGCCAATGCACTCTACAACAGCATCAATGTTTTTG
>CADCOT010000145.1 GCA_902803145.1 uncultured Spirochaetales bacterium | reverse complement strand
ACGGTTTTTCACCGGATCCCCATTCCAAGAGCCTTGGAACATATGCTTCTTATGACTGGACAGACCCTGAGTTTGTAGAAAAGTCCAAGCAGGAAAGAATTCAGTATCATGACGAAATGAATACCATGATTGCCGTAATGAGCAACTTGGCCGCAGACGGTGCCACCATAGAACAGATTGCAAGAGCAGTTTCCACAGAAAGGAATCGTATCAAACTTGCCCAGTATGAGAATGAACCGGAAACTCTGGCCCTGGTCAAGGAGAACAATCTTGAAAGATACGGACATGAAGAGGGTCCTCAGCCCGAAGAGTTGTATCAGAAATACGGATCATGGGAAATTGTGATAGAGAAGGCTTTCACACCCAATTTGGGCATGGACGTTATCTGTGGCCTGTATGATGAATACTATCCTCTCTACGTAGTATTAGGTTACGCATACTGATAAAAGTCTGTTAGTAAAATCTTACTACTGTCAAAAACTGCAAAATAACTAAAACTAACTATTTAAAGTGCCTCCAAGCCGGTGTAGAAATGAAATAGGCAAGGAGGCAGGACTATGATTTTTCTTAAAGAAAACGACAATCATTTCTTCCTGGAAGAACTGTTTCCGGAAGAATTCAGAGAGCTGGTCAATTATGACATGGAAGATGATGCGGAATAACTGATTTCAGTTTACGACGCAACATTCGTGTATTATCATTTCCCTTGTGGGAATCACACCCACAAGGGAGATTTTTTATAATGACAGGAGTACCACTCATTATTGCCTTTGTACTGGCAATAGCTCTGATGATTGTTGCTATTTCAAAATGGCACATTCACCCGTTCCTTTCTATCATGTGTGTATCAATCCTCCTTGCTCTTGTAGCAGGAATAAAGATTGATACAATTCCTACCGTTATCGGCCAGGGATTCTCTGGTACCTTTACATCAATAGGTATCGTTATTATTCTCGGAGCACTTGTTGGAACTCTGCTCGAGAAGACCGGTGCAGCCCTTAAAATGGCAGACTGCGTTGTAAAGCTTGTAGGAAAGAAGAATCCTGAACTTGCAATGCTTCTCATGGGCTGGATTGTTTCAATTCCGGTATTCTGTGACAGCGGTTTTGTAATTCTGAACCCGATCAGAAAGTCACTTGTACAGCGCACAGGCAAGAGTTCTGTAGCAAGTACAGTTGCTCTTTCAATGGGCCTTTACATTGCACACTGCTTCATTCCTCCCACACCGGGTCCCATTGCCGCAGCAAACACACTATACGGACAGGGCCTTGGAATGGAAGCAAACCTTATCCAGGTAATGGGAATTGGCGCTCTGTGCTCAATCTTCCCCATGATTGCAGCTTACTTCTTTGCAATCTACATTGGTAAGAAAGTCAAGGCCAAGGACGAACCCGTAGATGACGGCACAACAAAGCAGACCTATGAAGAGCTTGTAGCTTCTTACGGCAAGCTTCCCAGCGGCTTTGCTTCCTTTGCTCCCATCATTGTCCCGATCATCCTCATGGGCCTTTCATCTGCACTGAGTATGGCAGGTAAGAGCGTTCCCTTCGTGGCATTCCTCGGAACCCCGATTATTGCTCTTGCAGTAGGTGTTATCCTTGGAGTTTGCCTCCTTGCCTCTGCAGGCAAGCTTGGCGATTTCTACGAAATTACCAACGATACTCTCAAGACTGTCGGACCTATTCTGTTTGTTACAGCAGCCGGCGGAGTTCTTGGAAAGGTTATCTCTTCAAGCAACCTCATTGACTTTATCAAGAACAATGCAGAAGTTCTCAAGACCATGGGCTATCTGTTCCCGTTCCTCCTTGCAGCAATTCTCAAGACTGCTCAGGGCTCATCAACAGTTGCAATCACAACAAGTGCAGGAATCATTGCTCCCATTATGCAGAGCGTAGGTTTCACATCACCTATAAGCGCAGCTTTGGTTGTTGTAGCAATTGGCGCAGGTGCAATGACAGTTTCTCATGCAAACGACTCATACTTCTGGGTTGTTACCAACTTCGGAGAGATGGAAACAGAGCAGGGCTACAAGACTCAGACAGTCGGAACCCTGATTATCGGCCTTGCTTCACTTATTGAAGTACTGTTGCTTTCCATCATTCTTCACTGATAAAAGGAGTCAGCCATGCCGTCTTTACGTAAGGATGCAGACAAAATAATCAATGCAGCACTGACTGCGGCTCTGCCGGACAATGCTGTCAAAAGAACTTTGGAAAAGATCACTTTCTCATCAGGGAAGGTAGTTCTTGTTGCAGCCGGAAAGGCGGCTTGGCAAATGGCCAAGGCCGCATGGGACAACGCAGGAGATAAAATTGACTGCGGAGTTGTTGTGACCAAATATGATCACAGCAAAGGCCCCATAGGCAAACTTGAAATATTCGAGGCCGGCCACCCGGTCTCGGATGAAAACAGTTACAAAGCAACCGCCAGGGCACTTGAATGTGTTTCCGGTCTGACTGAGAAAGACAATGTGCTTTTCCTGCTTTCAGGAGGCGGTTCTGCGCTTTTTGAAAAACCCCTGATTGATGAAGCAGAGTGTCAGGATGTGACAAAACAGCTTCTCAAGTGCGGTGCAAACATTGTAGAGATGAATACAATCAGAAAGCGCCTTTCAGCGGTAAAGGGCGGACGTTTTGCCCAGGTCTGCGCTCCGGCCCACGTGTATGCAATTGTTCTTTCAGACATAATCGGAGACCCTCTGGATATGATAGCTTCAGGATCTGCTTATCCTGATTCTTCTACAAGTGCACAGGCCGTTGAAATTGCAAAACGCTACAACCTAAAGCTCTCAGACAGGGCAATGCAGCTTCTGCGCACAGAGACCCCCAAGGCTCTGAATAATGTAACAACCTTCATTACCGGAAGCGTTAAGCAGCTTTGTGCCTCTGCAACAGAAACGGCAACCGCTCTTGGCTACAAGTGTACCTTCCTTTCTGCCAGCCTTGAGTGCGAGGCCAGAGATGCAGGTTCCTTCCTGGCTTCAGTTGCACGTGACCACCAGGACAGCGATACTTCACTTGCTTTCATAGCCGGCGGGGAGACTGTTGTCCACCTGACAGGGCATGGGCTTGGAGGCAGAAACCAAGAGATTGCGCTTTCTGCGGCAGACGGGATTTCATCCTGCCGCGATACCTGCGTGTTCTCTGTAGGCTCTGACGGAACCGACGGCCCCACGGATGCAGCCGGCGGATACTGTGATCAGACAACAAAAAGCCGTTTGGCAGAGCAGGGTGTGGACATCAAAGCTGTTCTTGCAGACAACGATGCCTACCATGCTCTTGGCAAGTGCGACGGTTTGATTATGACAGGGGCCACAGGGACCAATGTCAATGATCTTACTGTCCTTTTAATTAGGCGCTAGTTTAATAGACGGGTAATTCCCTACATATCAGTACATAAACAGAGGCACAGGCTATCCGTCAAAATACGGATTTGGTGCTGAACTTGGTTACAGACACTATGTCTGGAAGAGCTTTGCATTCGGAATTATTCTTATGATGCTCTTAAAAAATAAAGCTTCTCGTCCAAGCGGATGAGAAGCTTTTTTTGTTAACAACTCTACTGAATTATTTTTCCAGATTCTTGTAAACAAATGCTGCAAGAGCGGCACCTGCCATAGGTCCTACAATGAAGACCCAAATGCATGCCATAGGATCTGAGTTGCCGTTGAACATTGCAACAAGTGCCGGTCCCAAGCTTCTGGCAGGGTTGACTGATGTACCTGTAAGACCAATGCCCAGAATGTGGACAACAACAAGTGTAAGGCCAATTACCAGACCTGCAAATGAACCGTGCTTTGCCTTCTTGCTTGTAACTCCGAGAATTGCCATTACAAAGATGAATGTAAGTACAACCTCAACAAGAAGACCTGCAACTGCACTGCCGTGTACTCCTGCAAGACCGTTTGAACCAAGACCGCCAGTCTTGTCAGTTACATGGCCTGCACCAAAGATTCCGGAAAGAACCAGAGCTCCGCAGAATGCACCAATGCACTGAGAAATGACGTAGCTGACAAATTCCTTTCCGCTCATTCCGCCTGTAAGGTAAACACCGAGTGATACAGCAGGGTTGATGTGACAACCGGAGATGTTGCCAATTGAATATGCCATGGCAACGATTGTAAGACCGAATGCCAGTGCTGTGAGAAGGTAACCGCTTCCGGATGCTGCATTACATCCGACAAGCATTGCTGTACCACAGCCAAGAATAACCAGAACAGCAGTTCCGATTGCTTCAGCAAAATACTTTTTCATAGTAGTACTCCTAAATTCAGTAAACTTTATACTGTTTAGGTTGTTGGGTGTCAATTGTCTAGATTAATGATTTGAAATTTAGTAATTTATGAAAGGCTCAACCGATTTAGGTTGTTAAAAATTCATACAGAGGCAAACAATGAGAAAACTTTCAATCTTTTTTATAACTCTGATTTCAATTCTAATTTCATTTGTAGCATGTAATAACTCAGTTGATGATGTTTTTGATAATAAACCCGAGAACACTCCTCTTACCCTTGAATTCATTGATGCAGGTAATGTCACGCTCACAAAAGAGGGTAATCCTGGTGAAATTTATTACTCATTAGACCTTGGAAATACAACAACAATTGCTCCGTTTGATACTCCTATTTCTGTTCCGGCTGGAGGCAAAATCAGTTTTTACAGAAACCTTGATCATGGTTTTGATGATGACGAATATGATTACTTCACAATCAACTGCGATAAAGATTGCTATATCTACGGAAATGTAATGAGCCTGATTTCCAAAGAAGGATTTGGAAAGGCAAACAAAGTATTTAAATATGCCTTAAACAACTTATTCAAAGGCAACACACATATAAAAAATCACAATTCTATTGATCTTGTTCTTCCTGCAACAGAGTTAGCGTATTGGTGTTATGGTAATATGTTTGAAGGCTGTAAAGGTCTGAAAAAGACGCCAAAGCTTCCGGCTACAAAACTGGTTCCATACTGTTACTATTATATGTTTTATAAGTGTACAACTCTTGAAGACATATCAGCTATCTCTGCCACAGAATTAGATGATTCTTGTTGTTTGGGGATGTTTGCCGGCTGTACAGGTCTCAAAACTGTGCCAGAAGACCTTCTTTCTGCTACAAAAATGAATGTGGGCCATTGTTATCGTTCAATGTTTGCAGGTTGTACAAGTCTTATAAAGGCCCCGGCTCTTCCTGCAACAGAGTTGGCAGAATATTGCTATACTTTCATGTTTGAGAACTGTACAAGTCTAGAAACCGCACCTGTTCTTCCTGCTGAATCATTGAAGAATGCATGCTATTATGACATGTTTGCAGGTTGTAGTAGTTTGCAATCAATTACTTGCCTGGCTAAAACATATGAATCGACTCTTTTTGGTTGTCTTCATTATTGGCTTGAAAACGTTGCAGGTTCCGGAACTTTTTACAGAAGTCCAAATGTTCCAGATAGCTTTTGGACGAGCGATATACCTTATTCTGGCTGGACCATACAAGTAGCACAATAATACCTATGGATTAGACTCCGATAAATCTAGATCCTATTGATTATAATGATGCGATAGATTGCTTAATTAGAATTAGCGATAAGATTAAAAATCACTTCTCTAATGTGTTCCTTGAAAGAAACAAGGGGCTTCTGTTTAGAAGCCTCCCTACAATTGAACTGGGTTTTAGGTCTCCAGCCCGACGAATTTGTTTGGATTTAACGTCTCCATACAGACGGATAAACGGTAACAATATCCTCGTGGAAAATCAATTATGGCAACTGCAGAAAAGCAATGAAATCTTGTTCTATTTTGTCATCATATTCCGAATCAAGTTTGTCTTTTCGATATACAGAGAAAACCTTGTTTGCAACGATATCTGCTGCTCGAACAAGAGGGGTGGTTTCAGAATCCTTATACTGAACTCTGACTTCTTCAAGATTCTGAATAATCGGATTTACAAATTTACCCTTTGCATCATAAGACCCATATTTCAAGCTTTCTATTATGGACAATCTCAAATCTTCAGTATCTTCTTTTGTGGCAGGTCTTGAATCCATAACAATGTTTATTGTTATCGGTTCATCTTTTGGTATGGCTTTTTTGTTAAGAAGGTTTGCCATTGTGTATTGCATAAGACACTTGTAAGCATAATTGATATATCTTTGTTTGGACTTTTTATCAGCAAATATATGCTTGGCATCAAGTTTGTCCTGATTAATTACAACAGCAAAAGTGTCATATGTGTTCACAGTTGTGTATAGGAGTTCACGATCTCTTCTGCTTATTTTTCCGGCTTTTAATTCAGGCGTTTTCTTGTATTCTTCCTTGTTCCGGAGTTTTTACTCTAATGAAAGGAGGCGTCTAACTGCACTGTCTCTTGTTTGAATATCTGTAAATACTAATCCGGAGAATACAAATGTATCATAGTGTTTGACATCAAAAACTCTAGATTCATCAGAATAGATGTATATTTCCAAGATATTACCTCAAAAAAAGAAAAAGCTGCATTACTGCAGCTCCCTCCCAAGTGGGCGACGTACTTACAGTACGCTTAAACTCTCGATCGTTGACCACTCGTAAACAGCGTTCAAAGAACCTGTACCTATAAAATACCTCATAACTTGTTTGACATCAAGACATTAAACCATATCTGACAGTTTTGAGCGGACAGGGAATCGCTTTTGCCTCCCAGATTATCAGAGCAAATGCTCTGAAAACATCAAAACGCCTTGCCCGTGGCGTTTTGTGGCAAACGCCGCCTCCGCTGGCCGTTCTTGCGCCAGCTCAGAACGTCCTTAACGCTCCGTTTCGCTCCCCTGAAAGTCTATTCAAAACAAAAAACCACCATTTTTGAACCGACCCCCATTGATTGGAGCAAATCCACAATGGGGGTTTCATTTTGCCTAAAATAACAGAAGAACAGAAAAAGAGATTTCTT
>CADCOT010000144.1 GCA_902803145.1 uncultured Spirochaetales bacterium | reverse complement strand
TCACACTATGAAGTTAGATTTGGGTTTCAGAGGACATGACTTTGGTAAATTCGGTTCTGCAGAGCAGCTTGTTCTGACAGCAAAATCTTTCATTGAAGGCTCCTGCATTCAGTTTGCACCGGGCAAGGTGCTTGAAAATGCTCCGAAGCCTCTGAACAGAGAATGGTCAGAGCAGACATATAAAGCTTTTAAAGACAACAATATACGCATATCTGTACTTGGTTGTTATATCAACCCCATTCATCCGGATCCGGAAAAACAGGAAGCAGAATTAAGGCGTTTTGAAAATGCAATTGAAAACGCACCATATCTGGGTTATCCGATTGTCGGAACTGAAACAGGCTCCATGGATGAAAAGAATATAAGAGATGAGCGCAACTGGTCTGATGCCGTCATGCTCATGTTTATGAGAAATATGGAGCGCCTTCTTAAAAAGGCCGAGTCTTACGGTGTGCGTATGGCCATAGAGGCTGTTGCCGACAAAAACCCCATAGACAATGCCCAGCGGATGCTCAAGGTTATGGAAACATTCAAAAGCCCCAACCTCTGCGTAATATTTGATGCAGTGAACATAATGCCTGTAAACGGCCCAGAGAACTATGAGAGTTTTTACGATGAAGCAGTATCAATGCTCGCACCTTACATAGGAGCCATGCATATAAAAGACTTTGTTTGGGTTGATTCAAGTAAGGAATTTCCATATGCAAAAGGCCCCGTCAAGAAGGGAACTATCCCTGCCGGAGAGGGCCTTATGCCTTGGGAAATGATTTTCAAGCTCTATCGCAAATACAACTGTTGCAACGTTCCCATGATGTTTGAAAACTTCAACCCGTCAACTTTGCATCAGAGCATTGATTTTATCAGAAGAATATCAGACAAGCTCTGAGGCTGCCTGATAAACAACATCTACAAGTCCCTCAATGTGGTCTACAGCAACACCTGAGAATGCCAATCTGATTATGTGGTCACTCATTCTGATGACACCTGTTTCATATTTATTGAGAAGGAGCTGTCTCAGTTCTTCTGCAGAGCACTCTGTTTTAAGACTCATAAAGTATCCGCTGTTGAACGGAAGCGGAATAAGAGTCTTAACATCCTTGTACTTTGCCAGTGCTTTCTGAAGGGCATGATAGCGGTCTGCAAGTTTTTTGATTCCAACCTGCTTTTCTGCATGATAGTTAGGATCTGAAATGCTCTTGAGAATAACAGTCTGACCGCTCATTGAGCAGCTGGAAATTGTTCCTCTGATGGCACCCATTGTCTTGTCTACAAGGACCTGCAACTGCTCATCAGTTGCACCCTTGAATGCATATGTGATAAATGCAACACGGAAGCCCCATGCCATGTTTTCTTTTGTTGCAGCATCACACTTTACAGCAAGAATGTTCTTTGAAATATCTGCAACCTTGGCAAAGATTGACTGTGTGTAAATATCTTTTTCATAGAAAAGTCCGAAGTATGCATCATCAGAAATAACAATTAACTTCTTACCGGCATCAGCGTGCTTTTTCAGAACATCGGCAATAGCCTGTGCCTCTTCTGCTGTGGGGGTGTAGCCTGTAGGGTTGTTGGGGAAATTCAGGATTACTGCGGCCTTGTCAGCCTTAACTGATGCAATGGCTGCGTCCAAGCCGGCTACGTTGAAGCCGTTGCCCTCAAAGATGGGGAAAAATACCTTTTTGGCTCTTCTCTGCTCATCAATAATCAGGTCATAGTTTTCCCAGTACATGTCCGGAAGAACAACGCTGTCTCCCTTATCAAGGAAAAGAGAACATACAAGGCTCAGTCCGTTTGTAAGGCCGGAACAGACTACAGGGAATGAAACCTTTTTGCCTTCAAGCTCGGGGTTTTTCTCAAATATTTCCTTCTGCCATGCTTCTCTGAGAGCAGGAACTCCGCCCATCGGTGCATAGCTGAATACTTCATTAGGTCTGAGATCTTCGTTGTACCATTTTTTCATTGAAGGGAAGAACATGGGCTGACCGTCTTCCATTGCAACACCGATTGTTGCATTGTACCTCTTTGATTTTGCCTTAGCTTCCTGACCCTGAACTACAATTCCTTTGGGAATGTACATTCTTTTTCCATAGTCCGAAAACATTGATGCAACCGATGTTCCGCGAAGTGTGTCATTCAGATTTTTTGCAAGTTTGTTCATCGTTTTCTCCCCTTGTTTTTTCTCCGCTCAGAAGAGCAGTTTCTGTTCAAAATCAACATGACGCTTATTGTCAGAAAGCGTTTTTGTCATATAGGCACGATCAAGATCCAACTCCTGAGACAGGCGTACAAGCATATCTTCGGAAACAAGATTCTGTTCATTGAAAAGGAACATAAGAGCCTTCTCTGCAATCAAGCCGGGCCTGAGGGCGTTATTGTAAATTTCCTCATTGGGGTCTTTGCTGTAACGTTTTCTTATGTTTTTTCCAAGCTCGCTCTTAAGAATGTCAGACTTAAGTAGCTCCAGTTCCTTTCTGAGCGGAGCAATATTTCCCCTTGCGGCATCTTGGGCAAGAGGTTTGAGAATAAAGAATGTGTACTCCTTGCCCGGCAGGAAGTGGTGTTCGTCACAGCGGCTTCCGTAGTTCGGTAAGGCAGAACCCGTCTTTTCCTTGTCTCCGCCAACAACAATCAGCGGATCAAAGAACAGAGCCGGACACTCACAGCCGTCAACTGTGTAATACCTATAAGTATAGAAAGCATCATTCAGACAATCATGATGCTCACAGTACGCAGTAAGCGGAATGACATCTGTGGCCATGTCCAACATAAGACGTGCCGTGGAGTTGAAAATATCACGCCTGAAGTTGAGAATCAGCGTTGGGAAAATGAACATTATTCCCTTTTCTACGCTTAGGTTTCTCACAACATAGGCAAGTCTCTCGTCAAAGAAACTTGCCTCATCAATTATGTAGGTTCCTACAGTGGGGTTGTCCTGTACAACACGCTCAAAATCAAATGAATCTCTGATTCTGGCAATGTTTTCTCCGCAACGGATATAGCCGCTTCTGAATGCAAGGGCGTCTTCCGGATAGTCTTCAAAACGTTCCCCGTCAATGAAGGAACGGATAAAGAAGACTTTGCGTCTGTCAACATCTTCAAAACTGGTCAGGGCTTTGACCTTATCACCTTTAGATTTTGCTATTGCAGCATCTCGCCAGACTCTGGCGGAGTACTCAGTCTTACCGCTGCCCATGGGCCCTATCAGCAGGACCCTTCTTCCCGGGCGGGTAAAGTCATAATGAGAAAAGGTGTTGTGAACCTCAAGAGTGGGAAACCCCAGACTTTTCAGAAAGTCTTCTTTCATTCAGCACCCTGAACAATTGCAATTCCTGCGCTGCAGCCAAGTCTGTCTGCGCCGGCTTCAATCATTGCCTTTGCTGTCTTGTAGTCTCTGATTCCGCCGGCAGCCTTAACCTGAGCGGCCTTACCGACTGTCTTTCTCATAAGGGCAACATCTTCTACTGTTGCTCCGCTCTTTGAGAAGCCTGTAGATGTCTTAACAAAGTCTGCACCTGCTGCAACGCTGAGTTTGCAGGCTCTGACTTTTTCTTCTTCAGTTAACAGACATGCTTCAATAATGACCTTAAGATGGGCCTTTCCGCATGCCTTTTTGACCTGTCTGATATCCTCTTCAACCAGGCTGTCTTTGTGATCCTTAAGCCAACCAATGTTGATAACCATATCAACTTCTGTTGCGCCGTCTTCAACAGCCTTCTTTGCCTCAAAAGCCTTTGCTTCTGTGCTCATTGCTCCAAGCGGGAAGCCTACAACAACACAAACGTTGACGCCGCTACCTTTCAGAAGCTCTGCACAGAGTTTTGTCCAGCAAGTATTTACACATACACTGGCAAAATGCCATTCTTTGGCTTCCTGACAGAGTTTCTCTATTTTATCCTGTGTAGCATCCGCTGCAAGGATTGTGTGATCAATATAAGATGCAATATTCATAGTTTCCTCCTATTATGAAATTCTACTATAGAAAAGTTCAGCGCGCAATTGACTCCCTCCACTCTCAGCCTTAGTGTATTACCTATGGAAATAATTCTGGGAACATGGCAAATGTGCCCTTCTGACGGCTTTTGGCAGGACCAAAACAC
>CADCOT010000143.1 GCA_902803145.1 uncultured Spirochaetales bacterium | reverse complement strand
TCTTCAAGAGGAATGTCGGTGCATTGACTTATAGTATTCAAATCAACACCTGTTTTAAGAAAGGCTTTAGCAATGGCAAGTTTTTCTTGAGCAATGCCTTGGGCAATGCCTTCGGCTTTGCCATCTTCCCATGCTTCTTGTTTGAGTGATTCCATTACGCCTTTTTCGTCATACTCAAATAAAATCATTTTTGCTACCGCTGCCTTGTTAATCAGAATTAGGCTAACTGCATTACAATTTCTTAAACTCTTCAACAGAGATGCCAGTTAGTTTAATAATAGCATCCAAGTCATAGCCAGCTTGTTTCATGGTTTTGGCTACTTGGGCAATGCCTTCTGATTTACCTTGGGCAATGCCTTCGGCTTTGCCATCTTCCCATGCTTCTTGTTTGAGTGATTCCATTACGCCTTTTTCGTCGTACTCAAATAAAATCATTTTTGTTACTGCCGCCTTGTTTTCTAGAATCAATCGCTTTACTTCTGAATCATCAGGTAGTTCCTCAAGAGCCGCTTCTACGGCATCTTCCATATCCACCTTCTTGTTCCATTTTCTCACATTACTTGTGAAAAGTGAATAATCAGAAAGAGGTCTGCAATTCTGCATTAGCTTTCTGTTTCTGCTATAGTTTACATTCAGCATTGTGACCTTTACTTGAATATCTCCCTTGGCACCTTCTGGATGTGCATCTGTCAACTTAAGTCTCGTCTTATCGGGCTGAAACCTTTCTCCGTTATAGAAAACTATCAGTTTGGCGTAAGGAAGTTGGATTAATTTATGATCGTACAAACTATCCTTCAGTCCTTTTGAAATAAGATACTCATCATACAGATGTGCTGCATAGATCATCATCCTTACCGGCATGTTCGGATTGTAGGTTGACTGCTGCTCATAGAGATTCATTGAATCTGAAATTATGAATGACAGATCATTGTGCATTCCCATATACACTGCATTCTCAATGGTTGTAATCTCAATGTCATCTGTACTGGTATAAGATGTTTTGTTGATTGCGTTGTAGAGACTGAGCGTAAGATCCTTGTGCTTCTCATTACCGAAGATGAACTTGAAAAGCCTGTCTTTGTACTCTCTGTTAACCGTTGCCATATAAGGCCTCCAAATATGTAGAATTGAGGCAGACTGCCCCACGCCCTTATATATGGTGCGGGAACGGTAAAATCTTTCCCTTGTTTGGAGGTCTTTTTGCAAAGAAAAACCGCTTCCCTTCAGAGTGAAGAAAAGCGGTGCGAACGGTTAATTTTGAATTAGTAATTAATTTGCGTCGTGTGATGTCCAACCTGTAGGAATTCCACTATCGCTGTCAGTGGTCCATGAGGCCCCAGAAGCTTTATAGAAATTTCCGCCTGTAGGAACTCCATTTAACCAATTAATTGTGTTATTAGGATCAATATTTGTTGTTGCCATGCATGTAACCTTGTTAAGACTTGTACATCCTCTGAACATAAAACAATAGCAACTATCAACCAATGTTGTTGCAGGTAGTGCTGGTGCTGTTGTCAATCCTGTGCAGCCATCGAACATACTAGCATAGCAAGCTTTTGCTAGTGTTGTTGCAGGAAGTTCAGGTGCTTTTGTAAGACCTGTACAGCCAAGGAACATTGCATTATAGCAACCTACTGCCAGCTTTGTGGCAGGAAGAACAAGATCTATTGAATCATGGTTCTTGATGTGTGTATTTTCAGCAAATAATTCTGCAAATGAATGGTCATAAACATCGGTTGCTGTTGCGAAATTATCGGGATCAATCAAACTCATTACATTGCCGTAGACATAACAATCTGATGAACAATGGATAACAAAGCGTGGAGGAAGAGATTTTGCTTCACTAAGAGTTCTATAAAAAGCTACTTTATCGCCGGCATTAACAAAAACATGTTCTAAATTCTCAAAAAGGGTTTTGTCTCCACCATTTTTTGAATAGTAAACATCACAAGGTGAATAACCATACTTTAATTCAATATATAATTCACCATCGGAAATAAACTCAAGTGTAAGAGGAATTCCTTTTGCCCCCGGTTCCGGAGTGGGATCAGGAGTAAAAACGTCAGCATCCAAAGAATTGTCACATGAAACACATACTAAAAGTGCTGTAAGAACTGTAAGGATAGTAATTAATACTTTCTTCATTGTTGCTCCTCCTTAAAGTGAAATTGAGGCGCCAAGCATTGCATCTACAGAGAAGTCGTTTGAACCCTTTTGGAATGCAAGACCAAGGTCTGCACCTGCTGTAATGGCAATCTTTTCAGTTACTTTGTATCCGGCTCCAAGATTGAGGTTCATTGCAAAGAATACACCCTTTTTGCCTTCAACAAATCTTGCCTGAATTCCTGCTCCAAGGTTTCCTGTTGCAGACCACTTGTCTCCGAAGTTCTGAGTCCAACCAACGTTGGGCAGAAGTGAGATAACATGATAAGCAGTGCTAAGATTGCTGTAACTGTAGTTTGAATACTTAAGTTCGGCACCGACAGAGAGGTTTTTCCAGACTGTATATCTGTAACCTGCTTCAACGCCAAAACCGTATTTTGATGAAAAGCCGGGTGTTCTCGAAACATACTGGTAAGAGTACGGAGAAGCTTTGACTGTGATAGTTGATCCTTCTGCAAATGTACATGCAAGAACAAGAACCAAGAGAACTGTTATGAAAAATGATTTCTTTAACATTTTTTTCTCCTTATTTAGGTTATTAGAAGGTTATCTTTTCAAGTTTTTGAAGTCAATGATTAAAATAATTCCCTCGTACCGGTTTTCCCAAGGCACGAGGGCAGATTAGTTATGTGTTTTTGAGGTTAAAGCTTTTTGAGTTCTTCAAGCGAAATACCAGTGGACTGACTAATGGTGTTCAAATCAAGTCCAATCTTCAGAAGGTTTTTTGCAATGGCAAGTTTTTCTTGTGCAATGCCTTGAGCAATACCTTCAGCTTTGCCATCCTCCCATGCTTCTTGTTTGAGTGATTCCATTACGCCTTCTTCGTCATACTCATACAGAAACATTTCAGCAACCTCCGCCTTGTTAATC
>CADCOT010000142.1 GCA_902803145.1 uncultured Spirochaetales bacterium | reverse complement strand
GTTCACGTAACAGAAGAAACTCTTGAGAAGCTTTTTGGTAAGGGCTACAAACTCACAGTTAAGAAAGAGCTTTCACAGCCCGGTCAGTACGCATCCAACGAAAGAGTCACCGTTGTAGGCGCAAAGAAAGAGATTCCCAATGTTTCAATTCTGGGTCCCTGCAGGAAGTTTGACCAGGTAGAACTCTCCGCAACAGATGCCCGCTCAGCAGGAATTAACGCCCCGGTAAGAGAATCCGGAGACGTTGCAGGTTCAGGTGCTTGTAAGCTTGTTGGTCCTGCAGGCGAAGTTGAGCTTTCAGAGGGCGCAATTGTTGCAAAGAGACACATCCACATGACAGAAGCTGATGCAAAGGAATTCGGCGTTTCCAATGGCCAGATTGTTGAAGTTCTTCTTGATGCCGGTAACGGCAGAAAAACAATCTACGGAGACACTGTAATCCGTGTTTCAGACAAGTTTGCCCTTGCAATGCACATTGACACAGACGAGTCAAACGCAGCAGCCTGCGGCAAAGATATGAAAGGAACCATAGTCAGATAATAGCGTGAGCTGGGATTTTGATTACTGTTCAACATCTGCCCTGAACAACCTTCTCAAGGCCAACGGTCTGGGGATGACAAAAAAGTTCGGGCAGAATTTTCTCATAAACAAGGCGGCTCTGGAAAAGATTGTAAGTCTATCCACAGCCGCCTGTGGTTTGTCTGTCTGGGAGATAGGCCCGGGAATCGGAGCCCTTACCTCTCACCTTCTGGCAACCGGCGCAAAGGTTACCGCCTTTGAAATTGACAGGGGCTTTTGCAAGATTCTCAAAGAGCAGGCCTTTGCCGACGAAAAAAACTTTACCCTGGTTGAAGGAGATGCCCTGAAAACCTGGAAGCAGGTATGGAAGGAAAACGGAACTCCGGACATTATCTGTGCCAACCTGCCCTACAACGTAGGTTCGGTCCTCATTGCATCTTTCATTGAAAACCGCTGCCTCCCGTCCATCATGGTCTACACTCTTCAGACAGAGGTTGTGCGCCGCATCTGTGCCCTCCCGGGCGATGCCGATTACTCAGGCTTCTCTGTCGTTACCTGTGCAGATTATGAAAACTCTCTTTCAATTACCCTCAAACCGGGAAACTTCTGGCCCGCTCCTAACGTAGACAGTGCTGTTGTTACAATGAAGAAGAGAGAAAAGTCATTACTTGATCCTTCAACGGAAAAGGCCTTCTTTCCAACTGTAAGGGCTGTTTTCAGCCAAAGAAGAAAAACTGTCAGAAACAATTTGAAAGCTCTTGGAAAAACACCGGAGCAAATAGAAAGAGCCCTTGAAAAAGCAGGTATTTCCCCGGATGAACGGGCAGAGAATCTCTCTGTAGAAAAACTTGCAATTCTTACTTCAGCACTCTCAGAATAAAGACTTTCAGATATTCGCTCTCCGGAAAAGCCAGCCTGATAGGATGGTCTTCAGCCTGTCCCAAAGTTTCAAGAATCTGTGCCTCTACCTTGGCATCTTTTGCAGCCCAGGAAATGACGGTTCTGAAATCTTCCCTGGTAAGGGCGCCGGAGCATGAGCATGTAACAAGAATTCCGCCGTCCTGAATTTTTTCCATTGCAACTCTGTTTAAATCTTTGTAGCCCTTCTTGGCCTCTTCCAGACCCTTTGAAGTTTTTGCAAGCTTTGGAGGGTCAAGAACAATAACAGAATACTTGTTTCTGGGCATTGAGCGCAGGTATTCAAACATATCAGCCTTCTCTGTTCTGAGCCTTGAGGCATCCAAATCAGGATTAAGAGAAAGGTTTTTCTTAAGACTTTCCAAGGCATCTTTAGAGGCATCTACGCTATCAACAAACCTAGCCCCTCCGCGCAGTGCATGTAACGAAAAAGCACCGCTGTAGCAGCACAGATCCAACACTGTCTGATTTTTGACGTAGCGTTCAAATCGGTTTCTGTTCTCACGCTGGTCGCAGAAGAAACCGCTTTTTTGGCCTCCAAGGAGGTTGACCGAGTACTGGATGGAGCTTTCTCTTACAATCGTTTCTCCAGCATCTGCGCCATCAGGATAGACCTCTGTTACTTCCTTAAGCTTTTCAATTCCGCAGAAGGCCGGGTCTGTGTTGAGAACTATGCTCTGCGGGTTAAGAAGGCTCTGAAGTTCGTCTACTATTGCATTTCTGTTTTCATAGGCGGGGCGTGAAGAAATAATCACGCGGATTGAACGGGCGTAGACATCGGCGGCAACGCCGGGAAGAAAATCTGCCTCCCCGTGGATGATTCTGAAGGTGTTTGTGGGAGAATCAGGAACAAAGAAAGAGCTGCGCCTTTGGACCGACTGACGCACCATAAGGCGCCACCAATCGTAGTCCGGCTTGCAGTCCTCGTCCCAGGACAGAAGCCTTAGAGGAATGTGGGACTGCTCGTCAAACCAGCCCCAGGCAAGAAATCGGCCGGTAGAGGCAACAACCTTTCTGACGCCGGCCTCCCCTTCAGGGAAGGACTGTATGGCACCTGAGAAAACCCAGGGGTGCCTTCTGAGCAAACTCTTTTCTCTGCCTTCCCTGATTACAACGCTCATTTTCCGCTCCCAAGATTTTCAAAGTCCTTAACGTCCTGGACGTAAAGAACTCCTACTCCCGGTGTCTGAAGACATTTGAGGGTTTTAATTGCCTGAACAATGGCCTTTGTTTTTTCCTGGTCGGCAACAATTGTGATCATTTCTTTTTCAGGAACAATTGTTACTCCAAAGAACTTTTCAGATCCGTCATTCGGGGCGGTTCCGCGAGCATGGGTAACTGTTCCGCCGGTTGCTCCGGCCTTTCTTGCTGCTTCCATTACGTCTTCTGCATAGCCTGTGTTGACTATCACTGTTATCATTTTGAGCTTTGTGTCCATATCTTCTTCTCCTGCGTTTCCGATGAGAATACTGACTCCTTCTATCCT
>CADCOT010000141.1 GCA_902803145.1 uncultured Spirochaetales bacterium | reverse complement strand
TGTACAGTCTTTCAACGTATTTATTCATCATAATCACTCCCCCTTGATAACACTGAGGTAAAAGTCATATGCAGCATTGACTGCGTTAACAATTGCCTTTGTAGTGATTGTTGCACCGGAAATGACTTCAATTTCACTGTCTGAAGAGCTCTTTCCGTTCATGAGAATGCTGTAGTTTGTAGCCTTACGGTTATTGAACTGATCCTTGAAGAGCGGATCATCTGCAAGCATACCCTTGCCCGGGGTCTCATGAAGTTCTGTGAAGCAGATGGAGTTCACAACCCCGTCATCTGTGATACCGACAGAAAGTGTTATGTCTCCGTCGTAACCTTCAGAAGATGTTACGGAAATTGCATAACCTGCAACACTTCCGTCTGCAGCATAGCCCTTTACAGCCTCATTGACCTTGGTCCTTCCGAATTCTGTTCCGTAGAGCTGTCCGTAGACTTCTTCTGCCTTAACAGAGTCAAAGTCAACTGCATTCGGAACTACTGATCTGTAAGCCTCCCAGGCCTTTCTTTCTCTCTGTTCTGCAATTGTGCTCTTTGTCAGTTCAAAGACTCCGCTCAGGCCAAGGCCTGCAAGAAGTGTGATTACGACAAGAACAATAACAGGTTTGGGAATGCGCTCTGAAAGCGGCTTCTTAGGCTCGCCGTTCTGAAGAGCAATGTCCTTTTTGCTGTAAGCAAACGGCTTGGGAAGAATGTAAGTATCAATCAGCGGAGTAAAGAGGTTTCCGATAATGATTGAGTAGCTGAAGGAATCGGCGGATGAGCCGTATACGCGGAACAGACCACCCAGGATGCCGATCAGCATTCCGTAGATGAACTGCCCCAGACGGCTTACAGGAGAAGTTACGTAGTCAGTTGCCATGAAGAAGGCACCCATTACTACACCGCCTCCGCAGAGGTTAGCTACAAGGTAGGCAGGATCAAAGCCCTGGCCTCCGAAAAGACCTACGAACAGTGTGAAGCCTCCAAGGACCGAGAAACAGATCTGGCCGTGGATTATGTCAAATGCCCAAAGCAGAAGTCCGCCAACCATCAGGGCTGCAATTGAGCTTCCAATTACGCCGTTGGACGTTCCCAGGAACATTGATGTAACATCTACCGCCTTGCCTGCAAGAAGATTTGCAACAGGTGTTGCTGAAGACATGTGGTCCATGGGGAAGATTGTCATTGCATTTGAGAATGAAATGAGCAGAAAACAACGTCCGGCAAGGGCCGGGTTGATAAAGTTCTTTCCAAGACCGCCGAAACAGCACTTTACAACACAGATTGCAAACATGCTTCCGATAATCGGAGCATAGAGCGGAGTTTCAGGTGAAAGAGAAAGGGCCAGCAGCATTCCTGTAACTGCAGCACTTCCGTCAAAGAAGGTGTTCTTCTTGCTCTTGATCAGAATATCAAACAGAGCTTCGGTCCCTACTGCACTTGCAATTGAAACAAGAATGATGAAAAGTGCATGCGGGCCATGAACAATAACGCCCACTACTGCAGCAGGTGTAAGGGCCAGCAGCACCATGCACATTATAAAACGTGTTGACCACCTGTCTCTTATATGTGGTCCTGCAGATATATTCAGAAAGGTACTCATTTGCCACCTCCTGCCTGTGCGCGTTTCTGAGCCATAATCTCAGCCTTGGCCTGCTTGAACATCTGTGTCAGAGGTCTCTTTGCAGGACAGACATATGTACAGGAACCGCAAGAAATGCATTCAAGTCCGTACAGTTTTTTCTCATAACGCTCAAGATTTCCAAGGTCAATTGCATCTGCCATTGTCTGGGGAAGAAGACCCTGTGGACAAACTGTTGTACAGCGTCCGCAGTGCAGGCAGTTTGTCATCTGCGCTTCGGCCTTTTCTACACCGTCTTCAGTAAGAACTGTAACGGCGTTTGTTGTCTTAACTACAGGAACATCAAGGCTTCCTATAGCAACTCCCATCATGGGGCCTCCGGAAATGACCTTCTTTGCTCCTTCATTAAGGCCACCGCACTCTTCTACAAGTTCGGAAATAAGGGTTCCGTCACTTACTACAAAGTTGGCAGGATTCTTAATACCTTCACCT
>CADCOT010000140.1 GCA_902803145.1 uncultured Spirochaetales bacterium | reverse complement strand
GGATATAATGAGGTCATTTTAATAAGGCTGAATGACTTCCTATTCGTTGTAAGACCATAACAGAGATATCATCATAATATTCATACAGAAGAATCCAATCTGGCTGAATATGACAATTTCTCAGTGAACCAAGGTTTGTCATTTCTTTCTTGAATTGGGTTGTGACTTTTACAATGTATTTCATTCGTTGAGAGCACGCCTAAGTTCTGAAATATCAGTGTAGCCTTTAACTTCAGAATCATATGCAATTCTTCTGCCCTCTTCGATTGCCTTCATTGTTTCCGGTCCATAAGAGTTTAAATCTGCGATAAATGGAAGACGCCTGTCTCTGACAGTTTGTCTGAGAAACATGGTAATTGCAGAAGTCATATTAATGCCCATCTCTTCAAAGATAGACTCCGCCAACTCCTTTGTTTTGATATCAATTCTGATATTCAAATTCGTTACTCCTTTATTTCCCATTTTCGTCCTCAAGGCAAATTGTAATGACCATATAATGATATTGTCAATACTTTATGATAGATGTCAAAAGGGGTCGATTGGGGTCGATAAGTGTCAATAGGTGTCAATAGGTGTCAAAAGGGGTTGAAAGGGGTTAAAAAAACGCGATGCAGAGGTATGCACCGCGTTGTAAGTGTAGGTTTTGATTATGCCTTTTTGCGGCTTATGTGGATTATGATTCCGATTACAAAGCCTATTACGGATGGAACCAGCCAGCCAAGGCCAATGTTGAATAACGGCAGAACCTTTGCAGCCAGTGCTGTAACCTTGTCCAGGCTAAGGGCATTCTGAATGCCTGCGGGCAGTGTTTTGAGCATGTCAAAGATGGCGGCAAACAAGGCAAAGCCTGTTACCCATCTGTAAACACAGCCGTCGTGATCAAAGAACCTGCCTGTGAGGGCAAGGATGATCAGTGTAATTGCAAGCGGATAGATGAACATCAATGCCGGAATTGAATAGCTGATAATCTTGCTAAGACCTACGTTTGAAACCAAAAGTGAGAAACCTGTAATGCAGTAAACCCAGGCGTTGTAAGAAAGCTTACCGGGGAACATTTTGACAAATGTTTCAGAGCAGCTTGTTACAAGACCGATTGCCGTCTTAAGACAGGCAAATGTGATTGTAAGGGCAAGAACAACGCTTCCGACAGCACCAAGGTAGTGGTTTGAAATCTGGGCAAGAGCAATACCGCCGTTTTCAGATACTGCAAACAGACCTCGTGACTGGGCACCCATGACAATTGTCAGAACATAGATAAGTGCCATAAGAAGACCGGTGTAAATGCCGGATCTGAGAACACCGCGTGCTATGTCCATGTCCTTTTGAACACCCATTGAACGGATAATGTCTACTACAACAATACCGAAGGCAAGGCCGGCAATGGCGTCCATTGTTCCGTAACCTTCAATAAAGCCGTTGAAGAAGGCACCTGATGTGTAATCGGAAACAGGTTCAACAGCGCTTACAGAAGAGCCCGGATGAATCATTGCAGCTACTACAAGAATTCCAAGGAAGACAAGGAACACAGGGTTGATTATGCGGCCAATCCAAGTTGTGATTCCCTTTGGTTTGAGGGAGAAAGCAAGTACCACAGCAAAGAACATAACGGAGAAGAACAAGAGAATTACATTCTGGTTTGCTCCGGGAACAAGTGCGCTGATACCTACAGTGAAAGATGTTGTTGCACATCTGGGAATTGCAAAGAACGGTCCTATGGTCAGATAGAGAAGACAGGTAAAGAAGTACCCATATCCCCTGCTCACCTTTGAAGACAGCTCCTGAAGTCCGTCAGAGTGTGTTGAACCTATTGCAGCAACACCCAAAATAGGAATTGTTACAGCGGTAACAATGAAGCCAATGGTGGCAGCAAGTGCGTTACTTCCGGCAAGCTGTCCCAGATGAACCGGGAAAATCAGGTTGCCGGCGCCGAAAAACATTCCGAACAATGTACTGGCTACAACCAGTATCTGTTTTCTTGATAGTTTCTTTTCCATACGCTGATTATAAACTCAGTCTTTTTTGCCTACAAGTTTCAGACACCACGGAAAAAGGAATGTTACAAAGAACATCTGAATGCAGCGTGATACCAGAGGTCCTGCAAATCCGGGAAGAAGCTTGTCAATCCACGGAGTGACAACATAGAGAAGCACTGCAAGAACACCGCCTCCGATAACACCACGGATAATTCTGCGGGAGATGGAGACATCGCTGGTAAAGCGGACAAACCTTCTTTCCAATACCCAACCGGTCAAAAAGCCTGTTGCCAGACCAATGGCCTTGAAGGTGTCTTTGGCCATCTTGGCACCGTCAACAATGAGCTTACCCTGCTCGTTGTAATCCTCGGGATAGGACTTGAGGCCGGCGTAAAGACCAAGAGCCAGGGCAATTGCAAGGCCGATCCACATGACAAGCATGTCCTTTTCGGGGTTCTTTTCCAGGTATGCGGTAAGCTTGAGGATGAAGAACATGACAAGCAAGGAGCAGCTGAAGCCCACCAAAACGTCCTGGGGAGTATGTACGCCCAGGTAGTTGCGACTAAAGCCTACAAGAAGTGCTGCGACAATCAGAACAACTTTGCCCCAGACCGGAATTTCCTTTCTGAGGGCTGAACCGCCAAAAATTGAAGAGGCGTTTGTGGTGTGGCCGCTTGGGAAGGAATAGCCTGTTGCTGTTTCAATTGAGTTTCCGTGGGGGATGATTCTTGCGTCCCTTATCCAAGGGCGATATGCGCAGAAAGTCACCTTAAGGAAGCCGTTTACAAGACGGTTTGAACTCCAACCGAGCATAAGGTAGGTACCGAACTCCTTACTGACACACCAATAAATGATAGCCAGCAGGAAAACGCTTGTTGAGACCTCGCCAAAGAAGGTCATAAACTTGAGAAACGGTGCCAGGAATGCACCTACTCCGTTTCTGAAGTTCTGAAGTGCTAAAAGAATACTTATATCC
>CADCOT010000139.1 GCA_902803145.1 uncultured Spirochaetales bacterium | reverse complement strand
TTGCCTCTCATGCAAGTGACTTTGTAAACGGCCACATTCTTTACGTGGACGGCGGAATTCTTGCCTACATTGGCAAGCAGCCGTAATTATTTGATATATACATCAGGGATTGCCCTTGCGGCAGTCCCTGTTTTTATTAGGCAATGGATATTGAGAAACTTGTAGAAAAGCAAAGAGTCTTCTTTGAAAGCGGTGCAACGCTGGATCTGCACTACAGACGTTCCATGCTCACATGCTTTGGAAAGGTACTTGAGGACAGCAGGGCGGAAATTGACAAAGCCTTGGCAGAAGATCTGAGAAAGCACCCAATGGAAAGCCTCATGACAGAAACCGGAATGGTTTTGGATGAACTGAAGTACGTTCTTCTTCACTTCCAAAAATGGGCTGAAACAAAGAAAGTCCGCACTCCTATTGCTCAGTTTCCATCCCGCAGTTTTGTTATGGCCGAGCCCTACGGCAACGTCCTTGTCATGTCTCCGTGGAACTACCCGCTTCAGCTGTCACTTGAACCGGTAATCGGGGCGGTAGCTGCCGGAAACACAGTTGTAATCAAACCCTCTGCATATTCACCAAAGACTTCTGAGCTTGTTGCAAAGATTGTTGCAAAGGCCTTCCCTGAGGAACTTGTTGCAGTGGTTCAGGGCTCAAGAGAGGAAAATGCAAAACTTCTTGAACAGAAGTGGGACTACATTTTCTTCACAGGAAGTCCCGCCATGGGCCGTATTGTCATGCAAAAGGCTGCAGCCAACCTTACTCCTGTAAGTCTTGAACTTGGCGGAAAGAGCCCTGTGATAGTGGACAAAACAGCAAACCTGAAGGTTGCAGCACGCCGCATAGCCTTTGGAAAAGTCCTTAATGCTGGCCAGACCTGCGTAGCCCCGGACTATCTGATAATTGACAGTAGCGTAAAGGACACCTTTTTAGACTTTTACCGTAAGGTAATTGAAGAGTTTTTCCCTGATGGGTATGATTCATTACCGGTTATTGTCAACAAAAAGCACTATGACCGAATCTGCGGACTTATTGACAGGTCTCTAGAGCAGGGCGCAAAACTTTACATGGGCGGCGCAAGGAATGATGAAATACGGTTCATTGAACCCTGTGTCCTTACCGGCGTTACCTTTGACAGTCCTGTCATGCAAGAAGAAATCTTTGGCCCGGTTCTGCCCGTAATTGAAACGGAGAACATGGACAAGGTTGTTGAAGATCTGAAGCGCAGGCCAAAGCCTCTTGCACTTTACCTGTTTACCAAAAACCGCAAATTCAGAAAGAAGGTGCTTTCAAATCTGAGCTTTGGCGGAGGATGTGTAAACGACACAATCATCCACCTGGCAACTCCCTACATGGGATTCGGAGGAGTTGGCAACAGCGGTATGGGCAGTTATCACGGCAGAAAGAGCTTTGATACTTTCACCCATTACAAGAGCATAGTACACAAGTCAAACATCATTGATCTTCCAATGAGGTATCATCCCTACACGGAAGCAAAGACAAAGATGATTGATAAATTTTTGGGGTAAAAATATGGATGCAAACATTACCGTAGTAGGTGGTTCAAACATTGATATCAGCGCAAAAAGCGCCGCCAAGATAATTGGGTACGATTCAAACATAGGAGAAGTAGAGTTTGGTCTGGGCGGTGTTGGACGTAATATTGCGGAAGGTCTGTCCATTCTGGGTGCAAACGTAAGCCTGCTTACAGCTGTTGGAGATGACAGCTTCGGTTCTGTTGTTCAGGACAACGCAAGAGAGCAGGGAATATCGCTGCTTGCAGAGCCGTTTGAAAACGGAAAGACCGGTGTGTACGTCTGTATTAACAACAACGACGGCAGTTTCTACATTGGAATCAATGACATGGACATTATTTCCCAAATTACGCCGGAGATTATTGAAGAACACATTAACGCCCTCTACTTTGCTGATTACGTAATTCTTGATTCCAACCTTTCTGCAGACACAATCCAGGCAATTGCAGACCACAATTTCTGTCTTATTGCAGACTGTGTTTCAACCCTCAAGTGCCCAAAGCTTGTTCCGGTCCTTGATAAGCTATGGCTTATAAAAGCCAACCTCCCAGAAGCCCGCACACTCATAGGGGCAGCAGAAGACGCAGATGCAATTACATGCATAAAAGGTCTTGTAGCCAAAGGTCTGGAGCAGGGAATTGTCACACTTAGCAAAGACGGCGCAATGAGCTTCCAGGTAGAGAAGGACAAAGTCCACGTTTACTACGTTTCAAACCTTCCCGGAACCCACCCGTCCAAGAACACCAGCGGCTGCGGCGATGCTCTTCTTTCAGGCTTCATGATCGGTCTTACCAGAGGGCGCAAAATGCGCGATGCCCTCATCATGGGCCAGGCCGCTTCTTACCTTAACGCACAGAGTTTTTCCTCAGTTAACAAAGACATGAGTTTCACAGACCTTAAAGATGCAGTCAGACTATTTGAAGACAGCGCAACGATAACAGAGGAGGTTATCCAGCTATGAATAAATATTTAGACATTAAAGACGAAGTAAAACAGGCTCTTAAAGAAGGAAAACCTGTAGTAGCTCTTGAAAGCACAATCATAAGCCACGGCATGCCCTATCCTAAAAATGTAGAGACAGCCTTGCGTGTAGAACAGACAATCCGTGAAAACGGAGCTGTTCCTGCCACAATTGCAATTATCGGCGGTCGCCTTAAAGTCGGTCTTACAGCAGAAGACCTTGAATACTTTGGAAAGAAAGGACCTGCCATCACAAAGGTCAGCAGACGCGACATTGCCCTTGTTGCAGCCCGCAATCAGGACGGAGCAACAACAGTTGCCGCTACAATGATTATTGCAGCAATGGCCGGTATAAAGGTTTTTGCAACCGGCGGAATTGGCGGAGTACACCGCGGAGCTGAGAAGACCATGGACATCTCTGCAGACCTTGACGAGTTTGTCAAAACACCCATGATCGTTGTCTGTGCAGGTGCAAAGGCCATTTTGGATCTGAACCTTACCATGGAATATCTTGAAACAAAGGGCGTTCCCGTCTTCTGCTACAAAACCAACGAACTTCCTGCTTTCTACACAAAGAGCAGCGGAATCAGTGCACCCAACCGCGCAGATTCTGCACAGGAAATTGCAGATGCATTCAACGCACAGCAGTCACTCGGACTTGGTGGCGGACTTCTTGTTGCAAACCCCATTCCGGATGAGTACTCAATGGATCCTCTGCGTATCAACGGTGCAATTGAACAGGCCCTGGATGAGATGGAAAAGGCAGGAATCCACGGAAAGGAAACAACTCCCTACCTTCTGGATAAGATTCAGAAGCTTACCGGCGGAGAGAGCCTTGAATCCAACATCATGCTGGTTCTGAACAACGCAAAACTTGCTGCAGAAATTGCAAGCTCTCTCTAATGGCAAAACAGTGTCCAAAGGCACAGGCCTGCGGGGGCTGTGCCTTCAACGGAATCAAATACTCAGAACAGCTTGAAATCAAGCAAAAGAGTGTAGAAAAACTGATAGGGCATTTCTGTCCGGTTGCTCCCATTTACGCAATGGCAGACCCGTTCTACTACCGTAACAAGGTCCAGTCAGTTTTCGGATTTTCGCGCACCGGCAGCATTGTAAGCGGCATTTACCGTCAGGGGACCCACAATCTTATCCCCGTCCAGTCATGCATGATAGAGGACCGCAATGCTGACCGTATCCTTCAAACAATCCGCCTTCTTGTGCGCCGTCTTGGCCTTGTTCCTTACGATGAAGATTCTCACCGAGGCCTTCTGCGCCACGTTCTGATTCGCTATTCACAGTCAACAGATCAGGCCCTTGTTGTGCTTGTTTGTTCTGCCTTCCGCTTCCCCCAGGAAAAGACCTTTGTCCGCAACCTGATTGAGGCCGAGCCCTCGGTGCGCACCGTCCTTATCAACAAGAATGATGAAAAAACCTCAATGGTCTTATCTGAACTACCGGAGCGCATCCTCTACGGTGAAGGCTTTATTGAAGACACTTTATGCAATCTGCGCTTTAGAATCAGCGCCAAGAGCTTTTGGCAGGTAAACTCAACCCAGGCCCAGAGAATGTTCAATGCTGCAATGAAGATGGCCCGTTTTGACGGCTCTGAGCATGTAATTGATGCCTACTGCGGCACAGGAACCATAGGTCTGATTGCCGCTTCTCACTGTAAAAGTGTTACCGGAATTGAACTGAATCCATCTGCCGTTGAAGATGCAAAAATCAATGCCAAGCTCAACGGAATTGAAAATGCCTCCTTCATCTGCGGAGATGCCTCAGACGTCCTTAAGGACTTTGCCACCCGGAATGTCCCGTGCGATGTTCTGTTTCTTGACCCACCGCGTTCAGGCAGCACAGAAAAATTCCTTGCAGCGGCCATGCGCCTTGAGCCAAAAACAATAATCTACATATCCTGCAACCCTGAAACCTTGGCCCGTGACCTGCGCTATATTGAAAGCCGCGGCAAATACCGTGCTGTTGGTGCCCAGCCTGTGGACATGTTCCCTCAAACTGGCCATGTGGAAACTGTGGTCCTTCTTGTTAGGTGAGGAATGTCTTATATTTTTTGCTGAATATGCGTGAAAATATAAGAAACTTTCCTATATTTTTATCACTTTTTCTAAAAATCCGAAGTAAGATGAAGTTATGACACTTCTTGAACTTACAAAAAACAGACTTGAAGAGCTGAAAAAGGTCTTATCGTGGTGCTCAAGCAAGCTTAAAACACCTTCCAACGGGGCATTGTACGTCAGAAAAGAGAGAGGAAAACTGCGCTACTACTGCCACAATGCAGAAAATAACAATTTAACGTATTTGGGCGAAGATAAAAACGACCAAATTGTTAAACTGGAAGAAGAACTTTACTCTCGCAAGTTACAGAAAGTAGCCGGAAAAGAGGCAAGTGCTTTAGAGAAGTTGCTGAAAGAACTCAAGAAGTCTCCTAGTTGGGAGACTGTCTACTATGAGATTCCCAAAGATAAACGTCATCTCATAAAGCCGTTGGAAATCAGTCCTCTCAAGGTCAGTAAAGCAGATATTGAGAAGTGGGGCATAACCAGAAAGGCAAATAATGAGCCGGGTCCCAATATTACAGTAAAAGGCGAGTACGTCAAATCCAAAAGCGAACTGATAATAGCAGACAGGCTTGAGCGTGCAGGAGTGCCTTATCATTACGAAGCCGATTTGCCGGTGGCTGAAGAAAAGCTCGGGCAGTTTTATGTGTGGCATCCTGACTTTAAGGTGCTCAATACAAGGACAGGAAAGGAGTACTGGTGGGAACACTTTGGAAGAATGGATAATCCGGACTACTTTTCAAGTTGCAACTACAAATTAATGGTTTATGCCATGAATGGTATTTTTCCAGGCGATAACCTTATTGTAACAATGGAGACATCTAAAACTCAGTTGAATTCAGAATATGTAGATGCCTTGATTGAACATTACCTGAAATAGGGGATTGGAGAGGTGCAAATGACAGCAGCCAACACAAAAACTATCGCCCAGGCAATTGCCGAAGGTGCCGGTGTTCCTGCCATATCCGTTTCTGACGAACCGACACTGACAGACCATGTGGATATCCTTTTCCTCGGCGGCGCTCCCTATGCCAATATTATGGCGCCCGAGCTGAGAGCATATGCTGAAAAACTGGACGCAACCAAAGTGGGGAGAGTGATACTGTTCACTACTTCAAACTGGTCACGAAGAACGGTCTATGCACTGAAGAAGATATTCAAAGAAAAAGGCATTCCCGTGGATGGTGATTATTTCTATGCTCACATGCTTCACATCAACGGCGGAGTAGAAGCTGCACGGGAATTTGGCAGAAAGAAACTCATTGCGCTTTAATCCAACACTTGATTTATCGTCCAAAATGGATGATAATTGGACGAAAAAGAAGTTCTTTGGACGAAAGGAGTGATTATGAGGTCATTCGATTATGACAGACTTGCAGAACGAGCATGGGACGCAGACATATTGAACCTTGTTGCCAGGATACATGAGTGCAAAGGAAGGCAGGATCTTTTTATCCGGCAGAAGCCCATGGAACTTAATCGCCTGACTGAGATTGCTAGAATACAGAGTACTGAGGCTTCCAACAAGATTGAGGGAATTGTCACAACAAGTACCCGTATGAAGCAACTCTTTGAGGAGAAGACAACTCCGCGTAACCGCAATGAGGAGGAGATAATAGGTTATAGGGATGTTCTCAACACAATACATGAGAGTTATGAATACATTCCGGTTCGGCCAACTTATATCCTTCAACTTCATAGAGACCTTCTGAAACACTCAGGACTGTCTTTTGGAGGACGGTTCAAGAATGTACAGAATTACATAAGTGAAACCAAACCCGACGGAACTGTTATAACAAGGTTTACCCCTGTCGCTCCATTTGAAACTCCTCAGGCTATAGAAGATCTTTGTCAGGCATATGAAAGAGCTGTCGCCAATGAACGCATTGACTCCCTGATTATTATTCCTACTTTCATCTGTGATTTTCTCTGCATACATCCGTTCAATGATGGAAATGGCCGAATGAGCAGACTTCTCACCCTGCTACTCCTGTATAAGAGTGGATACCCTGTTGGAAAGTACATCAGTATTGAAAAGCAGATAGAGAAGACAAAAGACCGCTACTATGATGCGCTTGAAGAATCTGATTTGTCCTGGCATGAAGAGAAGAACGACCCAACACCTTTTATCAGATATATGTTGCAGACGATATTGGCTTGCTATTTGGAATTTGAAGAACGTGTTATGGCTGTTTCCTTAGAAGGAAATGTAAGTACTGCATACGACATAGTAAGAAAATATGTGGAAGGAAAAACCGGCAGGTTTACCGGAGCAGATGTAGTTGCCAATTGTCCGACTATAGGAAGGTCTTCTGCTCTTGCCACATTGAAGAAGTTTTCAGAAGAGGGTTTGATAATCAGAAAAGGTTCTGGAAGAAGTACATATTATGTTCGAATGGATGCCGTAAAGGAAAAATAAACATGGGAAAGAAGATTATTGCAGTCAATGCCGGACCCAGAATGGGGTGGAATACTGAAACACTGATTACTGAAGCTTCAAAAGGTGCTGCATTGGTAAGGTGAGAATGCTATGAAAAACAGAAGGATAGCTGCTTTATTTTTGATTGCTATGTTACTTGTAGGTCTTTCAAGCTGTAAAAATACCAAGGACGCTTCTTCTGATGTTTTGAAAGTAAGTGTTTCTGATAAGAGCAGAACCGTTGTCTTTGTTCTTAACGACAGTGCCCCCGCAAAAAGCTTCTACAACATGCTTCCTTTTGATGTTGCCGTTGGCGATTTTCTTGCCAATGAAAAAATCTTCTATCCGCCGCAGAAGGTTGACGGAACAGACGGAATAACAGGGGGCGGAGACGCCGGAGATCTTGCACTGTTTTATCCCTGGGGCAACATTGTAATGTACTACGGTACGTTTGATTCCTATCCGGGGCTGTACCTGCTTGGAACGGCAGAAAGCGGTGCAGAACATATCAAGAACCTTACCGGCACAATCCATGTGGAAAGGGCAAAGTAACAGATGGCAAATCTGATAACCGGTATTCGCATTCTTTGCAGTCTGGCTTTGCTGTTCTGCCCTGTATTCTCATGTGCGTTTTACGCCTTGTATGTCACTGCAGGCTTGAGTGATATGGTAGATGGGGCAGTTGCACGTAAAACGGGAACGGTCAGCCAGTTCGGATCAAAGTTTGATACAGTTGCAGACTTTGTGTTGGTTGTTGTTTGCATGATAAAACTGCTTCCGGTCATTCACATACCGACCTGGCTCATTGTTTGGATTATTGTGATTGCCGTTATCAAGGTAATTAACCTGATTTCAGGCTATGTAATGCGAAAAGAACTGGTTGTTTTACACACAACAATGAATAAGGTTACCGGAATTTTGCTTTTTTTACTTCCGCTGACATTGACGGTAATTGATCTTAAATTCAGCGGACCTGTTGTCAGCGCTGTGGCAACATTCGCAGCAATTCAAGAAGGACATTACATACGGACTTCTTCCAGATACTTGTAATCTTTGATTAGTCCTATAGCAAAAGCTTTTTTGCCTCTAAAGCATCAACTCTGGAGGAGAGCTTTTCCTGATTATTGTCTAAGTACAGTATTTGCCCAGCGCCTGAAGATAGTGCCACGTTTGGAATTTACCCGGTAGCCAACAGCAATAATTTAGTTTGCGCCTAACTAGTCTTCCTCCTTCGTTTTGAACAATTGCTTCTTTTGAGAGTTCTCCTTCAGAAAGCAAAAATGGAAAAGCCATATTGGCAGATAACGTTGAAGAAAGGTTATGTTTGAAGCATAAGTTACTTGAAGAAGTAGGGCGTTAATCTGTATTATTACGCGGGGGCGTACGCATGAGTAAAGGGCAGAGAGCTCGAGTACAGTTTATCTTTGTTTTGATACTTGTTGCTGCGATTGTCTGTTTGGATTTAAGTATTGTTAAAACAAACAACTACAACAGCACTGTTCACAAAGACGTTCTTGAGGGCCCCGAGTTGTTTTCTGAAGCCGGAGCTAGTACCGGAAGCCTTACTGTTTCTGTCGTCCCAAGAAACAGCACATGGGGAAAAGTAATAGACCTGAACAACGAAGGAATTGTTGACAACAACTATCAGGCCTTTACCTATGACATTACCATTTCAAACAACACCGGAGATGAGGTAAACGACTTTTCCTTCAAACTCACATTCGGAAACGATGTTTATCTTTCATCAGCTTGGAACGGATCTTTGGATATTCATCAGTACGTCAGCAAAGAAAACAACATTGTTTATGTTCCTGACATGCGTGAATTTGCCGCATATAACTATGCTTTGGATACAGTCTTGGTAGACGGAGAGAAGTTCCTGCCGCTTAAGAAAGGTGACTGGCTCATGTATTATCCCAGTTCCAGCATGAATGCAATGGAAGTGCCTATTGAGCCGTATGAAGGAACTACGCCGGGCTTTATCCTCTACGTTGCCAATGGTGAAAACATAGATAACTCGGCCATAATTATTGAATACTCATTCCACAGGCATCTTGTTAACGAACCGCTGTTCTGGGTTTCCATAGCTATCATGGCACTTTGGCTGATAGTTTTGATTACAGCCCTCTATACATCAGTCAAGCTGAAAAAGTTCAAGTCACGCCACGAAAGAGACAATGAAATAATCAACGAATCAATTGAAACCTTTACCGGCTTCATCGATGCAAAAGACCCCTACACAAACGGTCACTCAAAGAGAGTTGCAACTTACACCAAACTTATCGCCCAGAAGATGGGCTATGAGGGAGAGGAACTGGATCGCATCTACTATGTGGCCCTTCTGCATGACTGCGGAAAGATAGGCGTTCCTGACAATATTTTGGGAAAACCGGGTAGGCTGACAAATGAAGAGTTTGAGATAATCAAGTCCCACACAGTGCGCGGAGGAGAAATTCTCAGCAGCTTCAAGAGCCTTGAAAACGCAGGCGAGGGTGCCCTGTACCATCATGAAAGATACGACGGAAAGGGTTATCCCGAAGGCAAAGCAGGTGAGGATATTCCTCTGATTGCAAGAATGATCTGCGTTGCGGACTCCTTTGATGCCATGAATACGAACCGTGTTTACAGAGACAAGTTACCCAGAGAGCAGATTATTTCCGAACTTGAAAATGGTAAGGGTTCTCAGTTTGACCCAAAGATTGCAGATATTATGCTGGGTCTGATTAACGACGGAACAGTTTTGGCCTGATCAGAACAAAAGCCAATAGAATTGCACATCCTATAAACCCGTCAACAGCTGTCGATGGTCCTGTAAAAAGAGCATTTGTCTGAAGTACTCCATCCGGGTAGGTAACAAACCATGCGACAACAAGGTTGCTTCCTATGTGAATGCCCAGCGGTAATTCAATTGAATTGTCCATCAGATAGTACAGCATCAAAACTGCTCCAAAGATAAAGTAGAAAGTCATACTGGGAATAGCCTGGGCATTTACTTCCGGATTTTGAAAGTGGGCTATTGCAAACAACAGACCGGAGGCAAGAACAGTCTTCCATTTGACAGGATTT
>CADCOT010000138.1 GCA_902803145.1 uncultured Spirochaetales bacterium | reverse complement strand
TTCAAAGGGCGTTTCCTGGATTTCAACTTCGTTGATCCTGGAGTTTGAAGGAAGAACCTTGTTAATCTTCTCTCTCAACTCCTGAATATAGGAAAGCGCCCTTTCTTTTTCATCTCCGGCCTTGCCTTTAAGTGAAGCAACAAAACCTGCCATATCAAGTTTAATCAGGGCTAAAAGCTTTCCGTCTTCCGGGATAATCAGGCTTTCCTCAACATAGTCCATATGGTTGAGTTTATTCTCAATGGCCTCCGGGAAGATATTTTCCCCGGAAGATGTGAGAATCATTTCCTTAATTCTTCCGCTAATGACTAATCGCGTTCCTTTGAAATAACCCACATCCCCTGTTTTGATCCAGCCGTCCTCTGTCATAACCTCTGAAGTAAGTTCAGGATTCTTATAGTACCCCTTCATAACAGAGGGGCTCTTTGTCTGAATCTCCCCTGTTTGAGGATCAATTCTTACATCAACTCCGTTCAAAACAGGACCCAGGGTTCCTACCTTCTGAAAGCTTGGGCCGCAGCCTGCAATAAAGGGGCTTGTCTCTGTCATGCCGTAACCCAGAGCGTAAGGAAAATGAGCCTTGTGCAGAAAGGTCTCAACCTGCTTGTCCAAAGGTGCTCCGCCTATTCCGAAGAAGCGGATTCTGCCTCCGAAGCTTTCATTGAGCTTGTGTCCAATAGCCTTGTAGATAAAAGATCTGATTACGGGGATCTTCATAAACTTTGCAAGCTTTGTACCCTCTCCTATCTTTGGAGCAACAGCCTTTGAATAGACCTTTTCCATAAGAAGCGGAACGCTGAGCACAACGTGAGGTCTGACATCTTTGAAGGCCTTCATTAACTGCGTTACAGCAAGAGGACGTGCAAAGTATGTTATGTGACAACCGTTTATCAGACAAAGCAGAAGGCCGATTGTAAATTCGTAGACATGGGCAAGAGGAAGTATTGAAAAGACTCTCATACCTTTTCTGAGTTTAATAAAAGGCTCTGCACAGGTGTCTGCATTCCAAAGAAGGTTGCGGTGTGTAAGCATTACACCCTTTGGATCCCCTGTTGTGCCGCTTGTATAAATTATGGAGGCAACATCTGAACTTTGAATCTTCATGTTCCTGATTAATCTCAGGGTCTTTTCTGCTGCCTTGTGTTCAAGGACAACCTCACCTGTTTTCAGGTCTTTCATATTGTCAATGCAGATTGTGCCAATTCCCAGGTCTTCTACTTTTGAAAGATGGGCAGAGCCTGCAAATATGTATTTGGCATCACTGTGTTTTATAATCTTTTCAACTTCAGGTTTTGAGAATGCGGGAAGGATTGATACTGCCATCATTCCGCAGTATGTAATTCCAAAGTATGACAAAACCCAGTTGGGGCAGCTGTCTGCAAGTATTACAACCTTGTCCCCCTGCTCCAGGCCCTGATCTATGAGAAAGCTTCCTACAGAAAGTGATAATGAAGGCAATTCTGAGTATAAAACAGTCCTATCGTCCTTGTATTTTGAAAGTGCCGGAGCCTTCTTGAATTTTTCTCCAAGCCCATCAATAAAGGACCTCATTGTGTCCTGTTTATACAATCTTAATCTGCTCATTCTAAACTCCCTCAGAATTGTATCAATTGACAAAGATTGTTACCACTCCTAGGATAGACGTGTTTATGATTTTTGATTTTAAGATTGCAAAAGAAAGAAGCAGACTCTACCGTCTTACAAGACAGTTCTTTGACCAAAAAGGTTATCTGGAAGTTGAAACCCCGGTTCTCAGCCCGGATCTTATTCCTGAAAGCACAATTGACTGCTTCGGAACAGTCTTTATCAATGAATTTCGGGGAAGTTCTTCCCTCTACATGGTACCCAGTCCTGAAGTTTTTATTAAAAAACTGATAGCAAGCGGATGCGGCTCTGTTTATGAAATATCAAAATGCTTCAGAAACTGTGAGCAGATAGGAACAATTCACAATCCTGAATTCACAATGCTTGAGTACTACACAATGGACTTTGATGAAAAGGATTCTATCGGTCTTACAATGGAGTACCTGAAAAGTCTCTCTTTGGACAGACCTCTAATGCAGATGACTGTCCGTGAAGCAGTACTTAAATACACCGGTCTGGATTTAGACAAGCTTCAGAATCCTGCCCTTTTGAGAAAGGAAGCTGTTGAAAAACTTGGACTTCACATTCCCGGACCGGAAAGCTGGGATGATACCTTTAACAGAATCTTCTGTACCTTTGTTGAAACAGCAATTCCCAAGGACAGCATTGTTGTCTTTACAGATTATCCTCAGCAGATTAAGTGTCTTGCTAAACGTGAAGGAAACTACCGCAGGCGCTGGGAAATGTACATTGACGGAATTGAAATTGCAAACTGCTACCTTGAAGAAACAGAAGCAAACCAGGTTCGCTCCTACTATGAAGAAGAGGCTGCAAAACTTGCAACAGAGCGCTCCAGTTCAGAGCGCGTTATTCCTGATTCTGACACTGAGTATTACAAGTATTTTGAAAAGTTCCCAAAGTGTTCAGGCGTTGCCCTTGGTATGGACAGACTTCTTATGGTTCTTTGCGGCTGCAAGGACATAAGACAGACTCTGCTCTTTCCATTCAGTTGAGTTCAAAAACCCCTTCTAAGGTTCTTCCGTCACGGAAAATCAGAGTGTAGGACCACTGTCCCTGCAGAAGTGTAACATCCGTGGGCAAAACAGCATCTGAAGAACCCGTGTAAACACGCCCCGCATAGTCTGCAGTTTTAACAGCCAAGCTCCAAGTAAACTCATCATTCGGAGAGCGGATTTCCAGACGCTGTGCATCGGTGTAGCCTTCAAGACTGAACCATAGGCTTATGGCTGTTTTGTTATCAGCTGTTACAAAACTTTGGGCAACAGTGGATGTTGCCTTAATTGAGTCTCTTTCACAAGAGACACAGAGAAGTAGAACAAGAATTAATAGTATCTCAGCTATTCTCTTCATTTGTCTCATTGAGCATTGACTGGACAGGGTTTGCATACTGAAGGTAGACATTCCTGACAACCTCAGGATTCAGACCCCTGTACTTTTTGTCAAAGGACTTTGTATTCAAATCTTCGTAGTACTTTTCAAACCTCTTGCTGTCATGGAGTCTGTCCCAGCAATAGTAGTTTGTATTCCAAAGTCTGAAGTTCTTATGAATCTGTCTGTCGCATTCACGGGCAGCCTCTCTGGGGTCTGAAATCTTTTGCGGATCCAGAGGTGTACCTACCTGAATGTGAACATTGCCCTTCCAACAACGAAGGCCCTTTACCAAGTCTATAATGTCCTCATACTTTTTCTTCTTATAGACATTGTAGCAGCCTTCTGCCTTGAGCTTTCTTATCTGAGACTGACTCTTTGTAACATCACAGGGGTCAAACTGGTAGCTTATGGCAACAGGAACAATGGGTGTTGTTTCCAGGAAGGTTTTGAAATCTATCTTCTGCTCACGACAGCAGAGGTAGAGCATCTTGATAATTGCAGGGTTGGTGTTGTCTATTCCGTCCTTGGAGCGTCCGCTCTTCTGGGCAATCCACATACTGCGCTTCTTTTCCATAATGCAGTAGCGC
>CADCOT010000137.1 GCA_902803145.1 uncultured Spirochaetales bacterium | reverse complement strand
TGTCTCTGACAAAGTTCATGGGAGGTTCTCCGATAAAACCTGCAACAAAGACGTTAACCGGGTTGAAATAAAGATCATAAGGTGTTCCAACCTGCTGGATGTAACCTTCTTTCATTACAACAATTCTGTCTGCCATTGTCATAGCTTCTATCTGGTCATGTGTAACATAAATTGTTGTTGCACCGGTGTTCTGATGAATCTGAGTAATTTCAGAACGCATGGTAACACGCTGTTTTGCGTCCAGGTTTGAAAGAGGCTCGTCCATAAGGAAGACACCTACTTTTCTGATCAGGGCACGACCTACAGCAACACGCTGTCTCTGTCCGCCGGACAGGGCTCTGGGCAGTCTGTCCAAATAATCGGTCAGACCAAGAATCTTTGCAACATTCTTGACCTTTTCCTCTATGACATCCTCATCAACACCTTCAAGTGTCAGACCGAATGCAAGGTTGTCAAATACTGTCATCTGCGGATAGAGTGCATAGCTCTGGAAAACCATTGCAATTCCTCTGGCTTTGGGGCCTTTTTCGTTTACACGCACTCCGTCAATTTTAAATTCGCCCTTGCTTATGTCTTCAAGACCGGCAATCATGCGCAGAGTTGTAGACTTTCCACAACCGGAAGGACCTACAAAAACAATGAACTCGCCCTTCTCAATATCAAGATTGAAATCGTGCACTGCATGAAAACCATTGGGATAAATTTTGTTAATGCCCTTTAAAGTAAGGTATGCCATTTATCTGACTCCTTTTGCTCCTGTTATGATTTTCTTTATCAG
The DNA here is from genome assembly GCA_902803145.1 of uncultured Spirochaetales bacterium. Taxonomy (GTDB): domain Bacteria; phylum Spirochaetota; class Spirochaetia; order Sphaerochaetales; family Sphaerochaetaceae; genus RUG14846. The sequence goes on along the minus strand of CADCOT010000137.1, from coordinate 1,802 downwards.
GTTTCTGAGTCCTACCAAAGCAAGATCAAAACCCATATAAAGCAATCCGAACAGTAGCGGTTCAACTCCTACCGGAACAGACTGTTTGTCTCCGGTGGCTGTTGTAATTGCTATATTCAAATATTCATAGAACAGATACACAAGGGCCATCAGAACTCCTGCATAGAGCAGGTTCAGGATAAGGCTGACATAACGTCTTTTTCTTACCATTATCCATTTTTCATTGACCCCCGGAGTCTCCTCCATGAATCTCAATACGTTATTTGCCAGAAGGTCCGTGACAAATCCCATCACCACGGCTGCAACAACCAGCAAATCCAACACGGAACCCAGGTACAACCCAAGTCCCCATATCACAAAGTAGCAGACCGCCCCAGCAAACCAGAACTTTACAAACAGAACTTTGACTGTATTAGGAACCTGAATGTTGGAGTTCCGCCTGTATTTGCGAAGTTCCTCTTCCGGAATCTTTGGAGAATTGCTTGAATCAGCTGTAACAAGATTCTCCACAGCCTCGGTTTTAAGTTCGTAATATTCAGCAGCCTCTTTTATCGGCTCCTGTCTGCCCTTTTTAGCCATTCAAATCACTCACTGATTTCAATGTTTTTCATCTTTCCGTAGCTCTCAACATCAACACTGGTCTTAATCTTCTTGATGAGCTTGCTGTAAACAGGAAGCAGTGCAAGAAGAGCCAGGAAGACAATGAGAAGTACAATGTGTACTCCGAGCATTGTGTATGCTTTGGCAATGTAGATTGTTGCCTCTGTAACCACAACTGCTCCCTCTCCTGTTGTTGCAGCAACAATTATGTTTCTGTACATGATGTCAGAGAAAATAACTGCTGCAATCATGACAACCAGAAGGACAAGCATGGGAATATTAACCTTCTTTCTGTGAGGGAAAGCGTTAATAAAGCACATAAATGAAAGCATTGAAAACAGCATTGTAACAAAGCCGTAAATACCCATTCCCGGACCCTGGATTCTTGAAGTTGTATTGGAAATCAGAGTCAGGTTAAGTGAGTAATAGACAAAGCTGATGACAAGAGCTGCAAGTGCAATGTTCTGAGGCTTTCTCTTAAGACCTACCAAAAACTTTCTGAAGAATTCTTTCATTGTCACTTCTCCTCATTAATGGCATTTGTGGTTTCTTTGTCAAAGAAGTGCATTCTCTTGACTGAGATTCCGGTAACATCGCCGTTCTTGTAGTTGCACCAGCCGCGGAACTTACATGTAATTCTGTCAAGCATTTTGCCTTCTGAAACAATGTGTCCATTGACAAGGGTGTTCATTCCAAGGTTTTCGTTGGAAAGGACAGAAATCTTGACGTCTCCGCCTTCAACAAAATCTTCAGGTCTTACGCCAAGAACAATTTCCTTGCCTACGTACTTTGAAAGTCTCTTCATGTTGTGTGCATCAAGAGGAATTTCAAAACCCTTACCTACCAGCTTGCCAAGTTCAACCTTCACATCAAAGAAGTTCATCGGAGGAAGGCCGATAAAGCTTGCAACAAAGAGGTTTGCTGGGTGATCGTACAGCTCAAGCGGAGTTCCGATCTGCTGTACGTGTCCCATTGACATACATACAATTCTGTCTGCAAGTGTCAGAGCCTCTGTCTGGTCATGTGTAACATAGAGCATTGTTGCCTTCAGCCTCTTGTGAAGCAGAAGGATTTCTCTTCTTGTGGATCCTCTGAGCTTTGCATCAAGGTTTGACAGCGGCTCGTCAAAGAGGAAGACCTTAGGTGTTCTTACAATAGCTCTTCCCATTGCAACACGCTGTCTCTGTCCGCCTGAAAGCTGT
>CADCOT010000136.1 GCA_902803145.1 uncultured Spirochaetales bacterium | reverse complement strand
TTTGTAGAGATTCAGGAAGTTGCCAGAAAGCTTGAAACATCCGGAGAGTACATCTGATGGAGAACTACAACGCAAAAAGGCTTGAATCAAGGATTCTTGAGGCTGTTAACACTTTGATTGTCAACGGAGACATCAAGAATCCGTCTTTAAGCAGATTTGCCAATGCAACTGACATAGAGCTTTCAAAAGACAACAGTTTTGCCAGAATCTATGTTTCCTGTCTTGAGGACAACAGGCTTGAAAAGAGTGTTGCTGCCCTGCAGAGCGCTTCAGGCTTTATCCAGGCCAGACTTGCCAAGATTCTCAAGACCAGGAACACACCGAAGCTTGTCTTTGAGGCAGATACAACCCAGAGGGAGGCATCAAGGGTCAACGACCTTCTTGAATCCCTTAAAAAATGACTAGCAAAAGCACTGCAGTTCTGCTTAAGAAAGAGGCAGGCGTTACATCTTTTTCCAGTCTCAGATTTGTTAAGAAAAACATAAACAAGAAGACCGGTCATTGCGGAACTTTGGACAAGTTTGCAACCGGTCTTCTGATTGCATGTTGCGGCAAGTTTACAAAGAAAGTTCCTCTTCTTACAGGAATGGATAAGGTGTACAGAGCTGTTATCAAGTTCGGAGAAGAAACAACTACTCTGGACCCGGAAGGAGAGGTGATTAAGACAGCCCAAGTTCCGTCTTTTGATGTGATTGAAAAACAGGTAAATTCAATGGTCGGAGAACTTGATCAGATTCCGCCTGTTTTCAGCGCAATTCATGTTGACGGAAAGAGAAGCTATGAACTTGCACGCAAGGGTCAAACTGTAGAAATGAAGAGCAGAAAGATAAAAATCTACAGTGCAAAAATCCTTGATTGGAACTCTCCGTACCTTACAGTTGAACTTCATGTTTCCAAGGGAACCTACATTAGAAGTTACGCCAGAGATTTAGGGGAAGCCTGCCGTTCCTGCGGATATCTTACCGCTTTGGAGAGAACCAAGATAGGTCCTTTCACATTGGAAGAGGCTGTTAATTGGGATGACATTCATACCCTTGAAAAACTTGATGAAGAGTACGGAAACAAAATAGTTGAGAGAGCAGAGAACTACAGGAGGCCTGAATGAAGACTTTGGCCTTTGCAGATCCCTGCTTCAGAAATATTGACTGTGTGGTGACCATAGGAGTATTTGACGGTCTTCACAGAGGTCATCAGAAGATAGTTGAACAGTGTGTAGAAACAGCATCCGAACTTGGGTGCGAAAGTGTTCTTATTTCTTTCAACATCAACCCCAAGATGGCAAAGGGCAGAGAGGTGAAGCTTGATAGCCTTATGAGCGCTTCTGCGTTTGAAGATTTTCTTGCTGAAAAAGGGGTTAAATATCACTGTATAATTGACTTTTCTGATGATATGAGTAAACTTACGGGAGAGGAGTTCATTGCCTTGCTTTGTACGTCGTACAGGCTGCGCGCAATGGTTGTTGGAAGCAATTTCAGATGCGGAAACCCGGCTTCTAGTGCGGGTCCTGCAGAAATTGAAAAACTGCTTTCCGGATACACTTCATCTGCTTTTCTTAAGGTTGTTTCTCCTGTGCTTTACAACGGCATGGAAGTAAGCAGCTCTTTGATCCGCAGGTGTCTCCTTACAGGTGATACGGAAACTGCTTCCGCATTGCTTGGCAGAACGTATCAGGTAGACCTGGGAAAAGAAGCTCCCGGCTCTTCCTCGGAACGTCTGTTGTATAGCATCCGTACCCTTGGACAGCTCCTTCCTAAAGACGGAACTTACAAGACAAGGGTTGCAGGAAAAGCTTCAGATGCACCAACGTCCAATCCTGTGGACTGTGATGCAACTGCGGTAATTTCAGGGGATTGTCTGGCTCTGGACCTGCAGGTACGGATCAAACCGGACAGATTATTTTTCCTTTAGGAGCGTAACAGGATGGTTACAAAGGAACAGAAACAAGATCTTATTGTCAAGTTTGGCGGCAATGAGAACAACACAGGTGCTGCAGAAGTACAGATTGCTCTTCTTACAGCAAGAATCAACGACCTTCAGGGTCACTTCAAGGCTAATCCCAAGGATCACTCTTCAAACCGTGGTCTTCTTAAGATGATTGGTCAGAGAAGAAGACTTCTGAAATATGTCAGGAACAACGACATTGAGAGATACCGCAAGCTCATTGCTGAGCTTGGTCTCAGAAAATAACAATTTTTATAGGGGCTGTGTTTCGTGCACAGCCCAACTGTTGTTCAAAGAAGAAAAAAAGAAGTAAAGAAGTAAAGGATGGATTTAATGTCAGAAGTAAAAACAGTATCAGTCCGTCTTGGTGATCAGGACCTTGTCTTTGAGACAGGAAGAATTGCCAAGCAGGCTAACGGAGCCGTTTATGCACATTATGCAGGTTCCGCAGTCATAGCAACTGTATGTTGTTCAGGTGAACCCACACAGATGCTTGATTTTGTACCCGTATCAGTAGAGTACAACGAAAAGTATTACGCAGCAGGAAAGATTCCCGGAGGTTTCCTCAAGAGAGAGTCAAAACCGAAGGATAAAGAAATACTTGTAAGCCGTCTCATTGACAGACCTATGAGACCTCTTTTTGATAAGGCATTTTCAAGAGAAATCCAGATTGTTCCCACAGTTGTTTCAACTGACCAGGTAAACACTCCGGATATCATTGCCATCAACGCAGCAAGTGCAGCTGTTACAGTATCGGACATTCCTTTCAACGGACCTATTGCCGGTGTTCGTGTTGCACTTATTGACGGTGAGTATGTTATCAACCCCACATTCCAGCAGATTGAGAATGCAGACCTTGATATTGTAGTTGCAGGAACAAGAGACGGAATCACAATGGTTGAGGGTGGTGCACATGAAGTTTCAGAGCAGAACATGCTTGACGCCATTGCAGCAGCCCAGCCCGTTATCACAAAACTCTGCGATGCTCAGCTTGAACTGAGAAGAATTGCAGGTAAAGAGAAACTCCCCGTCATGAAGGCTGAAGAAAAGGACCTCTCATGGCTGGAAAGCATTAAAGAGTACACATATCCTCTGGTTAAGAAAGCTTTCTTTGTTAAGGGAAAGCAGAACCGCAGCGCAGAGGTTGGTAAGGTAAAACTTCAGGTTCTTGCGCACTTTGCAGATGTTGTCAGCGAGCACGAAGGTGCAAACGAAGAAATTGCAAAGATGTTTGATGACATGGAATATGAGATTCTCAGAGCTTCAATTCTTGATGACGGAATCAGAATTGACGGAAGAAAGGTTGATGAGATCAGACCTATTACATGTGAAGTAGGAGTTCTTGACAGAACACACGGAAGCGCTTTGTTTACAAGAGGTGAAACTCAGAGCCTTGCTGTTACAACTCTCGGAACAGTTCAGGATGAGCAGCTCTTTGATAACATTGACGGAGACAAGAACTACAGCAACTTCATGCTGCACTACAACTTCCCTCCGTATTCAGTAGGTGAGACAGGACGTCTTACAACAGGAAGAAGAGAGATCGGTCACGGTCATCTTGCTCAGCGTGCCCTTCAGGCCGTTGTTCCTGCAAAGGATGAATTCCCCTACACAGTACGTGTTGTTTCAGAGATTATGGAATCTAACGGTTCTTCTTCAATGGCTTCAGTCTGCGGCGGCTGTCTTTCACTTATGGACGCCGGTGTTCCGATTGACAAGCCTGTTGCAGGTATTGCAATGGG
>CADCOT010000135.1 GCA_902803145.1 uncultured Spirochaetales bacterium | reverse complement strand
TTCAATGGCTTCAGTCTGCGGCGGCTGTCTTTCACTTATGGACGCCGGTGTTCCGATTGACAAGCCTGTTGCAGGTATTGCAATGGGCCTTATCACAGAAGGTGCAGACTACAAAAAGTACAAGGTTCTCTCTGATATTCTTGGAGAGGAAGACCACCTTGGAGACATGGACTTTAAGGTAGCTGGTACCCGTGACGGTATCACAGCCTTCCAGATGGATATTAAGATTGCAGGTGTTACACCTGAGATTATGAGCAAGGCTCTCCAGCAGGCCAAAGAGGGCAGATATCACATTCTGGGTATCATGGAGCAGACTCTTGCCGGTCCCAGACCTGAGATTAACAAGTACGCTCCCAAGATTCTCACAACTAAGGTTGATGAGGACAAGATCGGTGCTGTTATCGGTACAGGCGGAAAGACAATCAAGGGAATTGCACAGGTCACAGGTGCTGAGGTCAACATTGATGACGACGGAACAGTTATCATCTACGGTAAGAACACAGCCAGTGCACAGGCAGCTCTTGAAATGGTCAAGGCCATTATTGAGGAGCCCGAGGTTGGAAAGATCTACCAGGGTACAGTAAAGCGCATTATGGACTTCGGTGCCTTTGTTGAAATTCTTCCCGGAAAGGAAGGTCTGTGCCACATTTCTAAGCTTGCAAGAACAAGAGTTGAAAACGTAAGTGATGTTCTCCAACTTGGTCAGGTTATTCCTGTAAAGCTTCTTGAGATTGATCGCACAGGCGGAAAGCTCAGCCTTTCTTACATTGATGCAATTGATCCGGACGGAGCCAAGGCTGAAGAACCCAAGTCAGACAGACCCAGACGTCCGTTTGATCGTGATCGCAAGGGCCACAAGAAGAATGACTGATTGTAACGTCAGACTTATGCTTGAGGACGGAGCCAGTATCCCTGTATACGGCTCCGAACTTGCAGCCGGGGCCGATTTACACGCATATCTGCCAAACGGCAGCGTTGTTCTCAAACCAATGGAAAGGGCTTTGATTCCTACGGGAATCAGAATGGCCCTTCCTGCCGGTTTTGAGGCCCAGGTTCGCCCCAGGTCCGGTCTTGCAGCTAAGAGCGGGATTACGGTTCTTAATACTCCCGGTACTGTAGATGCAGATTACAGGGGAGAAGTTAAAGTAATTCTCATTAATCTTTCAAATGAGGATTTTACCGTTAAAAACGGTGACAGAATTGCGCAGCTTGTTATTGCTCCCTGCATACATGCGCAGTTTACAGAGGTAAAGACACTAGATGAAACTGAAAGAGGTGAAGGCGGGTTCGGGTCGACCGGCGTTTAACAGTTTAACACTTCTTGGCAGCTATATCGGACGCGAGTACGTTCTTTCTTTCCTTGTGTCCTTTGCCTTTTTCTTTTTTATCTTCTTCATAAATCAGATTCTGGTTTTTGCTCAGAGAATTGCCATTAGAAACATAACTGTTTCCGATATGATTGTTCTTGTAATTCTCTTTATTCCCCAGTTTCTCATGTACACAATTCCCTTTGGATCTCTTACTGCAGCCAGCATGGTGATAGGGAAGTTATCTTCAAACAATGAGATTCTTGCCATGAGGTCCTGCGGAATAAATATCAAAAGAATATTTCTTCCGATTGTGCTGATTTCTGTAGTTTTTTCTGCAATGACTTTCTGTGTTGCAGACTATTTAATTCCTTTTACAGCACAGGAATACAGAAAGATGTACGGAGAGATTTTATCAAGAGTTCCTACTGTTCAGCTTGAAAGCTACAGTTCTACAAGGTTTGGAAACAGAATCATCTCCAACGGGGCTGTTGAAGACAGTATAATCTACAATGTTCTGATTCTTGATGACTCAGACAGAAGCGGAAGCCGCGCAGTTGCATCGCCGAAGGCAAGTATACAGCTTGTGGACCTTGAGAGGCTGATTTACCGCATTGATCTTGAGCAACCTGAAATCCTGATTACAGACCAGGGTTCTGCAGAGAGTTTTTCACTGGCTCAGGCACAGAATATGACAATGTACATTAATCTTTCTGCAGTAACTGACGGCTACAATCCCATAACGCCGTCTCAGATGTCTGTTCATGAGCTTAGAGAAAAGATTGCAGAAAGAAAGATTGAGAATGAAGAAATTCTTGCCCAGCATCTTGAGAATCTGGAGGCTGCCCGTGAAAACCTGGGAGAGAGCCTTAAGGATTTGGAGACCAATTCCTCTGTCGGGTACTCGGATTTGAATCTGATTGTAAACCAGGTTGATAGGGTGCAGGAGTTGGAAAATGAGGATGTTTTCAGTTTCTACTACCAGTACTACCGCTCGGAACTTGCCAAGAAACTTGCTCTTTCTGCTGCATGTACTATCCTTGTTATTCTTGCTCTGCCTCTTTCATTTTTCAGGATGAAATACGGTCGCCTTACAGGATTCGGTCTGTCAATGTTTGCAGCTTGTATGTACTGGTTCTACCTTTTCTACATGCATACAAGAGCGATAGTAACTTCTGCTAACCCAATGCTATATCTCTGGGCACCCAATATTACGGTTTTCATTTTGGGAAGCGTCCTTTTATGGAGGCTGTACAAGAGATGAAAATCTATACCAAGTACACAGTTTCTTCAGTTCTCAAGATAGGAATTGCAGTAACGCTGCTTTCTGCCTTCATGATGTTGGGTGTGGATCTTTTCAGAAACCTTGATTCCTACGTCACTTATTCTGTTTCTTCAGGAAATGTAATTGCTCTGACTCTGTTGTACTTTCCCCAGGCAATTCTGTTTACAATCGGACCATCTTTTCTGTTTTCAGTAACTTATTTTCTTTCAATGCTTCATGCAAACAATGAAATAATTGCAGTTCTGAATTCAAGCATAAAGTACTCTGACATTATCAAGCCTATATTGATTACAGGCGTGGCCCTGAGTGCATTTTTCTTTTTGTTCAGCGAGGGTGCAAGTATTCCTGCAACTTCAAACAAACAGGCCCTGTTTGAGTCCTGTACCACAGGTTCGGATGCCTTGGAAAACAGCTACAATGTATCAATCAGTGATATGACTCAATCCTACATGGTCTATGCTGAAAGCTATATACACAGCAACAAGACACTGTATAAGGTCAGTTACATATCTGGCAAAGACAGTATTAAGAGAATCAACGCAGAATATGCCAGATGGGATGATGAAAAACAGCTCTGGGTCTTCTATGTTGCAAATATCTACGACAACGGCGTAAGTTACTCGGAAGAACTTGAGCTGCCGGAAATGAAGCTTACACCTGATATGTTCCGAAACCTTTCTGATGATGTAACTTCAATGCCTTTAGGAAAAGCTGCTTCATATATTAAGCAGATGAGAATGATAGACATAAGCAAGTACTACCAAATGGCAAGTTCATACTGGGACAGGATACTGAACTGTCTTACGCCGCTTGTGATGATTATAATTGCCTGTTCAATGAACTACAGGTACAAGAAAAACGTACTGTTTATCAGTATAATTATTTCTGTTGCAACAGCCGTAGTATACTATGTTGTAAGAATGATGACCGTAATGATGGCTAGTCAGGGTATTATTGCTCCTGCAATGGGGACCCTTGTTCCTTTCATAGTCATTATTATTTTGAGTCTGATTGCAAGGAAAATTAATGGATAACTTTTTTCAGATAACACATAACGATTCCAATTCAAAGGCCAGAACAGGACTTCTGAACCTTCCTCACGGAACAGTAACAACTCCGGCTTTCATGCCTGTAGGTACCAACGGAACAGTGAAGGGAATGTACCACAGCACGGTAAAGGAGATAGGGTACAACCTTATTCTGGGCAACACCTACCACCTGTATCTCAGACCTGGCTGTGATGTTCTGAAGATGTTTGACGGCCTTCACAAATTCTCAGATTGGGACAGAAATATCCTTACCGACAGCGGTGGCTTTCAGATTTTCTCACTTTCACAGCTTAGAAAGATTTTTGATGAAGGAATCAAGTTTCAAAGCCATATTGACGGCAGTCGCCACGAGTTCACACCTGAAAAGGTTGTAGATATCCAGCAGGTTATTGGCTCTGATATTGCCATGGTTTTAGATATCTGTTCGCCTCCGGGAATTGACTGGAGAAAGACCAAAAAGGCCATGGATCTGACTCATAAGTGGGCTGAGAGGGCCATTGCAAGGCGTGACAGCCTTGAGGAGCTGACAGGGCGTGCCTTCCGCGGAAACCTCTTTGGAATTGTCCAGGGCGGATTTTATGAGGACCTTAGAAAGGAAAGTGCCAAAACTATCAGTGATATGGACTTCCCCGGCATTGCTATTGGTGGCCTGAGTGTTGGAGAGTCCAAGGAAGATTTTTGTCATTATCTGGCCTTAACGGCCGATGTTGTCACGGATAAAAAACCCAGATATGTAATGGGAATAGGCACTGTTGATTATATTCTTGAAGCTGTATCAAACGGAATTGACCTGTTTGACTGTGTTCTTGCAACAAGACAGGCAAGGCACGGAAGTGTATTTACAGATGACGGAATGCTCAATCTTACACGTTCGTTTAACAGGTTCAACGACAGACCTATTCAGGAAGGCTGCACCTGTGCTGCATGTACTAGATACAGCCGTGCATATCTGCACCATATGTTCAAGTGTAATGAGATGCTTGGCGGAATGCTTGCATCCGAGCACAATCTTCATTATCTGTACGACCTTATGTTGAGAGTCAGAAAGGCAATTGAAGAAAACCGCTTTGAATCGTTTAAAAAAGAATATCTGGACAGATTCTATGCAGACGGAGGACTGAACAGAAAATGAGAATTCCGTACAGAGGGGCAGGTTCTCTTCTAGTCTGCAATGGAAAACTCTTACTTGGAGAGCGCGGAAAGGACGATCCTCCTTTCAGAGGCACTTGGTGTATGCCGGGCGGAGCCAAAGAAAGAGGTGAGAGTGATATCCAGGCTGCCTTAAGAGAACTGTACGAAGAGGCCGGTATCAGATTCACAACTGCAGAAGAAGCAAAGCCCTACGGCAGCTGGACACTGAAGTTTCCTCTTTTCAAATGGACATGCTTCTTTTTCAAGGTTGATGAAGAATATCCGGTAAAGGCAAAAGAGTTTTCCAAACTTGAATGGATAACTATATCAGAGCTTAAAGGAAAAAAACTCAGACCTTTTTTGAGGTCTGAGTTGAAAGAGGCCGGATTTGAAATCTGAAATCAGTTCAGATCAAAGTCTGCAAGTTCAATCTTTTCTACAGTAAGATCGTATTTAATTCCGTTAATCTCAAACTTCTTGTTTTCTCCAAGTGTCATGTTGTATAGCTTCTGTACAAGAGGAGCCTGGAAGTTAAGAATGTTCTTTTCAGGATTTGCTTCCCACTGACCGAAGATTGTGTGTACAACCTTGCAGTTGTTCAGATTATCCTTGAATGTAGCCTTTGTACCGAATTCAACATAGTTCAGATCAACATCTTCTGGTTCAATAATCTTTGCCATGTCAATTTCATTGGTAAGAGTATTCATAAGGGCATTGAGGTTCTTCTGCTTGTCCTTTGCATACTGATATTCTGCATTTTCTCTAAGGTCTCCAAGGTCACGGGCTATTCCGATTTCCTTTGAGTTCTCAGGAATTTCTACGTTCATTACGTGGTCAAGTTCCTGGGTCTTTGCAACAAACATCTTTCTTGTGCAGAGGAATCCCTTAGGAATTAAACGTGACTCTGAAATAGGTTCTTCTGCTTTTCCGAGAATCTGCTCATTGTCACTGCGGTTTGTCAGGATGAAGTGCTTGGTTTCAATCCAGTACTTTTCATCAAGTGCAGGATTGTTCTCAATGTAAGAAACAATTCTTCTTGCCTGGGCTGTTTCACAGTTTGCAAGGTAGTCCTTAACACTGTTCTTTCCGAACAGGTCATCAACAAGAACCTTCATCCTTGCCTTGTTGTTCTGAGTATCAACTTCGTGGCTTACCTTGTTTCCAATATTCATCAGAAGTGAGAGCTTTGAAGTGATAATCTCTTCAGCTGTGAATCTTGCATTCTCCCAATCCTTGTCTGTGTAGTTCTTAAACAGGAAGAGAGAAAGATCCGGGTTGGCAGTGCAGTTCTGAATTGCCTCTGTAAGAACATCTGTAATAATGCGCTTCTTGGGTCCGTTTGCAATGCAGGAAAGAAGGTATGTTGAAGGACTGGAGTAGAGAAGAGGAACAAGTGCTGTCTGCCATGCTTCATCATACTTCATTACGCAGTCAATAAATACGCGTCTGAGTTCTGCATCATCAATGCTGTCATAGACCTTGGTTCTTGCTTCGGGGCTAAGACCTTCATAGAGCTGCTCAAAGTCAGTATCTGTGTGACCGTAGCCAAGGCTGTCAATGATAATGAATGAGCACAGAGCATACTCGGAATCAGATTTGAGTTCGTTCTCAAAGTAACCGATCATCTTTGAGAATTCTTCAGAGTCAGTATCGCCGTTCTGGCGGATAAGCTCTTTAAGAACTGAGTATCTGCCAAAGAATGTCTTTTCTCTCTGGAAGTTGCGAAGTTGCTTTTCTTCAAAACTCATGGGAGTGTCTCTGCGTTCAAAAACATTTGCATTGTCATCAGAAATGCAGTAGTAGGGGTTGGAAACAAGTTCTTTCTTTGCCTTCTTCTGCCAATCTGTCCAATCACTTTCTGTGAGTACGGAAGGAACAAGTTCTTCCTTCATCTGTTTGAGAGTTACCTGGTCGTTGAAGGAGTTGAACATCATTTCAACACCCCATGCAACGTCAGAGAGAAGCTTTTCACGAATCTGCTCCGGCTTTGCACCTGCCTTGAGAACTCTGATGTGCTTCTTGGGAAGGACTCTGAGGCTTGAGAAGGCCATTTCACAGCTCATCTTGTGAAGATCTTTACGGGTTGTGAACTGGATGTAGATTTCATCCTGCTCAATCTTTCTGATTCTTCCAAGGTGCCATGTGTTGTGCCAGACAAAGGCGTTTTCTACAAACTCAATTTCCTTTTCAAACTTCTGAACTGCAAGGTTTGCGTTCATGTAGTTGTAAAGAATTCCTGTGTTTTCAAGACAGAAGTCCAAGCGGGGATTGTCTGCATACTTTTCTCTGAACAGGGCAACAATGTGTTCACATGCAAAGGCATTATTTGTGTCATAGTCAAGAATTATCTTGAGGAGACGAATCTTTGAGTTCAGGTCAAAGTCAGTTGTTCCGTAAATATCAATGAGGAAGCTTACTGCCAGTTCTCCGCCCATTGCGCGTGCTGTCTTTTCAGCAAGCTGAGCAAGATAATCAGTCTGGTCAATCTTAAGCGCAACAATCATGGGCCAGATGTTCTTAATTGCATCAAGCTGAGAAGCGTTGATGTGTCTGATAATTGCTCTTCTGTAGCAGTTCAGAGCCATCTGGGGATTTGAAGTTTTTTCATAGTGCTGGGCAAGCTTGTAGAAGACATCTGTCTCTGAGTGGTCTGCCTTTGCAAGACGCTCCCACATGTAAATCTTATTTTCCTCATCTCCCTTGAATTCATATGCTTCTGCAAGGGCTTTGAGAATGTAGGGGCTTTCATTGAAGGAGAGAATCTTCTTTCCCAGGAAGAAAACTTCATCCCACTTGTTGTCATGGTAGTAGTCATCAAATACACCAAGGATATAGCGGTCATCTACAGGATGTTTTCCGCAAACTGATCTGAGGTATCTTGGCAGGATAGGGAGTCTGCCCTGGCCGTTGTCTTCAGAATCCAAGGCGCAGAGTTCTCTGAAGTCTGCCTTTTCCTCCGGAGTCTTGAGTTTTGTTATGGCCTGTTCTGCAGCATCAAAAGCAGCAACTTTAACAACAGCAGTGGAATTTGAATTCCATAAATCATTTCCTATCAAGTCTTTAACTTTCTTGGCGTTCATATTTTTTCTCCGTCTCAAATTGAAAAACAAACCGGGCAGACTTCTTGTCTGCTCGGAAATTCAATCTGTTGTTTATCTGTAATAAAATATAACACCTATTCTTTAAAAAAGCAACTTCTACAATGCCTAAACAGCTGATAAGAAAAAATTGCAATTTCATTAATTGAAAATATTCTCAAAACAGCATTGAAATGTTAGAATAACGATATGTCAAAGATTATTGTTGCACCGTCTGTTTTATCAGCTGATTTTTCAGACATAAAGGGAGCCCTTAAAGATATCAAATCTTCCGGTGCTCCGTGGGTTCATCTGGATGTTATGGACGGAACCTTTGTTCCTAATATCACCTTCGGTCCTAAATTTGTTTCAGATATCAGACCTCATTCAGATCTTTTCTATGATGTTCATCTTATGATTGAGAATCCGCAGAACCATGTTGAGGCTTTTGCTAAGGCAGGTGCTCAGGCAATTACTGTTCATTCTGAAGCCTGTGTTCATCTGGACAGAACTCTTAACAAGATTAAGAGCCTTGGCTGTCTTGCCGGTGTTTCAATAGTTCCTTCAACACCTGTAAGCGCAATTGAATGCGTTTTGGATGTTGCAGATTTGGTTCTTGTAATGAGCGTTAATCCCGGTTTTGGAGGTCAGAGCCTTATTCCTTATACTTTGGATAAGGTCAGACAGCTTAAGCAGCTGAGAGGTAACAGAAAGTATCTTATCTCAATTGACGGCGGTGTAAATGAACTTACATGCCGTGATGTCAGAGATGCAGGGGTAGATGTAATGGTTGCAGGTTCTGCCTTCTTTGCAAGTCCTGACAAGGGTGCTTTTGTAAATTCTCTGACCGGCGGTGAAAGATGAGAGCTGTTCTTCAACGTGTCAGAAACGCACAGGTAAGTGTTGACGGTGTTGTTTCAGGCAGTATTGAAAAGGGTCTTCTTATCTACCTTGGAGTTCAGGATTCTGATAATGAGGATATCGCCGGTAGGCTTGCGGACAAGATAAGAAAGCTCAGAATCTTTGCAGATGAGAACCATAAGATGAATCTGAGCGTTGAAGATGTTGGTGGCCAGATCCTGGTTGTAAGCCAGTTTACCCTCTATGCAAACCTGTGTAAGGGAAACAGGCCTTCTTGGGATCAGGCAGGAAAACCGGATCATGCAGAAAAGCTCTATGAGTACTTCATAAAGTATATGGAGAATTCGGGCCTGACAGTGGGTCATGGAGTATTTGGGGCTGATATGGTTGTAAAGTACGAAAACATGGGACCTGTAACAATAATTGCAGATTCCGATGTGATATTGAAATAACCGCTTGATGAATATATTTAGGAGTGTTTGACTATGGCAAAAACAGAAAACACATCAGAAGACATGCAGCACAAATTTGAAGCTTTGGAAGCTGCCC
>CADCOT010000134.1 GCA_902803145.1 uncultured Spirochaetales bacterium | reverse complement strand
GAAACACATGGTTGCCGTAACATCAAATACAAGCCCGCTTGCAAAGACCCCCGGACTTGCAGCTGTGTTCTTCATGGATGACTACATTGGAGGCCGTTACAGCTCAACAAGTGCCGTCGGCGGAGTAATTCTCAGCCTTACTTACGGCTTTGATGTCTTTAAGCAGATTCTTGACGGTGCACACGAAGAAGATGTTAAGGCTCTTGAACCTAATATCAGAAAGAACGGAATGCTTATGGATGCCATGATAGGTGTCTATCTGAGAAACATTATGGGTTTCCCATATACTGCAGTTCTTCCTTACAGCCAGATGCTCAACCGCTTCCCGGCTCACCTGCAGCAGCTTGATATGGAGTCCAACGGAAAGCATGTAAGCAGGGACGGCAAGCAGCTGTCCTACAAGACAGGCCCGGTAGTCTTTGGCGAACCCGGAACAAACGGTCAGCACAGCTTCTACCAGCTTCTGCACCAGGGGACCGATGTTGTTCCCATGCAGTTCATTGGTTTCAAGGATAACCAGGGAGACCTGGACAGTGTTGTTGATGGAGCAACAAGCAGAAAGAAACTTAATGCAAACCTTACAGCACAGATTGTTGCCTTTGCACAGGGAAAGAAGAACACAGTGAACCCCAACAAGGATTTTGAGGGCGGACGTTACAGTTCTCTGCTTTTTGCAGACAAACTTGATCCGTTTACACTCGGAGCTCTTCTTGCACACTTTGAAAACAAAGTTATGTTCCAGGGCTTTGCCTGGAATATTAACAGCTTTGACCAGGAAGGCGTCCAGCTTGGAAAGGTTCTTGCAAAACAGGTACTGAACGGAGGAGAGGGCAATGATAACCTTGTTGCCTATGCCTCACTCTTAGGAATTTGAACTGAAAAAGGAGAAAGATAAATGGTAACTTTAATCATTGTAATTGCAGTTGTTCTGCTTCTGGTACTTATCATCGGATCTGCTTACAACAAGTTTGTCGGACTGAAGAATCAGGGAGAGGAAGCTGCAGCACAGATTGATGTTCATTTGAAGCAGCGCTACGACCTTATTCCTAACCTCGTAGAGACCGTAAAGGGCTATGCAAAGCACGAAAGTTCAACACTTACTGCAGTAATCAACGCAAGAAATGCAGCTATGAATGTATCGGGCGGCAGCCTGGAAGAAAAAGACAAGGCTGACAAGGCCTTTGAAGGCACCCTTAAGAGCCTGTTTGCCCTCAGTGAATCCTATCCTGAGCTCAAGGCCAACCAGAATTTCCAGGACCTTCAGGCACAGCTTACAAAACTTGAGGGAGAAATCCTTCAGGCCAGAAAGTATTACAACGCAGTGGTTAAGACCTTCAATACAACTATTGAGACCTTCCCCAACAACCTGATTGCAGGTTTCTTTGGCGGAAAATTCAAGAAGATGGCCTATCTTGAGGTCAATGAGGCTGAACGCCAGAACGTTAAAGTACAGTTCTAATGAAAAAAACAATCCTTATTTTGGCTGTCTTTTTCTGCGTCTTTGCTCTTTTTGCAGCGGACTATGAAATAGACAGCCTTGATATGGAGGTCATTGTTGGCAAAAATGCTGTGAACAGCGTAAAAGAATCTTACGTGTTCAACTACGGTGGCCCCCATCATGGTTTTTACAGATACATCCCCAAGGAATACAGAACAGGGGATGTTCAGCGCAATATCCGAATATCTAATGTAAGGTGCTCAGATCCTTTTGATACCGATACAGAAGACGGATTCCTTATCATGAAGATAGGTTCTGCTTCAGAGACATATACGGGTAGAAAATCTTACACAATCAGCTACAACTACGATATCGGAGCCGATACAAATGACGGCTATGATGAGTTCTATTTCAACTTGGTAGGCGACGGCTGGGAGATTCCTATCAACAAGGCATCTTTCTCTGTTACCGTTCCGTGTGCTCTGTCAGATGCTCAGATATGGGTTACATATGGCAGACGCGGGTCTACTGACCAGGTTCCTTTCAGTGTAAAAAACAACGGTTCTTCAATTACAATCACCGGAACTGTTGAAAACATAAAAGCAGGTGAGGCTGTAACAATTAGGGTTCAGTTGCCTGATTCTTGGTATGAGGGAGCACGTTCCGCTTGGGACTTCAGGGCTCTTTTCACATACCTCGGTTATATTGTCAGCATAATCTGTGTGGCCCTTGCAGCCTTGGCTTGGTTCTTTGCAGGCAGGGACAGAGTTCCAATCGTTACAGCACGTTTTGAAGCTCCGGACGGTCTTTCTCCGCTCCCCGTAGGCTACGTTGCAGACGGGCAGGTGGATGACAAGGACATTACCTCAATGATCTACTACTGGGCAGATGCAGGGTATCTTTCCATTGCAGAACCCAAGAAGAATAAATTTGAGTTTACAAAACTCAAGGATCTTCCCAAGGATACACCGGCTTTTGAAAGAAAACTGTTTGACGGTCTTTTCAAACGTGGTGATGTTGTTTCAATCAAAGATCTGGAGAGAAGCAACTTTGCAGAAGTTGTAGTCAGAACAAAGGTTTCTACCGGCTCTTACTTCAAGAAGGAAAGGGCCCTTGAAGATTCAAAATCAAAGGCTCTTTCAGCTCTGTTCTTTGCAGTTTCAATTGTTCCCATGATTCTGTTTATTCTTGGAACATTCCTTCAGGAGTATTCTGTACAGTACGGATTCTTCCTTTCGTTCCCTGCTGTTGCATTCAGTCTGATTAACAACGCGATAATCAGAAGTGTAATCAGAAAATGGTATGTGACAAAGTCAAAGATTGCCTCAGCAGTTGGCTGTCTTATACCTTCAGTTGTGATTGTTCTCATCCTGTCTTCAATTCTTGCCTTTGTAGAGTTGCAAATGAACTTCTCTCTGCTTTTGTTCTGCGTTCTGTGTTCAACGACAACAGGCTTCTTCAGTGCAATAATTGTCAGACGCAGTGAGTACGGCAACAAGCTTCTTGAGCAGATTCTCGGCTACAGAGAGTTTATTCAGAAAGTTACAATTGATGAACTGAAACTGATGATCAAGGACAATCCGGATTATTACTACAAGGTTCTCAGTTATGCCATAGTTCTGGGACTTGAAGATACATGGGCAAAGAAGTTTGCTTCAATAACAATACCGGCTCCAAGCTGGTATGTTGGAGACTCACTGGTAGATGCCTATTTCTTCAGCCACATGTCTTCAAGAATGAACAACTCTTTCAGATCTACTGTTCTCTCTACCACAGGCGGCGGTTCCCACTCAATAGGCGGAGGCGGATTCGGCTCAAGCGGATTCTCCGGCGGAGGATTCGGTGGAGGCGGCGGCCATGCATGGTAATGATCTGCTTGGGCTGATTCTGACGGTTTTACTCATTGTTTTCTGGTGGACCGTTGCCTATTTTATCAAGAAGAATCAGCCCTTTGGCAGTTTATCAAAGGAAGTTGCCCGAAAACTCGTACATATAGGTGTATCAAACTTTGCGTTTATATACCTGTACATGATTGAATCGTGGTACATTCCTTTTGCAGGTCTTCTTGCATTTGCAGCAATAAATCTGATGATAGAGCTTAATACCGGCTCAAGACGCAGTTTGGGTACTGTCCAGTATCCGATTGTTATGGCTTTCATTGTTCTTTTGGTCCACCTGGGTTGCGGAACAAAGCAGGCCTGTGCATCTGCACTTCTTGGAATGGGCTATGGGGACGGACTTGCAGCTCTGATGGGTATTAAGTTCGGTTCTAAAAAACTTCCCGGATCTGAGAAAAAGACCTATGTGGGAAGTTTGACTGTTTTCGTTGTGGTTTTTGCAGTCTGTCTTGCACTGACAGGAAAACCGCTATGGCTCTGTATTTGTACGGCTCTTGCTGCTACTCTGACAGAGGCATACACACCGTTCGGCTTGGATAATATTTCCGTGCCGCTGGTCATTTTTGTTATGACGGGGCTGCTAAATGTTTGAGAAAGCCAACGTCCTTCTTTTTTCTCTGCCTTGGCCTCTTGCTCCTTTGGCAATTTTTCTGCTGATGGGAATTATCGGAGTCATTGCATATGCAAGCCATAAGCTCACTGTTTCAGGTGCTTTGGCTGCTGTGCTTTTGGGTTTTTCCGTTATGTGGGGACTGAGAATTGAAGGCATTGTCCTGTTTTTGGTCTTCTTTGTTCTTTCAAACCTTGCAGGCAAACTGCGTAAACACCAGATTTCATACGGAAGAAAAGTTGAAACAAAAGAAGGGGCCAGGGACTGGTCACAGGTTTTTGCAAACGGCCTTATGGCTGCAATTGCCTCATTGTGGTATTTGTTCTCTTCAAACGAAGTTGCACTGGTTATGTTCGGTGCAAGCATTGCGGAGGCCTTTTCAGATACGCTTGCAGGTGAAATGGGCAGAATAAGCCGCTCAAGGCCGGTTTCAATAATTACATTCAGACCGGTAGATAGCGGAATGAGCGGAGGAGTTACTGCATTCGGAACAATGTCCGGCTTTGCCGCAAGTGCCTTCATTGCTACTCTGTGGGCTCTTTTGTTTAAAAATCCCCATACCCAAGCAGGAGCTTCTTTTATCTGCCTTGCAGGTTTTGCGGGGTGCATAATAGATTCGCTTTTAGGTGCACTTGTACAGGTTCTTTACAAAGACAAGGAAGGAAATTGGTCTGAAAAACCTTTTGACAAGGACGGAAACAGTAATTCCTACATTCATGGAATAAAGTGGATGGATAATGATATGGTCAATTTTGTTTCCAACACATTTGCATGTGTGTTTGCAACAGGGTTGTACTTGATTTTTGAATAAAGTGTTAGTATCTTATTTTTGCTAAAAGGCAAATATCTATAAAAAGAGGATATAAAAATGGCAAAACAGCTTCAATTCAGTGAAGAAGCCAGAAAATCTCTGGTTTCAGGTGTAGAGCAGATTGCAAAAGCAGTCATGACAACTCTTGGTCCCAAGGGAAGGACTGTCCTGCTCGACAAAAAATACGGTGCTCCGATGATTACAAAAGACGGTGTCACGGTTGCACGTGAAGTAGAACTTGAAGACCCGTTTGAGAACATGGGCGCACAGCTTGTAAAAGAAGTTGCCGCCAAGACAAATGATGTTGCCGGAGACGGAACAACAACAGCAACAGTGCTCGCATGGGCAATTACAAAGGAAGGAATGAAGAGCGTTTCATCCGGAGTTAATCCCATGGGAATCAGACGTGGAATTGATAAAGCCGTTGCAGATGCAGTTTCTGCAATCAAGGCAGAGTCCAGAGAAGTCCACGAAAAAGAAGAGATTATGCAGGTTGCTACAATCTCTTCAAACAACGACAACGCAATTGGTGAAGAGATTGCAAATGCCATGGAAAAGGTTGGCATGGACGGTGTAATCACAATTGAAGAGTCAAAGAACATTGAAACAACAACAGACTTTGTTGAAGGAATGCAGTTTGACCGCGGTTACATTTCAGCATATTTTGCAAACAACCGTGACAGCATGACAGCAACCCTTGAAGATCCGTACATTCTTATTTACGACAAGAAGATTTCTTCAATGAAGGAACTTCTTCCTGTTCTTGAGAAAGTTGTTCAGGCTTCAAAGCCGCTTCTCATCATTGCTGAGGATGTTGACGGTGAAGCACTTACAACGCTCGTTGTTAACTCACTGCGCGGAACACTCAATGTCTGTGCAATTAAGGCTCCCGGATTCGGAGACAGAAGAAAGGCCATGCTTGAAGACATTGCAGTTCTTACAGGCGGACAGGTTGTTTCTGAAGAACTTGGCATGAAGCTTGAGAGCACAGAGCTTGCACAGCTTGGAAGAGCAAAGAGTGTCAAAGTTGAGAAAGAAAACACAACAATCATCAACGGCAAGGGTGAAGCAGAGGCAATTAAGGACAGAATTGGCCAGATCAGACGCCAGATTGCAGATACAACAAGTGACTATGATCGTGAGAAGCTTCAGGAACGTCTTGCAAAACTTGCAGGCGGAGTTGCAGTTATCAATGTCGGTGCAGCAACAGAGGTTGAACTCAAAGAGCGCAAGCACAGAGTTGAAGATGCTGTTAACGCAACAAGAGCTGCTATTGAAGAGGGCGTAATCCCCGGCGGCGGAGTTGCTCTTGCACAGGCTTCAAAGAAGATGGAGTCAACAGACCTTTCTGCTCTCACAGAAGAGGAAAAGATCGGTTACAGAATTGTCCGCAGAGCTCTTGAAGAGCCCATCAGACAGATTGCAGAGAATGCAGGCCAGGACGGAGCAATTGTTGCAGACCGCTGTAAGAACTCCGAACAGGGTGTTGGCTATGATGCAAACAACGATAAGTGGGTCAACATGGTTCAGGCCGGTATTATTGACCCTGTCAAGGTTACAAGAAGCGCTCTTCAGAACGCAGCCAGCATTGCAGCTCTGATTCTTACATCAGAATGTGCAATTACTGATATTCCTGCTCCGGAACCTGCAGCACCTGCTGCACCGGCTGGCGGAATGGGTATGGGTTACTGACAATCCTGACAGACCAGACACAAAGGCACGCTCTAGGGCGTGCCTTTTTTGTATGCTGCCCAACTTTGCCGTATTATGCCGTTCCTCCCGTTCCTGGCGCCCCTCCCGTTCCTCCCGTTTCTGCCGTCCCACAAATAGAAAGTTTGACATTTGATATATATTCAGTGTAAATTAGTCAAGAAAATAACTAATAGTGAGGAATAAAAATGTATTCACTTATAATGGCAATGGGAAGCACAGTTTCTTCTGATGCAGCCGCAACAGGATCAGCAGCCGGAACAGCCGGAATGTCCAGCACACTCATCATGCTGGTAGCAATGGTAGCAATCTTCTACTTTCTTCTGATCAGACCTCAGAGAAAGAGAGACAAGGAAGCCAAAGAAATGATGGCAGCTCTGAAGAAAGGCGACAAGATTGTCACAATCGGCGGTATCCGCGGAACAGTTTCTGCAGTCAAGGAAACCACAGTTGTTGTCAAAGTTGACAGTGACACTCGCATTGAGTTCAACAAGAGTGCTATTTCTCAGGTTCTTAACGCAGCTCCTGCAGCCAAGGCAGAAACAAAGGCTAAGGCAGAAGAAGTTGTAGAGGCTCCCAAGAAGTCAAAGAAAAAGGCAGAAGAGCTCAAACTTGAAGAGCCCAAGGCAGAAGAACCCAAGGCAGAAGAGCCCAAAACAGAAGAATAATTGGAAATAATCAGAAGCTCCGTATTGGGTTTTTGTTACGGAGTTAAAAGTACAATAGAAAAAGCAAACTCATGTCTGAAGGCGGGAAAGAAGGAAAATCTTCCCGCCTACAGTATTGGTGCGCTCATACACAATCCTGATATAACCAAATACTATGAGAAGGAAGGTCTGAAGGTAATAAAGAAACCGGAGGACGGGGAACCCGGATTTGCCTTAATCCGAGCACATGGAATTCCTGATCAGCTCAGAGAGGATTTTGTCAAAGCAGGCTACAAACTGATTGATTCAACCTGTCAGAACATCCTTACAACAAAAAACAGCATCCGCCGTTATTACAAAGAAGGAAGAAAAATAATTGTCTTGGGTGTGAAAAACCACGCCGAAACACTATGCCTGCTTGGAACAAAAACTGAAGAAGGAGAGGATATCTCCTGTCTTTTTGTTAGTGACCGTGACAGTTTCAAAGATGTTTCTTCTGTCCTTGATCCCGATACTCCTGTTCTTGTAGTTACTCAGACAACATTTCCAAAGGACCTTTATATACAGGTTGTTGAAGAGTTCAGTTCATACTTCAGCAACATTGTAATAGGAAACAAACCCTGCCGTTCCTGCCTGATCAGACAGGCATCTGCCCTCAGTCTTGCAAATGAGTGCAACGCAGTTCTTGTTGTAGGCGGGAAAAACAGTGAAAATACGTTAAACCTTGCAAATACTGTAAAACAGACCGGAAAACCTGTTTGGCTCATTGAGAACAGTAAGCAGATTGATGACAAACTGTTAGAAGAACTGAAAAAGTTTGACAAGGTAGGTGTATGTTCCGGAACCTCAACCCCCGGTGGGATTATTGAGGAAGTTATAGCAAAACTCTACAATTAGGGCGGAGATAATATGACAACAGCAAACAAACTGACTGTACTCAGACTCATTCTGGTACCGTTTTTCTTTATATGGTTTTTTTCAGGCGTCCGTTTCGGAAGCATTGCTTATGCAGTAATTCTTGTTCTTCTTTACGGAGTTGCAGAACTTACAGATCTTCTTGACGGCAAGATTGCAAGAAAGAGCGGTCAGGTTACAGATCTTGGTAAAGTAATGGATCCGTTTGCAGATGTCATGAGTCATCTTACATACTTTACATGCTTCTTAATGAGCGGTCTTATGCCTGTTTGGGCATTTGCAATCATTATGTGGAGAGAATTCTCACAGAGTTTCCTGCGCATGCTTTTGATGGGAAAAGGAAAGCCCATGGCTGCAAATATCTTCGGAAAGGCAAAAACCTGTATGTATGCAGCAGTAAGTATCTGCGGAATTGCCGCAAGAGTTGTAACAACATTCGGAGCTTTTGAACCGTGGATGGAAACAACCATGACAGTTCTTGGCGGAGTTGCAGCCGCTGCAAGTGCCATCAGTTTTATTATATATATAGATAATGTAAGAAAGGCCGGCACCCTTAAGGACATGACCAGATGATGTACACACTTTTTGAAGAAGGAAAGATTTTTGTTCTGGGACACAGGGGATGCAGTGAGCGTTTTCCTGAAAACACCATGCCCTCATTTGAGGACTGTACAACAAACCCGCGCATTGACGGTGTTGAGCTGGATGTTCAGCTGACCAAGGACGGAAAAGTTGTAATTTCACATGACTTTCACCTGAAAAGAACAGCCGGTCTTGATGTGCTTATCAAAGACCTTACATATGATGAGCTGAAGGAAATTGATGTAGGCTCGTTCAAAGACCCGTCATTCTCCAAAGTCCGTATCCCGCTTCTTGAAGACCTTTTTTCAAGCATAGGAAATCGCTTTGTCTATGATGTTGAGATTAAGGCAGAGCATATAACAGGGAACAAGGAACTTTGTCTGAAAGTGTGGGATCTGATTTGCGCCTACAAACTTCAGGAAAACGTCATGGTTTCCTCCTTCAATCCCTTTGCGCTCAGACGTTTCAACAGAGCCTGCTGGTATTCAGTGCCTACGGCCGATATTTTCTCCCCTGACTGCGGTCCCAAATATCTGTGGGACGGCGGCGGTTACAAGGTAAGCGGCAGCTCATATATGAAGCCCAGAAAAGACCTTTTAAAGAACAAGCTGAGAAGAAGAGGACAGTGTCCCATAATCCCATGGACTGTAAATACAGAGGAAGATGCAAGGGAATTGCTCTCTACAGAAGGAGTTGTAGGTCTGATTGGCAACGATCCTCACATGCTTGCCCGCGTGGCTGAAGAAAAAAAATAAAAAAATAATTTTTTGCTGTTGACAATTTGATACCGTTTTTGATATTTTAGTCGAGCACGCTCAAAGATACCTGAGAGTGCAAAAATGTTTTTTACAGAGATATTAAAGAAGAGAAGGTTTGAAAGTACGCTTCTGATGATTGCCTGAAAAGGCCGTTGATCAGAGGTTTTCCAAGGAAGCATGAGGGCTTCCTAGTCAATTCAATTCACGAACGGAAGTAGATAATTACAAAGACAGAGTTCGAAAGAAATGAGTTAGACAGGACGAATTGAGATTGTAAATATCCGATCTTCGGATCGGAGAATCTATGATGGAGAGTTCGATCCTGGCTCAGAACGAACGCTGGCGGCGCGTTTTAAGCATG
>CADCOT010000133.1 GCA_902803145.1 uncultured Spirochaetales bacterium | reverse complement strand
TAATTGCAATAATCAATTGAGTTTTATGCGCGCTATCAATAGAATTCAAAGTATGAAGTTTTTGAAAAAGATTTTTATTATTCTGATACTGCTTGTACCAATGACTGTTGGGGCTATCGGAGTAAGTACAAAGATAACAGGAATCAAGATGCAGCCAGATTTCTGGGCTGGAGTTTTCCCATCTGTTGTTTCCTATATGTACAATGTGACCGGTCTGGAATTTATTGAAGGCAGAGAGACATCCGTTGGTCTTGAACTTGAAACCGGAACGCTTGCAAGGACTTTCAAACGTATTCCTGAAACAGGTGCTCTTCTTTCCAGTGTTCCTAGGCCTGATGATGACAAATATGATGATCCTTTCTCGTGGACAGATCAGCAGCAACTTGCTTACTACTACAACGACTACGATACTCTGTATGCAGGATTCTATCTGAAACTTTCACAGGGCTTTGGGCAGTCCAAATACAACGAAGGGGATATGTTCAATCTTACTGCCGGTGTTAAGGGAAGGTGGGAGATTTCAGTAAACCCGATTTTGGATTTTGGAAAAAGACAGAATTATCCGTTCTACCTGTATGATGCTTTTGATAAAAATGACACCTATCAGGTTCTTCCCGGAACCCCAGATCTGTCCGGAAACAGACAGCTGCTTGATGTTGCCTTTGCATTGGAAGGAAGGTTTAAGAACCTGTTTAAGGGAATTGCAAGTGCAGAAGGTGCAAATGCATATTTTGAGATTCTGTATTCACCTAGATTCCTCAATACAACATACAACGTTGGCGGAAGATCACAGTTTTTCAAGTTCCTTTTTAACTCTTCTGAAGGCTTCATGATTTATCAGAAACTGGACGAGAGAGGAGAGAACCTGTTCTCACTTGGTCTTTCAAATGCAATTGCATTCAGATTTCTTACCGGAAAATATGTTCCGGTTTATGCAGAAAGCTTGAACCTGCCTCTGGGTTGGTATACTCCTGAAAACACAACTTTTGCAGTTGAGGATATTATCAAGTTGGAGTATTACGGAAGACAGTTCTTCAGATACTTTGTTCCCAAGGTTTCTGTATTTGTAGATTTGAGTTACAACTGGGGTAAACTGAACAACAATACTCTTGATCAGTTCCTCAATACATTCTGTGCAAGTACCGGTGTTCACGTAGAACTGACCATTGCCGGCAATTTTTCAGTGTACTATGAAATTGGAAAAGTCTTTGCCTACACAGGCCCTGATGCTGATTACTTTATCGGATTCAGAAGTTCAGACAGCCTCAAAATCAGCCTTAGTGTAGAGTTCTGACAGGAGAAAACATGAGACTTGAAGAAGAAAAAGAAAACGCAACAATAAAACCTCAGGCAGACGACAGACTGCTTAAGACAAGATCAATTATCCTTTCCGGAGAGATTAACAAGGATTCAGCTGACAAACTTATCAGAGACCTTCTGATCCTTGATAATGAGAGCAAGGACCCTGTGAAGATTTACATAAATTCACCCGGAGGAGATGTGGATGCAGGCTATGCCATCTATGACATGATTCGCTTTGTATCCAGTCCTGTTACCCTTATCGGTACCGGTCTTGTTGCAAGTGCTGCAGCACTCATTTTGCTTGCAGTTCCTGCAGAACGCAGGGTAGGTCTTCCCAATTCTTCATATCTGATTCATCAGCCTCTGAGCAAGATGAGGGGAAATGCAACAGAGATTGAAATTCACGCCCTTCAGCTTGAGAAGATTAAGGCAAAGATTAATAAGGTTATCAGCGAAGCTACCGGAAAGAGCCTTAAGCAGGTTGAAAAGGATACTGACAGAGACTACTGGCTCAATGCTCAAGAGGCTCTGGAATATGGCCTTATCAGCCATGTTGTTGAAAGAGCAGACCAACTTGGACTATAATCATCGCCATGATTACCAAAGAAATGCTTTCCACACATTGGGCTGACATTACAGCCGACAGAATTATCAGAGAAAAAGGGGAGAAAGACCTCTATACATGTGCTTCCGGAATTACACCTTCCGGAACTGTCCACATTGGAAATTTCAGAGAAATTATCTCTGTAGACCTTGTTGTAAGGGCGCTTAGAGCCAGAGGATGCAACGTAAGATTCATCTATTCATGGGATGACTACGATGTTTTCCGTAAGGTCCCCAAGAACATGCCACAGCCTGAACTTCTGGAAACCTATCTGCGCAAGCCCATTACCCTTGTTCCTGATACAACAGGAAGGGCAGACAACTACGCACGCGGAAACGAACTGGATGTTGAGGAAAAACTTCCTTTGGTAGGCATTCATCCGCAGTACCTCTATCAGGCTCAGAATTACAGAAACAGCATCTATGCTGAGCAGATGAAGATGGCCCTTTCATGCAAG
>CADCOT010000132.1 GCA_902803145.1 uncultured Spirochaetales bacterium | reverse complement strand
TGCAGCAGAAGGACTTATAGATCTGATTATCCCCAGAGGATCGTACAGTTTTGTCCGTTATGTAATGCAAAATACAAGCATTCCGGTGCTTGGTCACGCTGAAGGTTTGTGTTCAATGTACATAGATAAGGAAGCCAGCCTTACTAAGGCCGTTGACTGCGCTTTGGATGCAAAAACCAATGCCCCGGGCACATGCAACACCATAGAAAACCTTATTGTTCACAAGGACATTGCCCCCACTGTTCTTCCCCTGCTTTCTTCTGCCTTTGAAAAGGCCGGAGTAAAGGTTCTTGGGGATAAAGAATGCCAGAGTATTATCAAATGCCTTCCTGCTACAGAAGAGGATTGGGATACAGAGTACCTGGCACTCACAATCAGCATAAAGATTGTCAGCAGTATTGAAGAAGCAATTGATTTCATTTCAAAGCACACCTCTCACCATACAGATGCAATCATTACAGAAGACGAAGAAGCAAAGAAACTCTTTATGAAGAAAGTGGACAGTTCAAGTGTTTTCTGTAACTGCTCTACCCGCTTTGCAGACGGCTTCAGATATGGTCTTGGAGCTGAAGTCGGAATCAGTACTACAAAGATTCATGCAAGAGGTCCTGTAGGACTTGAAGGTCTTATGACAACAAAGTTCCTGGTTTCCGGAAACGGTCAGAAAACAGGATCTTACATGGGAAGCAATGCCAGAGCATTTAAACACAAGATGCTAAGTACCGAAGGTGAATCTGAAATCCTTCTGGGAGAAAGATAATGGCCAGAGATTTTAAAAATGTTAAAAAAATTGTTGTTAAGGTCGGCACCAACCTGCTCTCAGGAAAGAACGGAATAGACCGCGCAAGAATTGACAGTTTTACAGACCAGATAGCAATTCTCAGAGAAAGAGGTTATTCAGTTCTGCTTGTCACTTCCGGTGCAATCGGAATGGGAAGAAAGGAACTTGGTCTTAAAGGCCCTGTAAAGAAGATAAGTTTAAGGCAGGCCTGTGCAGCAATTGGCCAGCCTATTCTAATGTCCGCATACAGAGAAAGCTTTGCAAAACACGGCATTGTATGTTCACAGGTTCTTCTTACACGTGATGAGATGAACAACAGAAAAACCTATGTAAATCTGAGAAACAGCATAGAAACTCTGTTAGAACTGGGAGTTGTACCGGTTTTTAATGAAAATGACGTTGTAAGCACATCTGAAATTGGAACAACCTTCGGAGATAACGACAGAATGGCAGCAATGGTTGCAAGTAAGATAGATGCAGAAATGCTAATCATTCTTTCTGATATTGAAGGTCTGTACACAGCAGATCCCAGAAAAAACGAAGGAGCTGAATTTCTATCCGAAATCGGTCATATAGATGACAAAATAATGTCTTACGCAGGCGGTGCAGGCAGTTCTTTAGGCACCGGAGGCATGAAAAGCAAGCTAAAAGCCGCTCTTATCACTGCCCCTGCCGGATGTTGGTGCATAATTGCAAGCGGCTATACAGAGAACGTTTTACCCAGAATTCTTGACGGAGAGATTATAGGAAGTTGCTTTGCTCCTGAAGAAAAACTTAGCCAGAGACAGAGATGGATTCTTAATAACTCACATAAGGGCATGATTATTGTAGATAAGGGTGCAGAGAATGCTCTGAGAAACCATAAATCTCTTCTTCCCAAGGGAATTGTTGCTGTTAAAGGCAGTTTTGATGACGGAGATGTTGTTCAGATTGCAGGACCCGAAGGAAAGGCCTTTGCAAAGGCAGTTGTAGGACACTCAAGTACTACAATTGCACTGATTGCAGGTCATGGTAAAAGTGATGTTGCTGCTATTTTGGGCGGGACCGGTAAAGAGGTTGTTTTCAGACCGGAAGATATGATCTTCACTGATCAACAGCTTCAATCTCTTTAATTACAAATTCATTACCAGTAACAAGATAGGTGTTATCACTACCGCAGTTCGGACATATTTTTCCAAACTGAACGGTAGGATATTCACGCTTACAGTCCTCGCAGAATGTAACGGCCTTGATTATCTCAATCTTTACCTTTGCATCTTTGAGGATCGTTTCTTTTTTTACTGCCCAGTTCCAGACATCTTCAAAGTACTCTGGAATTACTGTTGAGACTTCTCCAAGCTGGATAGTAACGCTGTTAATCTTAGCAACGTTATTTTCCTGGGCAATTTTATTTACTTCCTTTATACAGTGGAAAGCAATTCCAAGTTCATGCATCAGGCCTGATCCTTGGGTTTGGTAAAGACAATCTTTGCAGCACGCTTGAGCATGTAAGGAAGAAGAACTCCGACCTTATCCTCTGCAACAGTCATCTTGCTTGCCTCCGGTTTGTCGCGGTGCAGGGTAATTGCATCAAACTTACACTTGGTTGTACAGATTCCGCAGCCAATACAGCGGTTCTGGTCAACAACTGTAACTCCGCAACCAAGACATCTGGATGTTTCAATCTTAACCTGTTCTTCGGTAAGAGTTGCGTTTGCATCCTTAAAGCCCTTGGGATCAATACCTTCAACAAGACCTGCTTCCTGTCTGCCGGCTGTATCATAGTTCTCTACAAGAATATTATTCTTATCAAGTTCAATGAACTGTCTGCGGTTTCTGCCAATTGTCATATGGCCGTTCTGGACATATCTGTGAAGTGACTCTGCAGCCTCATGTCCTGCAGCAATGGCATCAATTGCAAACTTAGGACCGGTAAAGACATCTCCGCCAACAAAGATATCAGGTTCAGCTGTCTGATAGGTAAGAGCATCTGCAACAGGGCCTCTGCCTCTGCCGAATTCAACCTTTGTACCGTCAAGAAGCTTGCCCCAGTTGATTGCCTGGCCTATGGCAAAGATAACATATGTTGTTCCGAGTTCGGTTGTCTGTGCTTCGTCATACTGAGGTGAGAACTTGTGCTGTTCATCAAATACGCGTGTGCACTTCTTAAATACTATGCTCTTGGCATTTCCGTTTTCAGTCTTAACTTCTGACGGACCCCAGCCAAATTTGATTTCAACACCGTCTTCACGGGCTTCTGCAACTTCCTGTTTTGTAGCAGGCATAATGTCTTCTGTCTCAAGACAGAGCATGGTTACCTTTGAAGCTCCGCTTCTCTTGGCAACACGGGCTGCATCTATTGCAACGTTTCCGCCGCCTACAACAACAACTTCTTTTCCGTCAAGTTTGACTTTTCCTGTATTTGCTTCCTTAAGGAAGGCAACTGCTGTTGTTGTTCCCTTTGCATCCTGACCGGGAATTCCGGGCAGACGTCCGTCCTGACATCCAATTGCTACGTAGAAGGCCTTGTATCCGTCCTTTTTCAGATCTGCGATTGTAATATCTTTTCCAACCTCAACTCCTGTGCGGATTTCAACACCCATCTGGCGCATAACATCTATTTCAGCATCAATAACGTCTTTTTCAAGCTTGTAAGACGGAATTCCGTATGTGAGCATTCCGCCGGCTTTTTCATTCTTCTCAAAGACTGTGGGATAGTAACCCATCTGAGCAAGGTAGAAGGCACATGAAAGACCTGCAGGACCGCCGCCAATGATTGCAATCTTTTCCTTCCATCTTCCGCGGTTGGATGCAACAACAATTTCCGGAACATATCTGGTTTCTGCCTTCAAATCCTGTGCAGCAATGAACTTCTTAACTGCGTCAATGGAAACCGGGCTGTCAATTGTTCCACGGGTACATGCATCTTCACAACGCCTGTTACAGATTCTTCCGCAAACTGCGGGGAAGGGGTTTTCCTTCTTAATCAGTGCAAGGGCATCCTTGTATTCGCCCTGAGCTGCCTTTTTCAGGTAGCCCTGAACTGCAATATGGGCAGGGCATGCCGTTTTACACGGCGATGTTCCGGTGTCATGACAGTTGATTCTGTTCTTATCTCTGTAATCTTCTGTCCACTTGTCCTTTCCCCATTTTCTTGCATCAGGAAGGATCTGTTTTGGATACTTAACCTCAGTTCCGTCCTTCTTGCAGAGCTTCTGACCAAGTTTAAGAGCTCCGGCGGGGCAGTATTCAACACACTGACCGCAGGCAACACACTTTGTCTTATCAACATGGGCTCTGTATGCAGAAGCAGACATGTTGGGAGTGTTGAACAGTTGTGATGTTCTGAGAGCATTACAGATTTTAACGTTACAGTTACAGATTGCAAAAATCTTGTTTTCACCGTCAATGTTTGTTACCTGGTGAACAAAGCCGTTGTCTTCTGCACGTTTGAGAATCTCCATGCACTGTTCATAGGTAATGTCATAGCCACGACCTGTTTCTCTGCAGTAATCTGCCATGTCGCCAACACCAATGCACCAACCCTCGTAGTCATCGGCGCAGCCTTCTCCAAGCTTCTTGCGGCCATAACGACAGGAACAGATTGAGGCGCCCAAGTGGCCCTCGTATTTCTTAAGCCAGTAGGAGAGGTGCTCAATATCAATTGAGGTGTTCTCCATGGAGATTGCCTTCTCAACGGGGATGACGTGCATTCCAATTCCGGCTCCTCCCGGCGGAACCATGGGAGTTACCTTTTCAAGGGGCAGAAAGGTCATCCTTTCAAAGAACATTGCCAGCTCCGGATGTCTCTCCATAAGAGCCTTGTTCATGTTTGTGTATTCAGCAGAGCCTGGAACAAAGAGGGGAACCCAGAAGTTTCTGTCTTCCTTGTTATATGTTGTTCCGGGGATGGGACCGTCTTTTGTGTACTTGTCACCGTAGTCGTATTCAAACATACCTATCTGAGCAAGTTTAAACATAAGGTCATCTGCCTGCTTGTCATCCATGCCAAGTTTGCGACACTTTTCAAGCATCTCTTTGTACGGATACTTCTGTCTTGTTTTCATACCAAGCATCAAATCAAGAGCCCAGTCCGATTCCTGCTTTTCAAGCTCATCTTCAAAAATACAGGCAAATCCCCAGTATTCGGGGTCTGTTGTCTTAATTCCCTTAATCTTTCCCGGAATGCGGTCAGTTATTCTTCTTACCAGTTTAAGAAGTTTGGGATTGGGATTCTGGTCGTGCATGTGCGCTGGCACATACTTAGTGCTCATTTCGGGCATTATTTCTCTCCTTTCTGCTTGTGTACGTTATCTTCAAGCCATTTGGCAAATTCTTCTATTCCTTCACCTGTCTTGGCACAGATAGGAATTATCCGTGCATTGGGGTTTCTCTTAAGGACATATTTCTTGCACAGGTCAAGGTCAAAATCAAAATAGGGCATGACATCTATCTTGTTGATCAGAACAAGATCGCAAACTGAGAACATAAGAGGATATTTAAGCGGTTTGTCATGACCTTCGGGAACGCTGAGAATCATACAGTTCTTTGTTGCTCCTGTATCAAACTCTGCAGGGCAAACAAGGTTTCCAACGTTTTCAAGAATTACAAGGTCGGCTTCCTGCTCAAGACCGGCAAGGCCCTGTCTTGTCATCTCTGCATCAAGGTGGCACATTCCGCCGGTATGCAGCTGAATTGAATGAACCCCTGTTGCTTCCTGAATCTTTTTTGCATCAACGTCAGAATCAATATCAGCCTCCATGACAGCAATTTTCATTCTGTCCTTGAGGCTGTTGATTGTTTTGATGAGTGTTGTTGTTTTTCCGCTTCCGGGGCTGGACATAAGATTAAGAAGAAAAACTCCTTTTCCTTTAAGTTCAGCCCTAAGGTTGTCAGCATCCCTGTCATTGTCTTCAAAGATGCTCTTTTTTATTTCAATTACTCGTACTTGGTCCATATTTGTAATAATGGTACAATAAACTCAGACAACTTAAAACGGGTATTAATAACAATTATTTCAGTCTAATTCAAATACAACGTTAACGTTTATAGTTACGCTGAGAAGTCCGGCAGGAGCTTCTGTTCCTGTAGCAGCAGCTTCCATGGTTGCCATCTTGGCATCTACAACGTATGAGCGGTAGTTTGAATAATTGTCATAACCGTCGTTGATTGTGACAGGTTTTCCAAGTTCCATGTTGCTCATCATTGAGTAAACAAGGGCCTTGTCATGTGCATTTTGGAAGGCAAGCTGTCTGGCCTTAATTGCGGCTTCTGAGTAGTCTGATGCAATGAAATTGACGTTGCTCAGCGAGATTCCATTAATGGTTCCCAGAAGGTCTACAAGCTTTCCAAAGTTATCCAAGTCAGTCATCTTTACGTTGATTGTCTGAGTAACCTGCTCACCAAGTCTAATCTGCTCTCCGTCGTTCCATTTGTAGGCGGTTGAGAAGTAAAGATTTGCAGTTGAAATGCAATCTTCAGGAATTCCGAAATTTCTGATTACAGCAAGCACTCTTGCAACTTTTTCATTTGCAGCTTGCTGTGCAAGAGCTGTTGTGTCTTTGGTTTCGCTTACAGTTACGCTGAATGTTACAGTGTCAGCTTTAAGGTTGACTGTTCCTGAACCTGAAACAGTAACTGTGCGCTCTGTTGTATCTTTTGCAGAAGTTGAACAGGAAACTGCCAGAAGGCAGAAAACAATAAGTACGGCTGTGATTAATTTCTTCATATTTCACCTCTGAATCTCAGATAGAGGAAGGCTGAAACAAGCATAATGCCGTTGTCGGCATCGCCTTTCCCTAATTTCTTAAACACTTCAGCCTCACTGATGGTTACTGTTTCTATCTGTTCATTGGGATCAAAGTGGCGCTCACCTGTGTATTCAAGGTCTTCTGCAACGTAGAAGTAGCCTCCGGTTGCCATGAATGCAGAGTTAGGATTGAGAAAACCGGTCTGGGTAAGCTTTCCGGCCTTAATGCCTGTTTCTTCCAAGAGTTCACGCCTTGCTGCTTCTCGCGGGTCTTCACCTTCTTCAACAAGACCGGCAGGAAATTCAAGGGTGACACTCTGACTTCCGTGACGGAACTGGCGCTCCATTACAAAGTACCTTTGTCCGTCTGTTCCGGTGAATACAGGAATGACGTTTATCCAGCGCGGAGTTGCAATTTCAACAAAAGTTCCTGCGCGGCCGTCGGTACTTTCACGCTCAATTTCGTTTACATCAAAAATCGGCGTTTCAAGCACCTTCCTGCGGGATTTTTCGGTCCACAGAAGTTTGCTGTCGTCCATGTTTTCATGGTACATGGGAAATGTTTTTTCAGTCAGAACAGCCATTAGTTTTTCCTTGAAGCACAGTCAGATGTGCAGCTTGCACATGCAGAGGGAGAGCATCCTTCTTCCTTGGGAACATAGCCAATATCTTTAGATGTGAGCGGCTTGGTTTCCGAATGGATTATTGAGGCAATACGGTCATACTCAGGAGCATTTTCTTCCTGGTCAACCCTCAAAGGAATCTTGCCTATGAGGGCGATACCCTCTTTTGTGCATAGCTTTTCTGCTCCGCCTGCGCCGAAGATATCCACATGCTCACCGCAGTGAGGGCAGACAAAACCGCTCATGTTTTCAATAACTCCGATAATTCTCAGGTTCAGCTGCCTTGCAAAGGAAACACTGCGTGCAGAATCA
>CADCOT010000131.1 GCA_902803145.1 uncultured Spirochaetales bacterium | reverse complement strand
CCTTCTTTGTGATATATTTCCTGCTATGCAGAACAAAGATATTATCCTGACAGCAGATCGTCCTACCGGACGCTTGCACCTTGGACACTATGTAGGATCGCTCAAAAGGCGTGTAGAACTTCAGAATTCAGGTCTCTATGACAAAATCTACGTCATGATTGCAGATGATCAGGCTCTGACTGACAATGCAGACAACCCGGGAAAGATTCGAGAGAACATAGTCAATGTTGTGCTTGATTATCTGTCAGTAGGTCTTGACCCTGCCAAAACAACAATCTGTGTACAGTCCGCTCTTCCGGCACTGCACGCACTTTCATTCTACTACCTGAACCTTGTTACAACAGCACGTCTATCCAGAAACCCCACCGTAAAGGCGGAGATTCAGATGCGCGGTTTTGCAGACGAGGGCCTTCCTGCAGGATTCTTTACATATCCTGTTTCACAGACTGCAGACATTACTGCATTTGATGCAACAGTTGTTCCTGTAGGAGAAGACCAGCTTCCTATGCTTGAGCAGGCTAG
The DNA here is from genome assembly GCA_902803145.1 of uncultured Spirochaetales bacterium. Taxonomy (GTDB): domain Bacteria; phylum Spirochaetota; class Spirochaetia; order Sphaerochaetales; family Sphaerochaetaceae; genus RUG14846. Next base: position 3,512 of record CADCOT010000131.1, on the reverse strand, counting down.
GGAGATTGTTGAAAAGTTCAACCGCATCTACGGCCAGACCCTTGTTCTGCCAAAAGCAATGATTCCCGAAAACGCAACTCAGCGCCGTCTTCCCGGAGTTGACGGAAAGGCAAAGATGAGTAAGTCATTGGGAAACTGCATCTACCTGTCAGACACACCCAAGACTGTAAAACAGCAGATTAACGGCAAAATGTTCACAGACCCTCAGCATCTGAGAATTGAAGACCCCGGTCATATTGAGGGTAACGTTGTCTTTACTTACCTTGATGCGTTCTGCACAGACGACCACTTCTCACGCTATCTGCCTGACTATGCAAATCTTGACGAGATGAAAGCTCACTACATGCGCGGAGGTCTTGGAGACGGAACATGTAAGAAGTTCCTTATTCAGGTTCTTGAAGAGACACTGCAGCCCATCCGTGAATCACGCGCTCGCTGGGCTCAGGATATTGATACTGTGTACGATATTCTGAGAGACGGCACACAAAAGGCACGTGAAACCACAAATGCCACACTTGCACGCGTTGAAAAAGCAATGAGAATTGACTACTTTGCAGACAGAAACGTAATCAAGGAGTGGAAAGAGGTTCTGAAATCACAGAACCAGTAATCCGTCCAGGTAGGCGTCAATAATAACTTTTCCCACCTCAAAGATATTTTTTATTCCGGTAGGAAAGATATCGGATACTTCCTTATTGTCATCGGACTTGAAACTGATTTCGTCTCCCCATAGGCTTTCAGGCGTATCTCCGTTCACAAAAAGAAGCATATTGACGCTGCCGCGGACTATGACGTATCGGTCAAGCATGCCGAGTCTCTTAAGTAAAACACCGATTGCAATATCTTCCATATCATCTGCAACGTACGGATCAGGACAGTTGTAATGCTCTGTCATGTAGAGGCAATTTGCCAGATCATATTTGCCCTTGAAGAAGTTGTCTGCAGAGCTTGTGGTTCCTTTCATTACAACAGGGTCTCTTGTTGCCCATTCGGCATTGTCAAAGGCTGTGGCCATGTAGTGTCTTGTTACCGGAGTTGTTTCAAGTTTTATATCTTTTACCAGTTCAAAAACCCGGTCTGTCAGGTCTTTTGAAAGAAAAATTATTGAAGAACTGTCGTAGTCAGGGTTGTGGAACCATGTTACATCAGATTCCCGGGTCAGTTCCCTAGGATCTGCGTGGTGTCCAAGGTCGTAGTCAAAGACGGCAGTTGAAATGAACACATCGCCCATTACTGTTGTTTCCGGAGCAGAACCGGCACAGCCTACGGAAAGAATCAGTGCATTTGAGAAATCAAACCTGGGGTCTGTAAGAACCGACATTGAACTGATTGCAGCATTTGTTTTTCCTTCGCTTGTAATGATCATGGCAATGCCGTCTTTTACATAAAGCTTGTTTTGGGCAGCTACCTCATAAACGTCACCGCCCTCAAGATAGGCATGGTAGAAGTACTCTGCCTCTCCGGGAACATTGTCATCAAGAGTTCCTATTTCAATCTTTGGCAGAATCAGAACTTTGATTTCTTTTTTCTCCGCAACTGCATGAGCAGAGAGTGTAAAACATGTAATAAGAATCAGAATAAATGCAAAAAAACCTTTTTTCATAGCCGTGATTATACCAAATGAAAGCACTTTACAAAAAACTTGTCAGGTGTTAAGTTTGAATTATGAGGACGTACGTAAAGGTCATCACAGTCTTTGACACAATGGGTTTCATGCAGCCCAGCACTATAACCTGGAAAGACGGAAGGGTTTTCAGGATAGATGCTGTTACAGACTTCAGACCTGCTGACAGTGTAGAGAAGGGCCTGCCCGGAGATTGCTACACTGTAATCATAGGCGGAGAACAGCGCCATTTGTTCTTTGAAAAAAGTCAAAGCGGTTTTTCTGGACGTATGGGACGCTGGTTTGTAGAAAGCGGAGTCTGATATGGACAGAACTTACATTGCCATAGACCTTAAGTCTTTTTACGCCTCTGTGGAATGTGCTGACAGAAAGCTTGATCCTCTTAAAACAAATCTTGTTGTTGCAGATCCCACGCGTACAGAGAAAACCATCTGTCTTGCAGTTTCTCCAAGTCTTAAGGCTTATGGAATTCCCGGTCGTCCCAGGCTGTTTGAAGTGTTAAGCAAAGTAAAGGAAATAAATGAGCAGAGACGCAGAAGGGCCAAAGGCGGTTTTGTTTCAAAATCCTTTGATTCAGATGCACTGAAGCGCGATTCTTCTTTGGAGCTGTCTTTCATAACAGCACCCCCGCGCATGCTGCTTTATGAGAAGATAAGTGCAAAGATTTTCTCAATTTACATGAAGTATGTAAGCTCGGAAGACATTCATGTTTATTCAATTGATGAGTGTTTTATGGATGTTACGGCCTATCTGAATACCTACAAAATGTCTGCAAGAGAACTTGCAATAACAATGATAAGGGACGTTTTGTATACCACAGGAATAACTGCAACTGCCGGGATTGGAACCAATCTTTATCTTGCAAAAATTGCAATGGACATAGTTGCAAAGCATGTTCCTGCGGACAAGGACGGGGTGAGAATTGCCCAGTTGGATGAACTGTCGTACAGGCACACCTTGTGGGCCCATACTCCTCTTACAGATTTCTGGAGGGTGGGGAGAGGCATCGCCGCAAGGATGGCGGGGATAGGCTGCCTTACCATGGGCGATATTGCACGTCAGAGCCTGAGAGATGAGGAGGTTCTGTACAGGATAATGGGTAAGAACGCAGAGCTTCTGATTGACCACGCCTGGGGCAGGGAGCCTGTTCTTATGTCCCACATAAAGTCTTATCGGCCGTCTTCAAAAAGCCTTAGCTCCGGCCAGGTTCTCAAGGAGCCTTACGGCAAAGACCGCTGCCGCCTGATAGTGAAGGAAATGACAGAGCTTTTAGCAATGGACCTGGTTAGAAAAAACCTTCTGACCAATCAGGTTGTTCTGACCCTTGGAAGTAATTCCGGCTATCTTCATAGTTCTTGCAATCTTGATGATTGGACAAGCTCTTCAAACAAACTCATTGCCGCCATGATGTCCATATTTGAACGTCTTATGGGTCCTGAAGATCTTGTACGCCGCGTCGGTGTTGCCGCCTGCAATGTGATACTTCGCAGTCAGCTGAAGGATATTCCTAAGCAGCTTGATCTTTTTGCTGATTATGAGGAGGAGAACAGACTTGATGAGAAGGAGAGAAAGGTTCAGGAGGCCTCGCTTTCAATTAGGGAGAAGTTTGGCAAAAATGCCATTCTAAAGGGAATGAACCTTGAAAAGGGCGGAACAACAATTGAGCGTAATATGCAGATAGGAGGGCATCGTGCGGGAGATTAAGGATTATCTGGACATAATCAACCTTGAGCCTCCGGTTTCAAAAAAACATCCTCAGATGAGTCTGGAGGATAGGGCGGCGCAGTTTGCTCCTTTTGCTGCTCTTACCGGTTTTGATCAGATGATAGAAGAGACTTCTTTACAGCATCAAGAATCTTATAATCAGCAGGAGCCCAATCAAGAGAAT
>CADCOT010000130.1 GCA_902803145.1 uncultured Spirochaetales bacterium | reverse complement strand
TTCAGAACGGAAACAGAACTGTTGAACTTTCAGACGGAGCCAAGGCTTCTACAGATACTATTAACATTGAAGCAGATAAGGTTTTTCTTCACGGTCAGGATTACAGATACACAGACTGCACAGGAAATGTGAAGGTTCGTGAAACCGAACACAACCTGGAGGTAAAGGCAACTTCACTGTTCTATGACAGAGAACTTGAAAGCCTTCTTGCTAACGGTTGGATTGAAATTGACGATGCTGAGAATGAAGCTCAATTATCCGGTGCATGGTTTGAATACAGCATAAAAGAACGCATTATGGTGCTTCAGATGAAAGCTAGCATTACAAAGAATACCGAACGCGGAATATTATCTTGTAAGGCTGACAGCATTGAATACAACGCTGAAAAACAGACTTTGGAGCTGCGCGGAAATGCAGATGTAAACTGGGGAAGCGACAGTTACAAGGCTTCTTACATTCTTGTAAATATCGACACAGAAGAAGTAGTCCTTCAGGGCTCTATCACAGGAGAGATCAATGGCTGAGAACATCCTTAAAGTTGAGCATCTGAAGAAAATCTACGGAAAGCGTACAGTTGTTAAAGACATCTCCTTTTCAATGACCGGAGGTCAGATTATCGGCCTTTTAGGTCCTAACGGTGCGGGTAAGACTACTACTTTCTACATGATTGTAGGTTTTATCAAATCCAACGGCGGAAGAATCTTTATCAACGACAAAGATATCTCAGACTTTCCCATGTACCTGCGTGCAAAAGCAGGCTTAAGTTACCTGCCACAGGAACCTTCTGTTTTCAGAAAACTTTCTGTCAGAGACAACATTCATCTTGTTTCACAGACAAGAGATGACCTGACTGTTATCCAGCAAAAAGAACTGACAGATTCTCTTATGGAGAAGTTCGGTTTGACTTCTTTGGCCACTCAGATGGGATACACCTTAAGCGGCGGAGAAAGAAGACGTACTGAGATTGCACGCTCCCTTGCCACAAACCCACGGTTCCTCCTGTTGGACGAACCTTTTGCCGGAATTGACCCCAAGGCTGTTTTTGAAATCAAGAAGATTGTACGTGATTTATCTGCAGACGGAATCGGAGTTCTGATTACTGACCACAATGTAAGAGATACCTTGTCCATTACGAACTGCAGTCATATTATCTCTGACGGTTCAATTCTGGTTTCAGGCGGACGTGAGCAGCTTCTTGCAAATGAGATTGCTCGTGACATCTACTTTGGAGATTCATTTGAATGAGCTCTGTTTCTCTTCAGCAAACTCTTAAAACCGAACAGACTCTTTCTCCTCAGATGCTTCAGAGCCTTGCGCTCTTACCAATGCCTCTTACAGAACTTAATCAGTTCATCCAAAAAGAGATTGAATCAAATCCTGCACTTGAGATTCCTGAATCCACTGAAACTTCCTATGATCCTGAGGCTTCTGACAGAAAGCAGCAGATGATTGAAAACACTGCAGCTGACGGCGAGAGTCTTTCAGAGCACCTTATGGTTCAGCTTGTTGAAAGTCCTTTAGATAAGAGTTGCAGAGAAATTGGAGAACTATTGATAGGAAACCTTGATGCAAACGGTTTTTTCATTGTTCCGCTTTCAGAGTTGTTTGAAGGTAAATCTTTTACTGAAGAAGAGATAAACAAGACTATTGAAACTGTTCAGAGCTTTGATCCATACGGAATCTGTGTTCCTGATTTCAAAGCATCTTTGGTCTTGCAGGCAAAGCTTTCAGGTTGCAAAGGTACTGATTTACAGATAATGACAGAGTTGATTAACAATCGCTTGGATCAGCTAAAAAACGGCAAGTTCAACGACATTGCTCTTTCTTTGGGAATCTCTGTTCAGGATGTAGAAGCCTATTACTCAGTAATCAAATCTCTGACACCGTTTCCCGGCCGCTCATACGAAAGCAATGCTGAAACCTACATTGTGCCGGAGTTCTCAGTCCACGAAGTTGACGGTCAGCTTGAACTTAAGATGAACCGTGCAAATCTTCCTGACCTTGAGATTTCTCCTGAATTCTCAGCCTTATCTGACGGTCTTTCCGGAACGGATGCAAAGGAAGCCAACAACTACATAAAAAACAGCATCCGCCAGGCTAAAACTTTAATTAGCCAAGTTAACCTTAGGTTTGAAACCCTGTTTAAGGCAGCTACAGCATTGGTTGAGGCTCAGAGTGAGTTCTTCTACAACGGACCTAAGTATCTGAAAACCCTGACACTCAAGCAGATTGCCGATATTATCGGTGTTCATGAAACAACTATGAGCCGTCTGACTCAGAACAAATACGTTGATACAGACTGGGGTCTTTTTCCAATGAAGTACTTCTTCAGCCAAGGAACATCTACTGAAGGGGCCGCTCAAGGTGTTTCACGTAACGCAGTTAAGAGCATGATTGAAGAGATTCTAAAGGAAAATCCAAAACTTTCAGACAAAAAAATCTCTGATAGGTTGGCTGAGAAAGGAATTCAATGTGCAAGAAGAACGGTAAGTAAGTACCGCTCAGAACTTAATATAGATTCATCCTTCACAAGGACTTGAGTTTTCCCACTTAGTAAAGCGGATTGTGTATCCGTTGTCTTCAATCTTTTCACTTTCTTCAACAAGTGACCAGTTGGACAAAAGTTCCAGATTATCAAAGAAAACTTCAGCACCGCCGTCTGCTTCTACGATAGTAAGGAATACATACTTACAGTAAGGAAGCATTGTGTGGTACATCATTGCACCGCCGATAATGAAAATATCGTCAGTGTTGTATTTTTTAAGTTCTTTGAAGAGCTCTTCAAGGCTTTCTACCATGATAAAGCCGTCTTCTTTGGCGCGGTTCTTGTCTCCGCCTGGCCAAAGAACAATGTTTGTTCTGTTCTTAAGAGGCTTTGAACCGGGAAATGACAAAAGAGTGTTTGAACCCATGACAACAACCTTGTTCAGAGTTGTCTTTCTGAAGTAGCTCATATCCTTGGGAAGGCGGAACATAAGGTCATTCTTTTTCCCGATTCCCCATTTCAGATCACAGTGTAGAATTGCCTGCATTTCCTTCCTCCGTATCAGATTGCAACAGGAATATTGTACTTGGTATCACAGCACTTGTAGTTCTTCAGTTTAAAATCATCCAAGGTGAACTGATAGAAATCTTTGACCTCCGGATTAATCCAGAATTCAGGTGCATCAAACTGCTCGTGCTCAATTATTTCCTTCACAATAGGAACATGTCTGTCGTAAATATGGGCATCTGCAATTACATGAACAAGCTCTCCCACCTTAAGGCCGCTTACCTGAGCCATCATGTACATAAGAACAGCGTACTGAACAACGTTCCAGTTGTTTGCTGTAAGCATATCCTGGCTTCTCTGGTTGAGAATTCCGTTCAAAGTATCTCCGCTAACGTTGAAAGTCATTGAGTATGCACAGGGATACAGGCCCATCTCACTCAGATCTGCATGGTTGTAGATATTTGTAAGAATTCTTCTGCTCTGAGGGTTGTGTTTAAGGTCATACAGAACACGGTCAACCTGGTCAAACATTCCTTCCTTGTACTTGTGCTTTACACCCAGCTGATATCCATAGGCTTTGCCGATAGTTCCGTTCTCATCTGCCCAGCTATCCCATACATGAGTTCTAAGCTCACTGACCTTGTTAGACTTTTTCTGCCAGATCCAGAGCATTTCATCAATGGCACTCTTAAGAAAAGTCTTTCTGACAGTAATTATGGGAAATTCCTTGCTAAGGTCATAACGGTTAACAAGACCAAACTTCTTAATTGTATGTGCAGGAGTTCCGTCTTCCCAATGCGGTCTTACATCCAGATCTGCATCTGAATAACCGTTTGCAAGAATATCCTTAATGTTGTCTACAAAAATGCGATCAGCAAGGCTCATAATTCAATCTCCGAGGATGATTATACATTGCATGATTATACATTTCAAAGGGTGGCAAACTCCAACTTAGACATTGGTGCTGCTTTGTACTTAACTATCCGTACTATACACCTTTCAAGGACGGTCTGCTGCATAATGGTTCCGAACTCTTTTACAGCTATGTCATACTCTGCAAGCATGGCAATTATCCTTGCTGTATCCTTCATTGAGTACCTAGAAGCTGCTGCCTTGTAAATTGTCTTGTCCTTAGGCATGACAATTCCGTTGGATTTTATTGCATCTTCTAAAGATACGCCCTCTGAAATTTTATCATGAATACTGTACAGTTTTCTAAAGTACGAGGCCAATCTTGCAGCTAATACCGCACTTATCTGACCGGAGTCGGATGTATTTAAAAGTGTCTGTAAACACTCAAGAGCACTGTCTAATCTACCATATGCAATCTGTGAAAACAGTGAGAATTCAGTCTCCTGACGAGTATGGGTTAAAAAGTTTTCAATATCTTCATAACCTACTGTCTTTCTGTCTCCCTGAGTTCCCATGTAGATACAGATCTGAGAACAGGTGTTTTCAAATTCATTGATATTGTTTTCTACACGCTCAAGAATTGTGGAAACAGCCTGTGAGTCAATTGAAAAACCGTTGTATTTAAAGTAATCCCTAACCCACTGCTCTTTCTGATTCTCAAACAGTTCATAGAACTTGATAATGCTCTGACTGCTCTCAGGCATTGCCTTCATAAGATCAGTAGCTATGTAAAGCTCTCTGCTCATAAGAACAAGAGTTACTCTTTCTGAAGGATTTTCCAGGTACTGAACAAGAGGCTTTGTCTTATCCTTTGTTTTCAGCTCATCTGCATTATCAAGAATTATCAGTCTTGCCGGTGCAAACAAATCAGTATTGAGAAGCTGGGCATAGAACTCTTCTTCAAAGTCTTCAAATGCATAGAAACGGGAGACTTCACAGTCTCCGATTTCTTCTTTGAGTTTCTTTATGAATTCCTTCTTACGGCCCTCTTCCGGACCTAAGAGCATGTATACGGGAAGCATCAGTAATTTCTGATAATCATTAACAGTTTGCCGTGAATCTCACAGTGGTTAGAAACAAGGCTCTTGTAGGCCGAGTTAGCAGGTCTGAGCTCATAACGTTCTGCATTTCTGTAGAAGTGCTTGAGTGTTATTCCGTACTCTTCCTCTTCTCCAATACTTGCAGCAACAATGTCTCCGTTGTTGGCAATCTTTGTTTTGATAATTATTGCAAGATCTCCGTCATTGATGCCGTCTTCAATCATGCTGTCTCCACGCACTCTCAGTGCATAAAGATTATCCTTTTCAGCACTTCCCAGAAGTCCTACCGGAATAGGAACCGAGCCATCATAGGCCTCTTCCGACATTATCGGAGCACCGGCTGCTGTTGTTCCAAGCACAGGAACCTTGATAACATCCTCATCCTTGCGGCTTGTTTTTTTAATAATGGACAGACTGCGAGGGAGGTTGTCTGCTGTTTTGATAATGCTCTTTTTCTTAAGAGCAGTCATGTGGTCAAAAGCAGCCTTAGGTGAGAATCCGAAGTGGTCTGCAATATTGCGCACACTTGGAGCGTAACCGTTTTCTTCAATGTAGTTTTCAATGAACTGAGCAACTTCAAGCTGGCGTTTTGTCAGACCTTTCATATCTCCTCCTAAACCATCTACTTAACAGAATATCATCCTTCTTAACCTTTGTTAAGAGTTTTCTGTAAGAATTTTGATAGCTTGATGAGCTAGATACAGGCCAAACATTCCTGTAACAGTTGGCATGCTGCCAAGACTGCCGTCTGCATTCAAATCAGTTGGCATTTCATCTGAAAATACAACAGTTATGCCTTTTCCTATACCTTGTTTTCCTAGGTTTGTTCTAACCTGTTTTGCAAGCGGGCATGTGTGAGTTTTTGTTAAATCTGCAACCTTAATTCTTGACGGATCTTTCTTTCTGGCAGCACCCATTGAGCTTACTACAGGAATCTTTTTCTCCCAGCAAGTCTTTAACAGAAGGCATTTTGCATGAACATCGTCAATAGCATCCACCACAAGGTCTTTGCCGTCAACAATTTCATTAACATTTTCTTCAGAGAGCTTTTGCTCATAGTATTTCACTTCAACCTCAGGGGCTATGTCTTTAACCCTCTGGGCTGCAACCTGGGCTTTGCTTTTTCCAAGCGTAGACTCCAAAGCAAGGATTTGCCTGTTCAGATTAGACGGTTCAAACTTATCAAAGTCTACCAAAGTCAGGTTTCCAATGCCGCTTCTGACCAAGGCCTCAAGGCAGAATCCGCCTACAGCGCCAAGGCCTACAACAGCAACTTTGCACTGAGTCAGTCTGTCAATCTTATCTTTTCCCAGTAAGCCTGTAATTCTTGAAAGCCGCTGTTCTCTCATTGCAAATCTCCTCCAGATTCTGAATGCTCATTCCCAGTTCCTGTGCACACTTCTGATACAAGCCCTCAAGAATCTTTTCATGCTCTTGGGCGCTGTCACCTTCATAATCTGTTTCTATTACAAAGTACCCCAAATCCTTAACGCTGCCTTTAAAGCGAGGCCCCACAGACACAAGCACGCCCAGTTTTTCCAGCTGTGCTGCCGTTTCCACAGATCCGGTAAACCCATGCCACATGCAGTATCCTTTTTCAGGCCTTATTTTCTGCAAAATCTCAATCATGACACCTGTGGCCCTTACGCAGTGAAGTGAAACCGGAATTCTGTTTGTCTTTGCATACTCCAGGATACTTACAAGGGTTTCAATCTGCTTTTCCATTGGCACCCTGTCTGTGAATCTGGCATCAAGTCCGACTTCAGAATAACCTGCCAAAGAAATGTCAAAAGGATAATTAATATACTGTGGAAGCAGCTGGGCACTGCAAACTATCGAGTTTTCTGATTGAAAATGACAGTGAGCATCAAACATCTTGCAAAAAACTATACCATAAAAATTCTAAATATTATATAATGCCTATCGCATCGGGCAGTAGCGCAGGTGGTTAGCGTACAAGTCTGGGGGACTTGGGGTCGCTGGTTCGAGTCCAGTCTGCCCGAAAAAGAAAGAGGTACATCACGTACCTCTTTTCTTTTTGTCATTTGGACGTTTTTCGATGATAGACCTAATTTTTATGCCTTAATCATCGAATTTTTCGATGATAGATGCCAAATCACATGACTGATCATCGAAAAACTATTTAATACTGGCTTAGCGTTTATCCTTATCAACAAACTCCAGCACTGCGGTTGAAGCTACTGCAAAGAACATGATGAACAGGATGAGAGAATACCAATTGCGTTCAATGTTTGCCTCAGTTCTTTCAAATGCAGGTCTCTTGGCTGCAGATGCTGTGGTTGTTTCAATCACGGTCTTGATTCTCTCTGCACCGAAGGCTTCCATAATCTTGCCAAGTGTTGTGCGGATTGTTACCTTCTTTTCCCTGTACTTGCTAATGTCAGAGTTGCCGATAATGCTGTCAATGACATCTCCTATGGTCATGTCATTGCTCACCTGGAAATCTGCAAAAGCCTGAACAACATCATCTACGTGGATGAAATCAAAGATTTCAGACACTTTGTAGACCTTGCCGATCTTGAACGAATCCGCCCCGACTGACTCTGCAATTCCGGCAAGAAGGTTAATGACATCGCCCACATCAAAGATGTAGACAGACTGGGCTCTGAGTTTTTCAAAGCCCTTGGAATCGCGCAAAAGCGCAAGGACCTCGCCAAGAGTAACCTGGAGGTTCACCTCCTTTTCCATCAGTTCCTTGAAGGACTCTGTGTTCTTGATGTTTTCATACAGCTGGCCAACGTTAGCGGCATCACTGATCTTTCTGTTACGAATCTCTGCAGTAAGCGGGTTGTCCTTCTTGGTCATAAAATCCATTACTGTGGCAACGCTGATATCTGCCTTGATTTCGCGATCCTTGAGCTTGGCCACTGCGTTCCAGACGGTTGCCATTGGAAGTTCATTGTAATTTCCCTGCGCAGCAATGGCACTGAGACCGTAGTTAGAAACAGTGAGCTTTGACAGAGCTGTTGCCCATGGCGGAAGTGTAAAGAATCCGCCTGAGAAGACAAGCTGGAAGATAAGGATGAACGGCATGACAGTCATTGCAGTTGTTGTTGAACGTGCAACGGCAGAGATGAAAAGGCTCATCATGTCAGAGGCAAATGTAATGAGGAACAGCGTGACAAACAGCTCAAGACGGAAATAAGAAGAGATGAGGCCTGTCTTGGGGAACTGGATTCCCATCTTGGAACAGGCAAAGATTGTCAGCAGAACCTGTGCTACACAGATTATGGCCTGATAAATCATGTGCGAGGCAATGTATGAAGTAATATGCATGCCTGAGCGATGTTCTCTCTTAATTATCTCCCTTTCGCGGCTGATTACCTGAATTGAGTTGAAACAGCCGTTCCAAATA
>CADCOT010000129.1 GCA_902803145.1 uncultured Spirochaetales bacterium | reverse complement strand
TTGTTTTGAAACCTCCTTGACGTCCATCTCGTCTTCAACAATGAGTTTCACTGCTGCAATCTTGAATTCTCTCGTGAAAACTCTTCTAGACATGATTTTCTCCTTCTGAATAATCTCTTATTCTCTTAACTCACTGTCAAGAAAATCATGCCATGTCCAAAACCCCCGTGTTGGATTTGCTCCAACGTACGGGGGTCAGTTCAATTAAGCAATGGTCCTTTATTACTTAAAACTGGTAATTACTTGTACTTGTAGAAGCCTTCGCCGGCTGCCTTGCCAAGTTTGCCTTCATCTATCATCTTCTTAAGAACAGCTTCCATACCCTTGAAGTTATAGGGCATCATCATTTTCTTGAGAAGCGGAGTGAAAAGTCCGGGAACCTTCTGGTACTGCTGTGCAATATTGTAAGCAGTCTTGAGGCCGACAACGTCAAAAATCTGGAACGGTCCGTTTGGTGCTCCTGTTCCAAGTGTCCAAGCTTTATCAATGCTTTCGGGATCAGAAACGCCGTTTACATAAAGATCAAGGCCGCTGAGAAGGAACGGAACAAGCATTGAGTTGAGAAGGTATCCGTTCTTTTCCTTGTTTACAGGAAGGGCTACCATTCTGATTGCGTTTGCAAAATCAATCAGTTCATCAAAGTACTTTTTGTCTGTCTGGCTCTGAGCCATGACTTCTGCAGTATTGTTTGTCCAAATGTGGTTTGCAAAGTGCAGTGACAGATACTTTTCAGGTCTTCCGGTATATTTTGCAAATGTTGACGGAAGAAGAGTTGAAGAGTTGGTTACAACAACTGTTTTCTCAGGAAGAAGGGGAGCCATCTTCTGATAGAAAGCAATCTTTTCCTTTGTGTCTTCGGCCATTGATTCAATTACAAGGTCTGCATCTTCAACAGCTTTTGCCAGATCCAGCTCAAGCTTAAGACCCTTGTAGGCTTTCTCTACCTTCTTAAGGCACTTTTCTTTGTCAAACTTTTCAGCATCTGCAATTCCGCGTGCCCAAACGTGCGGATCTTTACCTTCAGGAGTATCCATGATTTTGATAATCTTGTCATATTCTTCCTTCAGGTTGTCAATTTTTGGCTGAGTTCTTCCAATGGAACCTTCACTTCTGAGCCAAATGGTTACATCAAAACCGCAGTATGCTGCCTGGAAAGCAATCTGGCTTCCAAGAACACCGCCACCTGCAACTACAACTTTTTTGTAATTCATTTTACAGTCTCCCTTTATAATAGATATTTTATTATCTGTTTCAAAGCATACTATGAACATATCAAAAAGGCAAAACCTAAAATGCCTATTATTAATAAATAACTGGAAATTTTTATCTCATTGGACTTATCATTTCCATATGGAACTACAGAAATACAAAAAAAATCAGGTCCTCTTCAATCAGGGAGATGTTGCAGATTTCATGTTTGAAATTGTTTCAGGCCAAATTGGTATCTATATGGACTACGAGGTTGAAGACGGACAGAAGGAACTTGGAATTCTAAATGAAGGAGACTTCCTTGGAGAACTTGAGTTTATAGATTGCTCTGCCCGCATTGCAACTGCAGTTGCACTTGATAATGATGTAGTTGTAAGAAGACTCAATATTGATGATTTCAATGCAATTATGAAAGAAAAGCCTGCAAAGGTGATTCTTATGATACAGCAGCTGTGCTCAAGAATCAGAAATCTTGATAAGAACTACCTTGAAGCATGCCAGGCTATAGATGAATACAGAAAAGCGGAAGAGGAGAACGCTCCGAAAAGCGAAGGTCTTCTCTCCCGCCTGAAAAAATTCTCTGCTGTTGCGAGAAAACGCGGTTAATCAGAACAGATAAGCTACGCCTGTTTCAACGCCCCAATTGAAGGCTGTTCCGGCTTTTGATGTGCTAAGACCTAAACCGGGTCTGACAAATGCAGTGAAAGGTCTTGCATCAAAAGAGAATTCAGCTGTAAGCAGAGCTTCAAAAACAAATACATTTCCAAAGTTGAAATCAAGCTGAAGACCGGGCTTGAACGGAACCTTTGCCTTTGCAATGTCAATGTAAGCAACTTTGTACTGGACACCTGCAGAAACATTGAAATTTCCTGTGTAGCCAATTCTTGCATAGACATCAAGGTCTTTTGCAACTTCCATGTCAGCAGAAACGAAAAGACCGCCATGTCTTCCAAAACCGGTATCAACACCCAGTGATCTGAAGCTGAAAGAAGCAAAAAGTGAGCTTACAAGTACGCAAGCTACGACTAAAACCATTATAGTTTTCTTCATACGAATATTTCCTCCTGTAACAATTATACTCAAAGAAGGTATTCAATCAATCACAGCCTTGGCAATTGATACACCATTTGGCAGGTATGGTATGAGTGTAGCTTGGAAGGCATGATACAAATCAGGTTTCCCCGGCCAGACATTTGTACGTACATGACCGTCCTCGTCCAACTGATGGAACCAAGAGCCCTTGTCATGGTCTAATACCTTTTTGTCCAGATATTCCATTTCCTCGGAGTAGAAGCTGCTATATTCATGTTTTCCTGAAAGTCTGTAAAGGACTGCAGCTGTGTTTATGCCCTCGGCAAGTGTCCAATGATACCTGTCTTTGACAACCGGTTTTCCGTTCCAGTCTGCAGTGTAGGCAAAGCCACCCTTGTTGTCCCATTTCCAGCCGTCAAGAACAGCCCTGTCAAACAGCTTCATAGCCGCATCAAGGTTGCCCTCTGAATATTGGACAACAAGTCTTGCCCATTCAATTCCGTGTCCCGGGGTGCTTCCAAACGGCTTGAACCTGTCTTCAGGGTACTCCTTGTTGTAATCAAGCATGGGTTTCCAATCTTCTGAGAAGTGTTCAGGAATTCTCCAGTTGTTAGCTTCTGCCCATTGAAGGACGTGCTTGATTATCCTTCCGGCCCTGCTGCGATACTCTTCATCTCCGGTTGCATCTGCTACTGCAAGGAAGGCCTCTACACTGTGCATATTTGCATTCAAGCCTCTGTAACTGCTGCATTTGGTAAACTCAGTGTTCCAGGTATCTCTAGCTAATCCTGCGTTTTCATCCCAAAAGTATTTGTCATAGACAGCCTTTGCCTGATCAAGCAGTTCCTTTGCGCCGTCAATACCTGCAAGCAAGGCAGAGGAGGCGGCCAAGAGCACAAACGCATGAGCATAGCACTGTTTATCCTCAAGCGGGCTTCCGTCTGCTGACACGCCGGCATACCAGCCTCCGTTCTTCTTGTCATGGAGTTCTGTGCAAAGTCCGTTCAGCCCCTTTTTTGCAAGTTCTTTTGCGCCCTTTACGCCCATTATTGCTGCAATTGAATAGACATGGACCATTCTGCTTGTAATCCATGTTTCGCGGGGGTTGTCTTTTATCGGTGTACCGTCTGCCCCAAGGTAGTACGATGCGCCTGTCGGCGATGCAAAACGCTCTCCAAATCTCAGAAGGTTGTTTCTGATCTCTTCTAAGAATCTTTTGTTTTCCAAAGAATCAAGCCTGTATTTATCCATACTGAAATTCTAGCATGGTTCATACCTGCAATTCTGAAAAAAATATAAAATCTTCCTCTCAACCCCTCAAAACAGGGGAAAGAAAAAGCCATTCCCGCACCATATATAAGGGCGTGGACCACTGTGTCCCAAAAGGAATCCAAAATATGGCAAAGAAAAAGGTTAACAGAGAGTATAAAGACAGACTTTTCAAGTTCATCTTCGGTAATGAGAAGCACAAGGATCTTACACTCAGTCTCTACAACGCAATCAACAAAACATCTTACACAAGTACAGATGACATTGAGATTACAACCATTGAGAATGCAGTATACATGGGAATGCACAATGACCTGTCGTTCATAATTGCAGATTCAATGAACCTCTATGAGCAGCAGTCAACCTACAATCCGAACATGCCACTAAGAATGCTTGTCTATACAGGAAAGCTTTATTCAAAGTTCATTGAGGCAAATAATCTGGATAACAAGGTGTACAACCACAAGGTAATCTCAATCCCTTATCCCAAACTGATAGTCTTCTACAATGGAGACATGATTCAGCCTGACAAAACAATTCTAAAGTTATCAGATGCC
>CADCOT010000128.1 GCA_902803145.1 uncultured Spirochaetales bacterium | reverse complement strand
TTTTCCGGGGTAGGCGAACGAAAGGTTTTTTACTTCAAGAAGACAGTCCAAGACAAATATCCTTTATCTATGAGTTTTATTTACGGATAAAGCCTTCAGGCTGTTGCGGATCCTTCATGAATCCGAAGTCATTTTATGATGCGGTCAATTGCCATGTCAATGTATGTAGACATGCTCTTTTCTTCAACTCCGGCAACAGTTACACAACGGTTAACCGGAATAAGAATCTTGTGGGCAGGACTGTTGCTTACGGCTGCGGCAATTGCCGGAGTAATTTCTCCCAGCATTGCATCTACAAGAACAATTCCAATGGGTCCGATAATGTAGTCTGCATCTCTGCAAGCAACACAAACGGGGTTCTCTCCTGTAGCGCAGTTAACAGCTCCGCTTTTGAGCATGTTTTGAGTTGCAGCAGAGTTAGTGCCTATGCAGTAAACAGATTCCTTGTCTGTTTTTTCAAGAAGTCTTTGGGCAATTTCGCGGCCCATGCTGCCGCCCTGACCGTCAATAATAACTATTTTCATATCTATATATTATCAGAGAGGGGATGGCTTGGAAACAGATAGAAAAAATGTGGATAAAAGTTCTTTTTTGATGTTGACAGCAAGTGTGTATAGTGCTACAACTAGGGTGTTCGCATTTCGAATACACTATATTTTGTGTGGTTTGTTTATTTAAAACTTATATAGATTTTTAATGGGAGGGATGTATGTACCAGGTTGTAAAAAGGTCTGGCGAGGCCGTAGATTTCAATATCAAAAAGATTGAAGATGCAATTGTAAGGGCTTTTGTAGCCACAAATACCAACTATAACGAAGACGTTATTCAGATGCTTGCTCTGCGCAGCACAGCTCACTATGAGAGCAAGATTAAAGATAATAAGATTTCTATTGAAGACATTCAGGATTCAGTAGAAGACACACTGTCTCAGGCCGGTTATACAGAAGTTGCAAAGTCATACATCCTTTACAGAAAACAGCATGAGAACGTAAGACATGCTGAGCAGACTCTTGTTGACTACAAGAAGCTTGTTGACAGCTACCTTGGTGCAAAAGACTGGAGAGTAAAGGAGAACTCAACTGTCAACTATTCAATTGGCGGTCTTATCCTTTCCAACAGCGGCGCAATCACAGCTAACTACTGGCTTTCTGAAGTCTATGACAAGGAAATTGGTGATGCACACCGCAACGGAGACTTCCACCTTCATGATCTGAGCATGCTCTCAGGTTACTGTGCAGGTTGGAGCCTTAAGCAGCTTATCCGTGAAGGTCTTGGCGGAGTTCAGGGAAAGATTTCTTCTGCACCTGCAAAGCACCTTGCCACACTGTGCAACCAGATGGTCAACTTCATCGGTATCATGCAGAACGAATGGGCAGGAGCTCAGGCTTTCTCAAGCTTTGACACCTACCTTGCAGCCTTTGTAAAGAAAGACAACATGCCTTATAAAGAAGTAAAGCAGTGTGTTCAGTCCTTCATCTTCGGTGTTAACACTCCTTCAAGATGGGGAACACAGGCTCCGTTCTCAAATATCACTCTTGACTGGACAGTTCCGGATGATCTTAGGGATCTTCCCGCTATCGTAGGCGGAGTAGACCAGGACTTCACATACGGCGATTGCCAGAAAGAAATGGACATGGTTAACAAGGCCTTCCTTGAGACCATGATTGAAGGTGACTGCAACGGCCGCGGTTTCCAGTATCCCATCCCCACATACTCACTTACAAAGAGCTTTGACTGGTCAGACACAGAGAACAACCGTCTTCTGTTTGACATGACTACAAAGTACGGCACACCTTACTTCTCCAACTACATTGGAAACACAGAGATGCAGCCTTCTGACGTAAGAAGCATGTGCTGCCGCCTCAGACTGGATCTGAGAGAGCTGAGAAAGAAGAGCGGCGGCTTCTTCGGAAGCGGTGAGAGCACAGGTTCAATCGGTGTTGTAACTCTTGATATGCCTCGTCTTGCCTATCTTGCAACAGATGAAGCAGACTTCTATGCCCGCCTTGACCACCTGATGGATGTTGCTGCAAGGTCTCTGAAGGTTAAGAGAGAGACTGTTACAAAGTTCATGGAAAACGGTCTTTATCCCTACACAAAGAGATACCTTGGAACTTTCAACAACCACTTCTCAACAATCGGTCTTGTCGGTATGAATGAAGCATGTCTGAATGCAAAGTGGATAGGTGAGGACCTGACTCACAAGAAGGCTCAGACCTTTACTGCAGCTGTTCTTGACCACATGAGAGAGAAACTTTCCGACTACCAGGTTAAGTACGGTGATCTGTACAACCTTGAGGCAACTCCTGCAGAGTCCACTGCTTATCGTCTTGCAAAGCACGACAAGGAGCGCTATCCGGACATTATCACAGCCGGTACAGAGGATTCTCCTTACTACACCAACTCATCCAACCTGCCTGTCGGCTTTACAGATGACCTGTTTGCAGCAATGGAGATTCAGGATCCGCTTCAGCTTAAGTACACAAGCGGCACAGTTTTCCACGTGTTCCTTGGTGAGAAGCTCAACGACTGGAAGACAACTCAGAAGCTTGTCAGAACTATTGCAGAGAACCACCAGCTTCCGTACTTCACACTCAGCCCCACTTACTCAATCTGCCGCGACCACGGCTACATTACAGGCGAGGCTTGGGAGTGCCCCATCTGCCACAAGAAGACAGAGGTCTATTCAAGAATTACCGGTTACTACAGACCTATTCAGAACTGGAACACAGGAAAGACAGAGGAGTTCAAGGACCGCAAGGAGTACAACATTGCAAACTCACACCTTCCCGAGAGAAAGGTTGCCATGCTGTTCACAACAAAGACCTGTCCTAACTGCCCGTCAGCCAAGGCTCATCTTGACCGTGCCGGAATTGAGTACAAGGTTGTAGATGCTAACGAGAATCCCGACCTTTGTGCAAAGTACAACGTTCAGAGTGTTCCCACATTCGTAAAGGACACTGAGAGCGGAGTTGAAGTTCTTCGCGGTGTTTCAGAGATTGTTACCTGGATTAGAAACAGAGCATAACAACCCTGTAAACAAGCAAAAAGGATGCGACAAAAATGTTGCATCCTTTTTTTCTACATGTTGCATGGCGCTTTATCGGCCTTTATTGACATTTGTCGACCCCATTTGTGTTTTATCAACCCTTTTCAGCATCTACCGACATTAATCAACACGTATTGACCTAAAACGTGGTCAAAAGAGGGCAATAAGGGTTGAAAGATGTCAAAAGGGGTTGAAAGGGGTCGATATATGGCCATTAAAAAAGGTTGCAACTTTTGTTGCAGCCTTTGTTGTCACATAAATATAATGCCGTTTTCTTTTGCCTTCTTCACATCTTCTTCGGGCCAGACTGAGGCCTGAACTTCTCCAATATGTGCTTTGTGAAGCAGGAGCATGCAGATGCGGCTCTGGCCAATTCCGCCGCCGATGGTTTGCGGATATTCGCCGTTGAGAAGGCGTTTGTGCCAGTAGAGGTCTTTTCTTTCCATCTTGCCGGCAGCTTCAAGTTGCTTGAGAAGAACTTCTTTGTTTACGCGAATTCCCATTGAGGAAAGTTCGAGGGAGTCTTCAAGGACGCTGTTCCAGACAATGAGGTCGCCGTTGAGAGACCAGTTGTCGTAGTCAGGCGCACGGCCGCCGTGCTTGACGCCATCGGCCAAAGGCCAACCTATGCCAATGACAAAGATTGCGCCGTACTTCTTTGCAGCTTCGTGCTCGCGCTGGACCGGGGTGAGGTTGGGGTACTGCTTCTGAAGCTCTGAGCTGTCTATGAAGGTAATGTCCTGGGGCAGGGTGGGCTTGCATGCGGGGTAGTTTTCCGAAACAAGGAACTCTGTGCGCTTGAGGGCTTCGTAGATTTTGCGGACTGTGGCCTTGAGGAACTCGATGTTGTACTGGTCCTTTTTCATAATCAGCTCCCAGTCCCACTGGTCAACATAGATTGAGTGGATGTTGTCCATAAGGTCGTCAGGACGGATTGCGTTCATGTCTGTGTAAAGGCCGAATCCTTCTTCAAAACCGTGGTCTGCAAGTGTCATGCGCTTCCACTTTGCAAGGCTCTGAACAACTTCCATTTTCTTATTATTCATTCCGCCAACTTCAAAAGAAACCGGGCGTTCAACACCGTTAAGGTCGTCATTGATTCCGCTGTTTGCCGGAACAAACAGTGTTGATGTTACACGTGAGAGTTTGAGTTCTGATGCGAGTTCGCGTTCAAATGTGTCTTTGACAAACTTGATTGCGCGTTCCGTGAGTCTTGTATCAAGAAGACTTTTGTAAGATTTCGGAATAGAGATGCTCATTTTAATCCTCCTTCTTTGGTGTATGAATAAGCCTTAATGGGCGGAAATCCGTTGAATGCTACACTTGCGTAGCTGCTTGTGTACGCTCCTGTTGATAGGAAGTAGACTCTGTCTCCGGCCTTAAGATTTACAGGTGCCTGGGGTGTGTATTTTTCATACATAATGTCCATGCTGTCACAGGTTGGACCTGCAAGAATGATAGGACCGGTTTGTGCTTTGTTGTCAGGATCGCATGAATAGACAAGTCTGTATTTAATGCTTTCTTCCATGGTCTCTACCAGACCGTTGAATTTACCGGCATCAAGGTAGACCCATCTTGCCTTTTCTGATTCATCTTTCTTTTCAACTTCTACAACAGATGCGGCAAGAATTCCGCTGTCTGCAGTGAGGCTGCGTCCGGGTTCCATTACAAAGCGCGGTTTTTCACCGGGGAAGTGTTTTTCTATGAAGCCTTTTATTGTGGCTGCGTATTCATCAAGCTCTGCTACAGGCTGGACGTAGTGGGCGGGAAGTCCGCCTCCAAGGTCTACAAGGCTGAGCTTTACCGGTGAGTTCTTAAAGATTCTTGCACTTGTTTCAAGAGCCAAGTTCCAAATGTCCATGTTGCGCTGCTGACTGCCTACGTGGAAGGAAACACCGATGGGGTTGAGTCCCAGTTCTTTTGCAAGGGGAATCAGTTTCATTACCATGGCTTCTGAGCAGCCGAACTTTCTTGAAAGCGGCCAGTCTGCAGTATTTGTTTCAGGAAGCAGAATACGGAAGTAAACGTTGCTCCCCGGGGCGTTGACGGCAATTTTTTTTATGTCGTTTTCACAGTCACTTGCAAAGGTCCTGACGCCTTTTTCATAGAAGTATTTAACATCTTCTGCTTTTTTGATTGTGTTTCCGTAGAAGATCTTATCTGCAGTAGCACCTTTTGACATAACATGGTCCAACTCGTAGCGGCTGGCTATGTCAAAGTTTGAACCTTCTTTGACCAACATGGGGACAATGTTGTCCAGCGGGCAGGCTTTGAATGCAAAGTAAATGTCCGCATAGCTACATAGTTTTTTCATATTGAGATAGTAATCTCTTATAATGTCAAGATTTACTATGATATGTGGTGTTGGTAGAGTTTCAGATATTTTTATTACTTCTTTGTATTCGCTTTGCATAGCAACAATTATATTATTGTGTTAAGTTTATTCAAGACGAGGAAACTAAATGGAAGCAAATCTTTTTAAAATTATGCACATGCGTATTAAAAGAACAATTGATGCCTTGGCTAAGAACAACATAAAGGCTGTTTATGTTCCTACTGCATCCGATGCCCGCTCTTTGCTTGAAACAATGCTTGTTGAGGGAGAGACAATCGGAGTTGGCGGCAGTGTTACTCTGAATCAGATTAATGCTTTGGAACTTTTGAGAAGCGGAAAGTACAACTTCCTTGACCGCTATGCTCCGGGTCTTAGCAAGGATGATGTTTTTGAAATTCAGAGGAAGGCTCTGCTTTCGGATACTTTCATTACCAGCTCAAATGCAATTACCGAGCACGGCGAGCTTTACAATGTAGATGCCAATTCCAACCGTGTCAGTGCAATGCTCTTCGGACCTAAGCGCGTAATTGTAATTGCAGGTCAGAATAAGATAGTGCCGGATCTTGAGCATGCAGTAGTTCGCGTAAAAACAACAGCTGCTCCTGCAAACAGTATACGTCTTGATTGCGATACTTTCTGCGCAAAGAACGGGCACTGTTTAAGGCCCGTCTGCGACGATTCTTCCATAATGGCAATTCCTGCAGGTGCTTGTCCTAACACAATTTGCTGTAACTCGGTTGTCATGGGAAGACAGCGCCGTGAGGGCAGGGTTTTTGTAATCATTGTCGGTGAAGATCTGGGCTATTGATATTCTATTGACTTTGCTACTGCAGCAATTCATAATTAAGTCACTTGTCTAAAGGAGAGTTATTTATGGATAAGTATCAGTGTCCAGCCTGTGGCTACATTTATGATCCTGAAATTGGAGATCCTGATTCAGGAATTGCCCCCGGAACACCTTTTGAGAGTCTTCCGGATGACTGGGTATGCCCGCTTTGCGGAGTATCCAAGGATATGTTTGAGAAGATGTGATTCTTCTAAAACAATCGCAAACGGATAAAAAAGGACATCTTGCCCCGGAATGTTATTGGTTTCCGGGGCTTTTTTTACGCGTGAGAACGGCTAAAACGGCCAAAACGGTGAAAACGGTAAAAACGGCAAAAACGGGTGAAATAAAATAGCCACAACGTTTCCGCTGTGGCTTTTTGTACAGTTTAAATAGATTTTAGTTCTGGTGTTCCAGATCAAGAGTAAGTGTTGTCTGATCACAGACCTCTGCGGGTCCGAAGTACTGGATTGCACCGGGATAGAGGTAGTCTGTCTCAACTGCCCATTTGTCTCTGTGCTGTTCAAAGTACTTGAAGGGCTTGCCATCCATTTCAACAAGGGCTTTTCTGATAACAGGCTTCTGAGCACCGTGGCGCTGCTCCATGTTCATCATCATTGTGATTGGGATGCCGCCTGCGTTCCACTGATCTGCCGGCTTTGAAAGGTTGGTTACACTTGAAAGATAACCGGTAAGACCTGCAGAGAGGAGGAAGAAGGCATTGTAGCCAAGGCTGTAGCAGTAGTCAGCATCAAAGTTTGACGGGAATGCACAGCGGCCTTCGTAGCCGAAGAAGTGGCTCTGGGGTGTGAACTTGCCCTTGTACTTTCCTTCCTTTGCAAGGTGAGCAAGGCGTTTCCTGACAGTCTCAATGAAGAGCTTTTCAGTTTCAATCAGGCTAACCTGGACGTTGCCGTGGGGGTCTCTGTCCAGAAGGAGCTGAGACTCAATTGACTGGGGAAGGCTGTTAAATACTTTCTTGGAGTCGTCTGTAAGAAGGCTCTCAATGTAGGCAATCTTTGCAGCTGTTGTGGGAAGCTGTGAGAATTCTTTCTCATTCTTTGCAACAAGATCGTTGATTTCAGAAATGAGAACCTTGAGAGAGGGAACAAATTCAATAAGGCCTTCGGGAACAAGACAGATGCCGTAGTTGTTGCCGTTGGCAGCACGCTTTGCAATTACGTCTGCAATGTAGTTTGTAATGTCCTGGATGCTCTGGTTCTTAGCTTCAACTTCCTCACCGACAAGGCAGATGTTGGGCTGAGTTTTGATTGCACATTCAAGGGCAATGTGGCTAGCGCTTCTGCCCATAAGGCGAATGAAGTGCCAGTACTTGCGTGAGCTGTTGGCATCGCGGCAGATGTTGCCGATAAGTTCGGAGTAGGTCTTGGTTGCTGTGTCAAAACCGAAGCTTGTCTCAATGCTTTCGTTCTTGAGGTCTCCGTCAATTGTCTTGGGGCAACCTACAACGCAGATGTTCTCGCCTTCGGCTTTGAAGTATTCGGCAAGAATTGCAGCGTTGGTATTGGAGTCATCACCGCCGATAATGACAATGGCGTTGATGTTGTGGCTGTGACAAACCTCTTTGCAGACTGCAAACTGCTCTTTTGTCTCAAGCTTTGTTCTTCCGCTCTGGATCATGTCAAATCCGCCTGTGTTGCGGTATTCATTGATAATCTTGTCATCAAGAATAATGTACTTGTCTTCAAGTATGCCGCTGGGACCTCCGCGGAAACCGTAGAGTGTATTGGCAGGGTTGGCCTTCTTAAGAGCGTCATAAAGACCGCAGATAACATTGTGTCCGCCGGGTGCCTGTCCGCCTGAAAGGATAACTCCAACATTGAAAATCTTTGAAACGTTAGAATTGCTGCCTTTTGCAAAGCTTACCTTTGGCATTCCGTATGTGTTGGGAAACAACTTGGAAAGTGCTTCACAGTCAGACTGTGACTGTGTCTTTTCTCCAAGAACCGGAGCAATGTCTGCTACATTTCCTCTGAGAACAGGGGGAAGCTTTGGTGAATAAGCGTATCTGGCAATCTGTAAAGGTGATTTTTCCATATAATTCTCCATCTATAATCAGTTTATTAATTTATTGCCTCTTGTTCAACAATGAATGTATGATTAAGACCATGTTCAACATCTTTGTTGATGCCGATTCCATACCCAAGGCACTGCGCCCGATTATTCTCAGAGCATCCAACAGAAGCGGCGGTCTATGCGTCTTTGTTGCAGACAGATCTTTGCCCGATATTGCCTCTTTTATCAACACGGATACCCATGAGAAACGTGTTGCCTCAGGCGATAAAACAGTCAAATCCAACGTAAGGATGATTGTTGTAAAAACAGGGGAGAACAGTGCTGACAATACCCTTGTGGATATGGCAGAAGAAGGCAGCCTCTGTATTACTCATGACATTCCGCTTGCATCAAGGCTTTTGGAAAAAGGCTGCGTTGTTGTGGATGACAGGGGCTCTGAATATAAAAAAGAAAATATAAAATCCCTGCTTATGGGCAGGGAGGTAAACAACACTCTCCGCGAAGCAGGGATTTTCTCCGAACAGCAGAAGTCCCGCACTTCAAACAATGTGAAGGACTTTGCCGATAACCTTGACAGGGTTCTTACCAGAATGCTCAAGCTTTCTTGAACTTCTTTTCTTCCTCTTCTTCAAGAACTCTGTATGCAATCTTTCCTACAAGTGTTTTGGGAAGTTCTTCTCTGAACTCAATTTCATAAGGAACTGCCCACTTTGCAACGTTCTTTTTGCAGGCTGAAAGAATCTTTTCCTTGATTTCTTCACTGGGCTTGAGGCCGGGTGTAAGAACAACAAAGGCTTTAACTTTGTGCATCTTGTATGAATCCGGAACGCCGATACAGCAGCTCATATGAACTTCATCAAGGCTGTCAATAATGTTTTCAATCTGAGAGGGATAGACGTTGTAACCGGAGACAACAATCATTCTCTTGATTCTCTGTCTGAAGAAAATAAAACCATCTTCATCCATTGTTCCGACATCGCCGGTATGGAGCCAAATGCGTCCGTCAGCATGCTTCTGCAGGGTCTGGGCATTCTCTTCGGGGTGACCAATGTAGCCCATCATGACTGTAGGTCCGCTCAGGCAGATTTCTCCTTCTTCTCCGTAGGGGAGCTCTTCCTGTGTACCGGGCTTGAAAATCTTGTAGTAAGTATCCGGGAAGGGCAGACCGATTGAGCCTTCTTTTTCCTTGTTGTAAGGAGTAAGACAGCTGGCTGTAACACACTCTGTTGTGCCGTAACCTTCACGGACGTTGATTGTGGCATGGTGCTCGTGGAGGAAGTTATCAAGTTTCTTCTTTAGTTCAACTGAGAGGCTGTCTCCGCCGGAGAACACACCGATAAGACATGACAGGTCAACTCCGTCCATTTCCTGGTTTCTTGTAATTCCTTCATAGAGGGTAGGAACACCGGCAATGAGGTTAGGTCTGGCTGTCTTAAGGAGCTTTGAGTAGCCCTTAACGCTGACCTGGGGAACAAGGTAGCTTCTTCCGCCGTAGAACTGAACTGTATGGATACAAACACCAAGGCCGAATCCGTGGAAGACGGGCATTGCTGCAAGCATGGTTTTTCCGGTAATTTCAACGTTGGCCATTGTTCCTGTCTGAAGTGCAAGAGCGTTGAAATTCAGGTTTGAAAGCTGAATTCCCTTTGATGTTCCTGTTGTTCCGCCTGAGAAGAGAATAACTGCAACGTCTGTTGCCTTCTTTTCAACTCTGGGGTCTTTTGTGCACTTGTCTGCACATTTGAGGAATGTATTCCACCTAAGTGTTACATTGTCTTCCTTGAACTTGGGGAACTTGCGCTCTTTGAGGAGCTTGTATGCAACTGATTTGATAGGTGTAAGAGCGTCTGAAACGCGGCAGATGATAATGTGATCAAGGTCTACTGACTTCTGAACCTCTGCAATCTTTGCATAGAACTGGTCAAGAGTGATTATTGTCTTTGACTTTGCTTCCTTAATGTAGAAGGCAATTTCTCCAACAGCTGAGAGGGGGTGGATCATTGATGCAACTGCACCGATTGAGTTAATGGCGTACAGAAGCATAACTGCCTGGGGAATGTTGGGAAGACAGACTGTTACAACGTCATTTTCCTTAATTCCCATTGCGCTGAGAGCTTTTCCAACGCGATTAATCTGCTCAAGCAGATCCTTGTAGCTGGTATCTTTGTCCTGAAAGCAGATTGAGGGGCTGTCAGGGTATTTCTTTGCTGATTCCACAAAGGCCTGATACATGGAGTATTCAGGGTAATCCAGGTGGGCTTTAACTTCACCATAGCCCTTAAGCCACGGTGCATTGACTTTGTTGTTGTACGGTTCAAATTTCATAGTCTGTCCTTAAGCTCTTCCAGGAGAGCTTCATAATCAATTTTTTCACATGCCGGCTTATCAAGAAGCTCGGGTTTGAGCAGCAGGGCCTTGAGGATTCTAAGGCTCTTTGCATAGTAAACGCCGTCGGCGATTCTCTCATCAAGGGTAAGGGATATGGGGAGGAATTCTTTAAGCTCAAATGTTCCGTCTTCATGGAAGAGGGGCTTCTTTTCCTTCTGGCCTACAATGGCAAAGATTGAGTTTGTACCAAAGTTGATCAGGTGGTGATAAGAAGCATTCAGCTTAATTGAGCCCAGGTTTGAAACAAAGCAGGTTGCTCCGTAGGGGTTTGCCTTTACAAATGACTTGGGCAGTCTTCCGTGTCTGTCCAAAGATCTGATTAAGGCGACAATAGGTTTGAAGATAAGTCCGGGGAGTTTGAGAAGGCCGGCGATAATCTTAAGAGTATCGTCCTTGCTTTCCTTGGATTTGCGAATCTCTGCAACCATCTTGCAGGTTGAAAGGTGCATCTGTTCCATGGGGCTGACATCACTGTCTTTCTTGTAATTGGTAATTACCAGACCTTCTTCAGCTCCGTCAATTTTCTGCTTCTTTGCAATGAATGCAAAAGAAATGACCTTTCTTTCCCAATATACTCTGTTTCTGACAAAATAGTTCAGTTTCGGTCTTGCTTCTATGGTTCTTGCAAGTGCTGCAAGAAAGGCATGGAAGAATGTATATTTGAAGATGGGATTGGGGTTGTTGTCGTTCTTATCTTTGACGTACTGTGAAAGTGCATCCATCTGAACGTCCATGTGAGCAACAGCTTCATTTTCTGTTCTTTCTCCCATCACGTGGTTCATAAAGGCCTGAAGCGGATCAAGGTCTCTTACGCGCCATGCGTCGTATCTGTCTCCGCGGCGGTTTTTTCTCTGCTCTGACATAATAAGATAAATCCTTTTTGTTGAACTTATAGCACTTTAAGCCAATATAGGTCAATAAAACTGATAGTTAATTATAACTATATATGCTATTCTTTGGTCATGAAGTTGGTTTCTTGGAATGTAAACGGCCTCAGAGCTGTGATGAATAAGGGCTTTTTGGACTATTTTGAAAAAACCGATGCAGATATCTTCTGTCTTCAGGAAATCAAGTTGTCTGAAGGTCAGCTGGATTTCAATCCTGCCGGTTATCACTGTTTTTACAACTATGCCCAAAAGAAGGGTTACTCCGGTACAGCCGTGTTTACAAAGCAGCAGCCCCTCGGAATACGCTTTGGTGAAGATACAGAGGGAAGGGTAACCTGTCTTGAGTTCTCAGACTTCTTTGTTGTCAACGTCTATACCCCCAATTCTCAGGACGGTCTTGCCCGTCTTCCGTACAGGATGCAGTGGGATGCACAGTTCAAGGATTACGTAAAAGCTCTGGATGCTGAAAAACCTGTTTTCATCTGCGGCGATATGAACGTTGCACACAGGGAAATTGACATCAAAAACCCCAAAACAAACATCCACAACGCAGGTTTTACAATTGAGGAAAGAAACGGCTTTTCTGCCCTGCTGGACAGCGGTTTTACAGATACGTTCCGCATGTTCTATCCTGATTTGAAAGATGCCTACAGCTGGTGGAGCTATCGCTTCCATGCAAGAGAAAAGAATGTAGGCTGGCGTATTGATTACTGGCTTGTTTCAGACCGCTACAAGGAGCACGTCAGAGCTGCAGGTATTGATGCTTCTGTTTTGGGAAGCGATCATGCTCCGGTTTACATTGATGTGCTTGTCTAATGCGCGTTAAGTGAAGTAAATTATAACTGTGATACGTTTT
>CADCOT010000127.1 GCA_902803145.1 uncultured Spirochaetales bacterium | reverse complement strand
TAGTTTGGTTTTAAAATAGAGTTATACCAATCAAAACAAGGAGGATTGTGCTATGAATCTGAATGTACGTGGTATCAAATGTTCAATCAGTGATGAAACAAGGGCTTTTTTGGACAAAAAACTGCAGAAACTTGACTTTGCAGAGGATTATCTTCAGGACCTTGATATTGTCATGAAGCGCGAAACAGTGGGTCAGGGTTTCCACATTGAAGCCCAGTTACACTTCAAATGGGGTTCAGTAAAACAGGTAAGCTGCGACTGCTACGAACTTTATGAAGGCATTGAAAACATTGCCGACAAGATTGAAAGTGTTGCTAGAAAAGAAAAATCCAAGATAATGGAGAATTAATTCTTAAACTATAAGAAATTGAGAGCTGCGGTTTTCCCGCAGCTCTTTTGTTTTATTCAATTGTAATGAATTCTCTGTAGCACTGATAGACCTGGTCAATGTCGTAGACACTTGTCAGTTCCCATGGAGCATGCATGCTCTGTACAGGAACACCGCAGTCAACTACCTGCATACCATACTCTGCTGCATACTTGGCAATTGTACCGCCACCACCAATATCTACTTTGGCCAACTCTGCCATCTGATAGCTTATGCCCTTCTCTTCAAGTCTTGCTCTGATTTTTGCAATAAACTCAGGGTTGGCATCTGAAGCCCCACTCTTACCGCGGCTTCCTGTGTACTTGTTAAAGACAACACCCCGTGAAAGGTAGGAAGAGTTCTGCTTGTCATAAAGTCTCCAGTTAAGAGGATCATAGGCACTGTTTACATCTGAAGACAGCATGAATGAATTGGAAAGAGTTCTTCTGAGTCTTAATTCAAATGGCACTTTGTCATCTTTTGCTGTATCAAGTTTTGCAAGAACCTCTGCAACTGCATTAGGCAGAAGTTGTGAAGACATACCGGTTGCTCCCAAAGAACCAATTTCTTCCTTATCAACCAAAAGACAGCAAGTTGTACGCTTTTGTGCTCTAACATCAAGCATTGCTCTAAGAGAGGTATAAGAACAGACTCTGTCATCCTGGCCATAGCCTAGAACCATGCTCTTGTCAAAACCTGAAAGACGGCTCTTACCTGCAGGAACAACTTCAAGTTCTGCAGAACCAAAGTCTGCTTCATCAAAACCGTATTTTTCTTTGAATATTGAAATTATTCTGTTTTTATTAGGATCAGTTTCCCCATCTTTTGCTTTGGGACCGACACCAATAATCAAATCCAGGTTCTCACCTTCAATAAACTCAGAAGCTATCTTTTCCATCTGCTTCTGGGCAATGTGCGGAAGAATGTCAGAAATGCAGAAAACAGGATCTTCAGGGTCATCTCCAACGTTAATGTCTATCTTCTTTCCGTTCTTAAGAAAAACAAAACCATTGATTGCCAATGGCATTGCAAGCCACTGGTACTTTTTAATTCCACCATAGTAATGGGTATTCAGATAGACAATTCCTGATTTTTCATAAACAGGGTTCTGCTTAACATCAAGTCTTGGTGAGTCTATGTGGGCTCCAAGAATGTTCATACCATTGCTAATGTCTTCTGAACCAATGTCAAAAAGCATGACTGCTTTTCCCATCTTGCAAATATAAACTCTGTCCCCTGCTTTGAGACTCTTGAAACTGTCTATACTTTTGTAACCGGCCTCTTCTGCCTGTTTGATAATTTCTGTTGCACAGCGGCGCTCTGTCTTGCCGTTGTCAAGAAATGAAAGATAACCATCTATAAGTTTGTTCATATTATTCTCCCGATAAACAATAAGAGATTAGCGTTTTTTTCACAAGTATCACAATTTCAATTTGGTCAGTAGGTTTTCTGCTGTCTTAATTGGAATACCTGCCCTCTTTGCAATCTCTTCAGGTGTGCAGGCAATAAGGTCATCCAAAGTTGTAAAGGCTTCCATAACCTTCACACTTGTCTTCTCTCCTATGCCCGGAACACTCTTTAGAAGCTTGAATGAAGCATCGCGGCTTCTCATTGCCTGGTTAGCCCCTGTTGCAAAGCGGTGGCACTCATCTCTTACAGCAATCAGAACTCTCAAACCTTCGTTACTGTGGTCAGGGCGCAAATCCGGTCTGTCATCATCAAAGACAATTGTTTCAAACTCCTTTGCAAGACCTACAACAGGAACATCTGCAAAACCAATTGAATCCAAAACATCACGGGCAACATTAACCTGACCCTTTCCGCCGTCTATCAGAATCAGATTAGGTCTTTGCAGACCTTCCTTCATAACCCTTGTGTAACGTCTGGTAACTGCCTCTTTGATTGCACCGTAGTCATCTATAGCACCGTCCAGGCTCTTAATGTTAAAACGCCTGTAGCCTTGAGGGTTGGGGTTTCCGTTTACAAAAGAGATCAGACTTGAAACCGTGTACTTACCGTTAAGTTGGGCTATATCAAAGCCCTCAATAAGGACCGGAGGTTCTTCAAGGTCACAGAGCCTTGCTAGTTCTTCCAAAGCTGCCGTGTTATCACGGCTCTTAAGACGCTTTTCAACATCATTGGAAGCATTCTCAGAAGCCATGCGCAGGATACGATAGTTGCGTCCGTCCTTAGGCACGCTTATCTTAACATCTACATCAAAGCAGTCCTTGAAATATCTTGAAATCAAATCTCTGTCAATTTCATGTGATACAAAGATTTCTTTTGGAATCTCCTTACCTTCTTCATAGTACTGAGTAAGGAAGTTCAGTAGAGTTTCACTTTCATCTCCAAAGGTCTGGGCTCGGTACAATGCTCTGCCAATCAGCTTGCCGTCTCTGAACTGCATTATTGAAACAGTACACAAAGGACTGCGCATCTCAATTGCAGCGTAATCTTTACTCTCTGTGTCTGTGTGGTCTTCTACCATCTGAGCTTTGGAAACACTCTGTAAGGCTAAAAGGATGTCTCTTTTTGTTGCTGCAACTTCATACTGAAGATCCCGGCTTGCCGCCATCATTTCATCTTTGACCTGCTTTTCAAGTTCATCACTTTTGCCCTGAAGCATTTTTCTTATGCGGTCAATTGATTTGTTATACTCTTCCTTGCTCACCTTTCCGCAACACGGACCCATACAGCGACCAATGTGGTAGTAAAGACAAGGCTGGGTGCGTTTTCTTAGCGGAATTGAGCAACGCCTTAGCTTGAATAGTTTGTCTATTAAATCTGTGTACTGTGCAAGACGTGAGGCATCGGGATAGGGGCCGTAGTACTCAGAGCCGTCTCTGATTATCCTTCTTGTTCTGAAGACCTTTGGAAAGTCTTCATGAGTAATTCTGATTACGGGATAACTCTTTCCGTCCTTTAGAAGTATGTTGTAGTGAGGGCTGTACTTCTTGATCATGTTATTTTCAAGAATCAGTGCCTCATAGTCATTTCCGGTAATTATGTGGTCAATCTTGCATATCTTTTGAACAAGGGCACTGGTCTTTCGGTCTCTGTTGGGAAGAAAGTACTGGCTTACCCTCTTTCTCAGGCTCTTTGCTTTTCCTACATAGATGACAGTTCCTGTTTCATCCTTCATAAGATAAACACCAGGATTAAGCGGAAGAGCCCTGGCCATTTCTCTGGCTTTTTGGAAACGTTCCTTTTGCTCTTCAACTTCTTTTTGAGTAAGTGTCTTATCTGTCTTGTAGCTTAGTTCAGCCTCAAATGCATAGGTATCCACAGTGCTTTAATTATGTCACTTTAACTTTATTACTGCTATACTTGGCATTATGGACTTTATTGACGGGCTTAAGGGGCTATCTTTTCAGCAAAAACGCATTCTTAAAGAACAGGCACAAGACCTTGTGCTCTGGGGCGGTGAGCAGATAGAAGACCTTTGGCCAAAGGACTACGACCCTAAGAGCAAGGTGGAAGCAACAAAGGTCTTTGACTCAGTTATGGCACGTATTGGTCAGATGCGGTGTAATGTTTCTTTTAATTCATTTGCTTCTGGTGCTGGTGCTTCCGGTCGTGTCTCTATTGTCCCTGACTTCAAAGCTCCCCATACAATCATGGGTCGCTGTCCCTGTCCTGATGAAAGCCAATTTCTGCGTTGCTGTAACTTAAAAACTCTGGACGCCGTACAGCAGTGCGCATTTGCATGTTCCTACTGCAGTATTCGTAACTTTTATTCAGACAATGAAATACGCGTTGTTTCAGACTTGGACAAAGTACTGTCTTCCCTAGTTTTGGATTCCAATGTCTGGCACATTGGCACAGGTCAAAGTTCTGACTCTCTTCTTCTTGGAGATGACTATGGAACTCTTACTGCTCTTGGCAACTTTGCTCGTAGACACCCTAACGTTGTTATCGAACTTAAAACCAAGAGTTCACGCACAGACTGGCTTTCCTTGGACCTGCCAAGAAACATAGTTGCCACGTGGTCTTTGAATGCAGAATCTGTTGTAAACAATGAAGAGCATCTTACCTCTTCCCTATCTGCCCGAATTGAGGCTGCTGCAAAGTGTGCAGAGCATGGCCGTCTTGTAGGTTTTCATATTCATCCTATGATGCGTTTTGATGCATGGAAGGAAGAGTATGCTTCTCTTGTTCAAAAGCTCATTTCTTCTGTTAATCCGGCTTCCGTTGTAATGGTCGGAATTGGAACTCTTACTTTCACCAAATCTGCGTTAAAGAGCATTCGTGAGAGTAAATTTCATACCCATGTAACTCAGATGCCTTTAACTCCCATTGCCGGTAAGTTCTCCTATCCGTTTGAAATGAAGAAGGAGATGTTTTCTTATCTGTATTCGTGCTTCCCGCAAAGTTGGAAGGACAATGTCTTTTTCTATCTTTGTATGGAAGATCCTGCACTTTGGCAACCGTGCCTGGGCAGAAGTTATGAGTCAAATGCTGAATTTGAGAAGGCAATGAAAGAGTTTTATTTGGTTAATATAAAAACAACTGTTTAGGCTTTTATCTTATCATTTATTTTATCATTTATCTTGTCATTTAAGTGATCAGCCTTTCTATGCTTTTTATGAAAAATCAAAGAACTTATAACTTATTTATATATTTGTAAAGAAATTAACCTCAAGTTTGATTGATTTCAATCTTCGTTTTATTTTATCATTTATTTTATCATTTATCTTATCATTTTATTTTTCAGTTGAAAGAAAACCCTGTTATGCGTTTAATAGTTATATGACTATTTTTACTATTATTGTTTTTGTCCTTACATATGTACTTATGTTTGCATTGCAGAAGATCAGACCCTATGTGGCTCTTGCTTCTGCAGCATTGTTTGTCATTGTAGGATCCTTGGGAATCTTTCCGGATTTCTCTTACAGTTTCTTCAACGCACTTTCTGCAGTTGACTGGAACGTTCTGATGATGATAGCCGGAACAATGGGAACCGTTTACTTCTTCATTGAGTCCCGTATGCCACAACTTCTCAGTGACATAATCATTTCGAAAGTACACTCAGTAAAGTGGCTTGTAGTTGCACTTTCATTGTTTGCAGGACTTGTTTCAGCCTTTGTAGACAACGTTGCAACAGTCTTAATGATTGCTCCTGTTGCACTTGCAATTTGTAAGAAACTTAAGATTTCCCCTGTTGCTCCTATCATCTGTATTGCTATTTCATCCAACCTTCAAGGTGCAGCAACACTAGTCGGAGACACAACATCAATTCTTCTTGCAAAAGCTGCAAACCTGGACTTCATGGACTTCTTCTTTGTTGAAGGAAAAATTGGAATGTTCTGGGTAACTGAGGCCGGAGCCCTTGTTTCAACACTTATCATCCTCTTTTTGTTCAGAAAGGAAAATGAAAGGATAGACATTAATGAGAGAACAAAGATTGAAGACTACTTCCCCACTTGGATGCTTTGTCTGACAATTCTTTCACTGATTCTCACTTCTTTTATTCCTTACAAGAGCAATGCAGCTCCCGGAAAGTTTTACAAACCGGATATTTCCAACGGTCTTATCTGTCTTTTCTTCTTCTTAATCTGTCTTGTCAGAGAGATGGTTAAGTCAAAAAGCACAAAACCCTTTAAAGATGTTGCAGGCGAGATTGACTTCTACACACTTGGCCTTCTGTTCGGACTGTTTATTGTCATTGGCGCAATTACAGAAGCAGGCATTATTGATCTGATTGGAAACACACTTGCCAAGCTTAGCGGAGACGGTTCAAGAGGCTCTGTATTCCTTATCTATACTATAATTGTATGGATGAGTGTTATCTTCTCTGCTTTCATTGACAACATACCCTACACTGCCACCATGCTTCCTGTTGTTGCAGTAATTTCTAAAGGCCTTGGAATTCATCCGAACCTTCTGTACTTCGGTCTTCTTGTCGGTGCTACATTAGGTGGAAACATAACTCCCATCGGTGCTTCTGCAAACATTACCGGTCTTGGAATTCTCAGAAAAGAAGGCCATGAAATTACACCCGGTACTTTCATGAAATTCAGCGTACCGTTTACACTGGCTGCAGTAACAACAGGTTATCTGATGCTTTGGTTTATTTGGATGTGATTAACTCTTGTTAAAAGGGGTTGTTACATAGTATTATTAAGTATCGTTATACAAAGGACTGTGCTGAGAGAGTGGATACTTCTTGAGAAGCGAAGCTCATCATGCCAGCCTTTTTTGTTTATAAGCGCTGAAGAACTGCATCTAATATTTTCGGATCCTCGTTTAAGCTAATTTCAAATGCCTTCTTACCGGCATCTTTAATAGAGGCTCCTACGTGATAGAGTTCTTTCTCATCCAGTAGCAAGAACCTGTCGTGGAATTCATCTGTAAACTTAATATCCAACGGTCCGTACTGGCTGTTGAAGGATTTTGACTCCTGTTCTGTAATCCTGCAATTCTTTTTAGAAGTGTAGATAGTGACAGATACGTTGGCTTTCTTTCCTGTCAGCATTGCCAATGTATTTCTATCTACATAACCATCTATGTTCCTTTTTACAGCTTGATTCAAAACACGTGTTTCTACTTGATATAGGTGAGCCAAATCAGAGTCTAACATAACCTGCACTCCTCTAATGGTGTAAATCTTGGCGCGAATGTCTTCAAGTGGATAACTAACTTCATTTGTCATACTTTATAATACCATACAATCCGCTTAATTACTATACATATCTTAAGCAGTTTTATCTTTTTTAGGGATTCCAAAAATCGCGAAAAATCAGGAAAAGTGTAAATTTACGAGTGCAATGAGCTAATAAACTATTATTAAAATTGTCATTTTTCAAAGGTTAAATGGACTAGTTTTTGTCATTTTTAGAAAGTTGAAGCAAAAACTCCCTCATCTTTCGTGATAAAATAGCAAAAACTCCCTCATCTTTCGTGATAAAACAGCAAAAACTCCCTCATCTTTCGTGATAAAACAGCAAAAACTCCCTCATCTTTCGTGATAAAAAGGCAAAAACTCCCTCATCTTTCGTGATTCATTCAGGAAAAGTTGCAATTTTAGTTACTACGACCCTTCTAAAAGTTGCAGTTTTTCATGCATTAACCCTTCTAAAAGTTGCAATTTTAGAATAATTCATTTACATATATCGAATTAAAAATATACACAAAAACCAACTATTTTTCAAATTACCCAAATATAAATCTATACATCAAAAAAATCGTAAAAAAAATTTTTCTATGAAAAGAATTTGCAGATTTTTGTTTATTGCAATAATTGTGTTGTTAACCTCATGCGCTGGAGATGTAGAAAAACCCGAGTCTGTAGAGAAGACTATTTTTACGGTAAAATTCAATCTTAATGGCCATGGTAATTCGGCTCCAAAATCTGTTCAAGTGAACAAGAACTCAACTCTACCTTCCCCCACATCTCCTTATGATGAAAACTATTACTTCTCAGGATGGTTCAAAGAAAAAGCCTGTATAAACGTGTGGGATTTTGAAAATGATACTGTTAATACAGATTTAATCCTTTATGCAAAATGGAGAAGTGACGGACCATGTCCTCATGAGGTATTATCCCAGGGTATTGCACAAACTGTAGCAACAAATAATAAGGCGGCTACTATGCGTTATCTCTGTGATGATTGCGGAGAAAGAATAGTAATCTCAGATTCATACCCTATTAATAATTCACTTTCAGTTGCATTCTCAGAAAACTCAAAATTCTCTTCTGATTCTTTTGAGTTAATAATAACAGCCACTCCGGGATCAGTTATTTACTATACTTTGGACGGAAGCGTACCAACAGACAGGTCTTCAGTTTATGCTGGTCCCATACTTATTACTGATGCCTCAAGTAAAGACAATTATTATTCAAATATTACTAATCTTTCCGTCAGGCCCAATACTGTTGCTCCTGTTGAAAAAGTTGATAAATGTACTGTTGTTAGGGCAATGTGTATAAAAGACGGAGAGAAAAGTAAAACGGTATCTGCTTCTTATTATGTTGGATTTAATGAAAAGATTGGTTACAACAATATTAATATAGTGTCAATCATTGTGGATCCTACAAGCTTATTCGATTATAACTACGGGATACTTGTTCCAGGAAAAACATTTGATGATTATAAGAAAAACACACCCAATTATCAGAATGCTTCATGGCAAACATGGGGTGCAAATTACAGAAATGAAGGTAGAGATTGGGAAAGAGAAATATATGCAGATTTTTTTGAAACAACAAAAGAACTATCATTATCAAAAAAGCTTGGAATGAGAGTTAAAGGTGGTTGGAGCAGATCATGGAATCCACGCAGTTTTAATATATATGCTAGAGAAGAATATGACGACAATGGTAAGAAAAATTTTGGTTATTCATTCTGGAGTGATAGCTATTCAAAGGCTCGAAAAATATCATTAGCTGCCGGTGGAAATGATTATATTGTAAACATTAAGGACTATATAGTTTGTGAAGCCTTAAAACAAAGTGGAGTGAATGAAAATTTTTCTTATTTCCACTTTTCACCATATTCTTTGTTCCTTAATGGAGAATACTGGGGTGTATATTTCATAACTGAAAAGTATGATGATCATTACCTAAAACAAAAGTATGGGGTAGACGATAATAATGTGCTTGTAATAAAGACAGGAAGTGTTGAAGAAGGAAACGAATCAGACAAGTACTTATATGATGAGTTAATTGCTTATTTCAATAATCCCAACTTTTCTTATGAAGAAGTATGCAACATGATTGATATTGAAAGTTTTATCAATTATTACGCTGTTGAAATGTATATTCACAACCCAGATTGGGTTACAAACGGCCATAATAACTATCAACTATGGAGAACCGTAAACAATGATTCCGGTTCTTATGGTGACAAAAAATGGCGTTGGATGCTATATGATATTAATTCTGATACTATGAAATCTCCCTCAAGAGACTTTCTTATACCTGTAATCAATTCAGATAAAATGTTTGCCAAATTATGGGAGTATGATGAATTCAAGACACTGTTTTGTGACAAGATGATTAGTTTATGTAGTATTGAATTCAATCCGTCAACCATGGATAGCATAATAGATGCATTCAGCACCTTGATGAGGGAACCTTCTGCAGTAAAGTACAAGAGGTTCTTTGGATCAGATGACTATCTGAGCACTTTTGATAGTACTTGTTCCAGTTTGAAATCCTTTTTCACTGGCAGAGCAACATATATTAGCGAGAAATACACTGAGATAAAGAATTCAATAACCTCCCAAGCTATTTAATCCTTGCTACACCGCTGTCTATGGCAGCCTTGGCTACTGCTGCAGCTACGGCCTTACCTACTCGGGGGTCAAAGGCCTTGGGGATAATGTAGTCTGCGCTGAGCTCTGATGGGGAGACCAGGTCTTCAAGAGCCTTGGCTGCGGCAATCTTCATCTGCTCGTTAATGTCCTTTGCCCTTACATCAAAGGTTCCGCGGAAGATGCCGGGGAAGGCAAGAACGTTGTTAATCTGGTTGGGATAGTCACTTCTGCCTGTTGCAATTACCTTTGCTCCGCCCTTTTTTGCATCTTCAGGAAAGATTTCAGGTGTGGGGTTGGCACATGCAAAAACTATTGCATCAGAGTTCATGGTTTTGACCATGTCTACAGTAAGGGTGTTTGGAGCGCTGACTCCGATAAAGACATCTGCACCCTTAATTGCCTCTGCAAGTCCTCCCTTTATGTTCCGGGGGTTGGTAGAAAGAGCCATTTCTTCCTTGATCCAGTTAAGACCCTCGCGGCCCTTGTAGATTGCGCCTTTGCGATCACACATGGTTATGTCCTTAAAGCCGGCTGAAAGCAAAAGCTTTACTATTGCAATTGCAGCTGCCCCTGCTCCGGAAGTGACAATCTTCACATCTTCCTTCTTCTTTCCAACTACCTTTAAGGCGTTGTTCAACCCTGCAAGGGTAATTACTGCTGTGCCGTGCTGGTCATCATGAAAAATTGGGATGTCGCAGATTTCCTTTAACTTTCTCTCAATTTCAAAGCATCTGGGGGCTGAAATGTCTTCAAGGTTAATTCCGCCAAAGCTGCCGGAAATGTTGTAAACGGTGCAGACAAATTCATCTACGTCTTTGGTTCTTACGCAGAGCGGGAAGGCATCTACGTTTCCAAAACTCTTGAAAAGAACGCACTTTCCTTCCATAACGGGCATGCCGGCTTCAGGACCTATGTCTCCAAGACCAAGAACTGCAGTTCCGTCTGTAATTACTGCACAGAGGTTGTGGCGTCTTGTAAGATCATAGCTTTTGTCTATGTCCTTCTGAATTTCAAGACAGGGCTGTGCAACACCTGGGGTGTATGCCAGTGACAGATCTTCTTTTGTTGCTACGGGCACTGTTGCCTTGACTTCTATTTTTCCTTTCCACTGTGCGTGAAGTTTAAGTGATTCTTTTGCGTAGTCCATAATATGTATTCCTTTGTGTTTTTGTTGTTATTTTTCGAAGGGGAACTTGTACTGCTTTAGATTCAGTTCATCTCTGAGTTTGATAAACTCCTTCTGAATTGCCTCTCCGACAGGTACACCCTTGTCCTTTCTGTCCAGCCAGGCCAGGTGCTCCTTCTCTCCGGCTGTGTAGATGCGCTCTGCTCCGGGAGCCTTCTGAGAGTTTCTAAGGCCTCTACAGATATCGCCGGCGGTCTTTTTGAAAGTATCAAGACCCATGAAGAACTCAGGGTTGATTACAAAGAAGAAATGACCCAGGTGGTACATTCTGTTGTTTCCGTCCTTGTCTTTGCCTGACAGGTCCTTCATGAAGGGACCGCCGGCAAGAGCTGCAGAGAGGATTTCAACTATCGT
>CADCOT010000126.1 GCA_902803145.1 uncultured Spirochaetales bacterium | reverse complement strand
GTACACTGCAAATGAGATGCACTGGATTGGCTATATTTATAGGTATTTTTCTTTTATCTGTGAAAAGTCTTCCGTGCAGGTTTATAAAATAATCAAGCCTAAGGAACTGAGGTCTCTCTACCTTCCCTATCACACCATGGATCCGGCAAAAGCTGTAGACATGATTCTAGAGTCCAAGGGT
The DNA here is from genome assembly GCA_902803145.1 of uncultured Spirochaetales bacterium. Lineage (GTDB taxonomy): Bacteria > Spirochaetota > Spirochaetia > Sphaerochaetales > Sphaerochaetaceae > RUG14846. Next base: position 5,803 of record CADCOT010000126.1, on the reverse strand, counting down.
TTGGCCTTAGACAGTGATGCCGAGTTTGAGCGCCAATATCAGATTTTCAAACAAATCAGAAACGGGACTCTTTAAGAAGTACGTAACAGACTTCAGGATAGTGGCAGGCGGCAAGGTACATGACGTCTGTAGTTTTGAGCGTTCCTGTTACAAAACCGATTACGATAATTAAAATTTAGATGATTTTTTTCATAGTCTAATGATTATAAACTATTTGTCGGGTTACAAGTGGGGATATCCAGCATTCTTAAAAGCTCTTTGAAAGTGTCTTGCCCATCCAAGCAGGTGTCAATAAGCCAACCTCTCTCCTGTCTCCAGTTATTCAAACCTCTGTAGTAGAAGGCCTTCTTAGAGTCTTCAATAATAAACGGTATAATGTTCCATCTTAAACATTCTTTGAATGCAATGAGCCTTCCTACACGGCCATTTCCATCTTGGAACGGATGGATATATTCAAACTCTGCGTGGAAGGCAATAATGTCTTCAATAGTCACGTTGCTTTTGGATGAATAGTTCTCAATAAGTCTCTTCATGGCTAGAGGAACATCTTTCGGTTTACATGTTTCCCTACCACCAACAACATTGGGACGTATTTTATAATCAAGCATTGAATCTTTAGTGCTTTGTTTGAGAAGAAAGTGAAAGTGTTTGATTATATCCTCACTTAATGGGTTTAGGGCCTCATCAATTGCATAATCAATACAACGAAAGTGGTTGCTTGTCTCAATAACGTCATCAACCGGAACAGCCTCTCCAAGTGAAAAGATTGTTCTTGTCTCAAAAATGAGCCTTGTATCGTCTTCAGACAGTTTGCTACCTTCAATGTGGTTTGAATTGTATGTCATTCGAACCTGGGTTTCGTGGTAAAGGCCGCCTTTGATTTTTGCACTCTTCTCATCTCTGAGAATCTGGAGAATATGATTATCAAGGATCTTGCTGTATAGGTCTTCAACTTGGCATCCAAGGAAAAGGGCAATCTTTCTTAAGACATGAATGGCAATTTTTTCACCTTTGGACATTTTTGCAATTGTCCTTGATGAAACTCCAAGCTTTTCTGTTAAATCAGTTTTTTTAAGTCCTATTGCGTGAAGTCTTGTTTCCAGCGGTTTGTAAGAATACATAAAAACTCCAAATACCTTTACTTATTGTACCAAATAGACCAAAAAAGTAAAGGTTTTTGACACCTGCCTAGTACTATTTGAATTATATTCATGAAAAACACTAGGAATTTTTTTAAAACCTAGTGCTATTTGAAATTTTTTCACGAAAAACACTAGGTTTACACAATGTTGTGGTCGGAAGGAAAAATAAGGGGGGTTACCACAACAATTATATTTTCAAAGTTGTGGTATGGGGCCCTTTTTAAGGGAAAACCACAACATAGGGTTTAAAGGCCCAGAACAAGACTCGACGCTCCGCTACAACGCCTTCGCTGAAAACGCCTTTCCCACGGCGTTTTCTCGGCCTGCGGCCGTCGCTCGTTTCGAGTCTTGTTTGGTCTTAGGCAAAAAAATTTGGCAGGCCAAACGGTCTGCCAATTTTTTTGCCCAGAACAAGACTCGAACTTGCACAAGATTGCTCCCACTAGGACCTGAACCTAGCGCGTCTACCAATTCCGCCATCTGGGCTTGGGTAACGATAGGATAATACTGTTTATGATGCGCTGTTGTCAATAATGTGCTTCTTGATAAGGCCGCGCAGTTGGTCGTAGGAAATGTTCAGCAGTTGGGCAGCTTTTCTCCTGTTGCCACTGGTTATGGAAAGGGCTCGTTCAAGGTAGGATTTTTCAAGGTTTGAGCGGGCTGTTTCAAAGTTGCCAAGGTTCTCAGGCTGCTTTTCTTCAAGGATCGGGTCTTCTTTGAACGGATTGCGGAAAGGATCTAATTCTATAGATGTAATCTCTCCGCCACCGCTTTGGTAGACGGCCCTTTCAACTGTGTTCTTAAGTTCACGGACGTTTCCCGGCCAGCGGTAGCGCAGCATAATGTCCTGCACATCTGCGCTGAAGTAAGGGACTTGCTCTAGGTTGCACTCCATGGCCATCTTCTGGGCAAAGAAGTTGGCAAGCTCTAAGATATCGCCACCGCGGTAGCGAAGTGGCGGAATATAGAGGACTTCAAAACTCAGGCGGTCTAAAAGGTCGGCCTTGAAGCGGCCCTCCTCTACCATTTTGACAAGGTCAGCGTTGGTGGCGCCGATTATGCGGACGTCCGCTTCGTGGGTAACTGAGGAGCCTACGCGCTCAAAGGTGCCGTATTCTACTACGCGCAGCAGTTTTTCTTGGACATTGAGGGGAATCAGGCCAATTTCATCAAGGAAGATGGTGCCGCCTTGGGCCTCTTCAAAACGGCCCTTGCGGCTTTCTGTGGCTCCGGTGAAGGCACCCTTTTCGTAGCCGAAGAGTTCTGACTCTATCAGTGACGGTGAGAGTGTTGCACAGTTGAGCGTAACAAGATTGCCCGCCCAACGTGAGGACAGGTAGTGAAGTCTTCTTGCAGCCATTTCCTTACCGGAACCGCGTTCACCGAGGATGAGAACGCTTCTGTTAACTTGGGCGGCGTTGGCCAGGCGTTTCTGAAAGTCTAGAAATACTTCTGAATTCCCTATTGCTGTTTCCATAAGTGTGGTCAGTGTACCACAATTTTGTAATAATACCAAGTAGATTTGGGAGTTTTACCAAATGATATATTGAAGCCTTTATGTTATTTTGTTTATGCACATGGTTTTAGAAAAGTTGGCACGGTGCTTGCTATATAAGCTGGTGGGAGGAAAACAAAATGAACGTTTTCACACGCTTTGTAGACATTATTAATTCAAATATCAATTCTTTTCTAGACAATGCAGAAGATCCTGAGAAGATGATCAAGTTGGTTATCAACAAGATTGAGGACACACTTGTTGATATCAGAACAAGTTGCAGTTCTGCTCTGGCAGCAAAGGCAAGAGTTGAAAGGTCTATGAACGATGTTCAGGCCCAGGTATACAGATGGACAGAAAGAGCCGAAAAGGCAGCAACAAAGAATCTGGACCAGCTGGCACTTGAAGCCCTCTCTGAAAAGAAGAAAGCCATGGCAAAACTTGACGCTCTAAAAGACGAGTGTGCAAAGTTTGACATAATGATTGCCGGCTACAGGGAAGACATTGAAAAGCTTGAAGAAAAACTTGCAGCAGCAAGAGAGCGTTATGAAAAGATTAAAGAACAGGCAGATGTTGAGCAGCACTCACGCAAGGCCGAAAAAGGTTTTGAAAGAGCAAATGCAGACTTCTCCCGCTATGACAGAATGAATGAGCGCATTGACCGCATGACAGCAGAGCGCCAGGCAAGAAAGGCCAGCGAAGATGCTGAAAAGAAGTTCAGAGAGATGGAAGAGTCAGAAGAGTTGAAAAAAGAACTTGACGAACTCAAGGCAAAGCTTAATAAATGAGTATGGCGGAGGTAAGCAGAATGGCAACTAAAAGGTTATACAGATCAAGGAAGTCGGACATCCTGGGTGTATGTCACGGCATTGCCGAGTGGAGGGATCTGCCCGTTGGAGGAGTTCAGCTTGCAGCTATTTTGATAGCAGTCTGCACAGCTGTTGTCCCTGCCCTACTTGTCTACCTGATTATCGGAATTATTCTTCCCGTCAACCCTGAAAAGGAAGGCGAAAAGTCCTACAGCAGGAAGGCCTACCACGCTGACTCAAGTGAGTACGAAACCGTCTATGATGACATGAGACAGAAAGCCCGCGATGCCGAAGAGTCCTACTACAGAACTCGTGATAAAGAAGCAAAGTGGGATGATGAATTCAATAAAAATTGATTAAAACTTGGGGCTGTACAGCCCCTTTTTTGTAACCAAACAGGTTTTATCAAGATTCAAAATAGTCTGTATCTGCCAAAATTTGGAAGGTGTAATTTGGATAAAGGGCTTTACACTTTTCCATAAGGGCAATTTGGACAGCATTGCGGTCCTTGGCATCAAAACTTACAACTACGTCAAAGCGGATAACATTGGTTTTTTTGTTAATGTGGAAACCATGGATTTGTTTGACATATTGAGTGTTAATGGCAATTTCGGTAATAGCGTCTTCAATGGCGGCCACTTCTTTGTCTTTAGTGTTGATTGAATAAACACCTATAGCATTAAGAATTACATTGTGTTCTTTGAAGACTTTTATTTGGATGTCGCGGATTAGGTCATCAATGTCCCAGGCTGTGTAGGTGTCAGGAACGGCAATGTGGATTGAGCCGCTGTAGGCATCGGGGCCGTAGTTGTTTAGGACTAAATCGTAGGCCCCTTCTACGCCGTCAAAACTGAGGACGGTCTGCTTCAGGGCGTGGGCAAACTCTTCGTCGCCGGACTCTCCAAGGAGCTTACTGATAGTTTCAACTATCATTTCAAGTCCGGCTTTGATAATGAAGAATGAAATGACAGCAGCAAGATAGCTTTCAATGCTGTAGCCCAAAAAAACTCTAATCAAGGCTGCAACAAGGGTTGTGGAGGAAATCAAGCTGTCAAAAAGAGCATCCTTTCCGGAGTTAACAAGGCTCTGGGAGTTTGTGCTCTTTCCGCGGGCAACAAAGAAGCGCCCCAGTAGGATTTTGACCAAAACAGCAGATGCAACAATTGCAAGTGTCAGTGTTGAGTACATCGTTTCATCGGGGTTCTTGATCTTGTTTATTGCACCTATAAGGGCTGAAACACCGGCATAAACAACAATCATGCCAATGAGCATGGCACTTAAGTACTCTATTCTGCCGTAGCCGAAGGGATGTTTTTTGTCTGCAGGACGGGCTGCAAGCTTGGTACCTATTATGGTAACAAGAGAAGATGCAGCATCTGACAAGTTGTTCAAGGCATCGGTGATAATTGCATATGAATGAGACACAAATCCGGCAAAAATCTTCATGATCACAAGAAGTACATTTCCAACAATGCCGGTAATGCTTGTCCTGACTATTATTTTGGTTCTGTCGTTGTTTTCAGCCATAGCAGTAATATTAATGAGTGTTGTCTGTCTAGTCAAAAGGTTGTAATCTAGGCTTAAAAGGGAGTCATAAAATGGCTAAGAAAAACGGTTTTATTGAAGAGTTCAAGCAGTTTATTCTGCGCGGAAACGTTGTCCAGATGGCTATCGGTATTGTTGTCGGTGCCGCCTTCTCTGCTATTGTTACAGCATTTGTTTCAGGAGTTATCAATCCTCTTATCGGAATGCTGATCGGTTCTGTAGATTTTTCAGAGCTGAAGATAGTACTTAAGGCTGCAACTGAAGAAACTGCCGAAGTTGCTGTTATGTACGGCGTTGTCATTCAGAAGATCTTTGAGTTTGTTGTTATTGCATTGTTTATGTTCCTTGTTATCAAGGCAATGAACAAGCTTGAAGCAGCCAAGAAGGCTAAAGAAGAACAAGAGCAGGCTGCAAAAGCTGCTGAGCCCGCTCCGGATCCTGAGGATATTGTTCTTCTGAGAGAGATCAGAGACCTTCTCAAAAAGTAATTAATTCAGAATTTCAAAGGTGCTGTAGTGCCTGTCTATGCGGCGGTCGTTCCTGGATGCTTTCACTACAAGGTAGTATGAAACGCTGAAGAGAACGGCCACAAAGCCCAAGAAGTACCATGCAGAGTTCTGTGAGTTCATTGATGCAATGAAGTCGTAAGAACCGTGGATAAGGGCCGGAACAATGACACTCAGCACCCTGCAGGCCTTTGAGGCCTTCTTGTTTCCAAGGTAGTCAAAACGTTTGGCCTGGCCGTAGAAGAGTCCCATAAAGACACCAAAGCATGCATGGCCGGGAATTGCGGTTACTGCTCTTACAAGGGC
>CADCOT010000125.1 GCA_902803145.1 uncultured Spirochaetales bacterium | reverse complement strand
TGATGCTCTTAATATTGTTATGTTTTGCATCTGTTGTAACAATTGAGTAATCTCTTTCCTTGTAAAGCATTGCAAGAGGTCTGTGCAAAATCTGTGCATAGAATTTGTTACGGCTGACTGCTCCGGTATCAGGAGATACAACAGTAATGTCCGGATCGGTGAAATCAATAATCTTCTTAAGCTCAATAAGAATCTGGTATGAAGCATGCAGGTTCTCAAGATGGGTTGAGCGGAAGCAGTTTTCAATCTCCATACAGTGAAGATCAAGAGTGATTATTCTCTCTACTCCGAGGCTTTCACAGAACTGTCCGAACAATGCTGCAGTAAGAGCTTCGCGGCTACTCTTCTTGTGCTGTCTTGCATAAGGATATGTGGGAAGCACAAGTGTAACTCCTGCTGCTCCGGCAAGTCTGAGAGCCTGAACAGTTGTGAATATGAACATAAGATGGTCGTTAACTGAAAGACAGACTTCTTCGTCTCCGGCAAGCTTGACAGGAGTGTTGTTGGTAACATCGTAAATCAGGTAGACCTTGAGTCCTCTGACAGGCTCCTGAATTTCCGCCTTTACCTCTCCGTTGAGGAACTTGGTGTATTTTACGGGGATATCAAAGTTGGGGCAGGTATACTCTCCGGGAAATTTTCCATACGGAATCTTTCTGCTGCCCAGATCATCAATAAAGGAAATCTCTCTGAGTATCTCCTGTTCTGTCTTTCCGTACCTTTCTGCAAGGTTCTTTGACAGTTTGACAAAACGTTCCTGATAAAGCCTCCTGAGATGCTTTAACACCTTTCCTGCAAGGTACTCTGAACCCGGGCCGGTAATTATTCCCAGCTTGTGCGGTTTGATGATACTCATGTCTTACCCCTTATTTCAGCGTTTCTCTTCAACCACCTTAGTAAGCAGTTCTATAAAGGCGTCTTTGGACATTGCTCCAAGGTCTCCCTCAACCCTGTCTCTGGGAGAAACTGTGTTGTTTTCAATGTCCCTGTCTCCGACTATAACCATGAAGGGCACCTTTTCAAGCTGACCTTCTCTGATCTTTTTACCAATCTTTTCGTTTCTATCGTCAACTTCAACTCTGAAGCCCTTTCTTTCAAGCTTTGAAGCATAGTCTTCGCAGTAGGCGTTTGCGCGGTCTGTAACAGGAAGAAGCTTTACCTGAACAGGTGCCAACCATGCCGGGAAAGCTCCCTTTGTCTCTTCAATCAAGTAAGCCATGAAGCGGTCAAGAGAACCGAGGATTGCTCTGTGAAGAACAACAGGAGTTCTCTCTACACCTTCCTTGTCCACGTATGTAAGGTTGAATCTTGCAGGAAGGCAGAAGTCAAGCTGACAGGTTGAAAGTGTGTACTCAGCACCAACTGCAGGAACAACGTTTACATCAAGCTTGGGTCCGTAGAAGGCTGCTTCTCCAATCTCTTCTGTGTACTTCAGGCCAAGATCGTTAAGAACCTCTCTCAATGCATTTTCTGCAGTGTTCCACATCTGGTCGTCATCATGGTACTTCTTCTTGTCTGCAGGATCTCTGAGAGACAGAACACAGCGGTAATCTGTAATGTTGAAGTCTTTGTATGTGTCAAAGATCATGTCTACAACACGTGAGAACTCTTCCTTAATCTGCTCCGGTGTAACAAACAGGTGTGCATCGTTCTGGCAGAAGTGGCGACCCCTCTCAATGCCCTTCAGTGAGCCGGAGGCTTCAAATCTGAAGTCATGGGCAATCTCTCCAATTCTGACAGGCATATTGCGGTAAGAATGCTGTGAGTTAGCAAATATTCTCATGTGGTGGGGACAGTTCATGGGGCGCAGAACGTAAACTTCATCCTCAACCTCCATGGGCGGGAACATATTCTGCTGGTAGTGGTCCCAGTGTCCTGAAGTCTTATAGAGGTTTACAGTTCCTACGCAGGGTGTCAGAACATGATGATAGCCCTGGCTGATTTCCTTATCTCTGATGTAGTTTTCAAGGATGCGCCATACAGTGTATCCCTTGGGCAGGAACATGGGCATGCCCTTTCCTACCAGGTCATCAACCATAAACAGGCCAAGCTCTTTACCAAGTTTTCTGTGGTCACGGGCCTTTGCCTCTTCAAGTTTTACAAGGTATTCATCAAGTTGCTCTTTCTTGGGGAAGGCAACTCCGTAAATTCTCTGCAGAGTTTCACGGCTGCTGTCTCCTCTCCAATATGCAGCATTGCAGGCTGTAAGTTTGATTGCATTTGCCTTGATACGGCCGGTTGAATCTACATGGGGTCCGGCACAGAGGTCTGTGAACTCGCCCTGCGTATAGAAGCTTATCTCTTCATCCTCTGGAAGGTCGTTGATAAGTTCAACCTTGTAAGGCTCACCCTTTTCTTCCATGTATTTGATAGCTTCCGGTCTGGGCAGGACAAAGCGCTGAAGGGGAAGTTTCTCCTTACAGATCTTTCTCATTTCCTCTTCAATCTTGTCCATAATTTCCGGAGTGAAAGCAAACGGGGAATCCATGTCATAGTAGAAACCGTTGTCAATGCTGGGTCCGATTGCAAGTTTAACTTCCGGATAAAGGCGTTTTACAGCCTGTGCAAGAATATGTGAGCAGGTATGCCAGTAAGTTTTCCTGTACTGAGGGTTTTCCCAACTGAATTCAAAATTTTCTTCTGCCATAATCCTGACACCTCCATATTATTACACGTGAGATTATATCTCTGTAAAACAGAGTGTGTCCACAACCCTACTAAAAAGAAAGACACCCAAAAGAAAACCTTCGGGTGTCTTTGCATCGAACAAAGAGTAAAATCACTTCTTTGCAATGTACTTTCTGATATCCAGTGCAACTGCAACAACAATGACAAGGCCCTGAACAACATAGTTGTAATACGGGTTTACGCCCAGGAACTGGAGAACAATCTTCAGAAGCTCAAAGACCAGAACACCGACCAGAACGCCGGGAACTGTTCCGATACCACCTGTTGTTGAAACACCACCGATTGTACAACCGGCAATGGCTTCAAGTTCGTAACCCATACCCATTGAAGCAGATGCTCCACCGGATTTTGCAGCAAGCAGATATCCTGCAATTGCATACATGACACCGGCTATGATGTAAATCTTAAGAACCGTGTTCTTTGTGTTAACACCTGAAACTTCTGCTGCAACTTCGTTACCACCGATAGCATACATGTACTTTCCGTGACAGGTCTTGTTGTAGAGGAACCAGAAAAACAGACCGAAGACTACTGCAACAAAGAGCAGATAAGGAAGGTAGAAACCGCTTACAGAACCGATTCTTCCGGTAATCAGTCTTGTGTAAACACTCTGGAAGCCTCCGATGGGCTGAGCGTCTGTGAATACAAGACAAATACCGTAAACAATGGTCTGTGTTCCGAGTGTTGTAATAAACGGTGGAACTTTCAGACGGGAAATAATCAGACCGTTAACACATCCTATGAAAGCTCCTACTACCAGAACAATGAGGAAAACAAGCCACATGTTCATCTCGGGAATGCCCTTGAAGAGACGTCCGGTATAGTCACCTCTCTGAATAAGAACACCTGCTATACAGGCGGCCAAACCTACCTGACGTCCTGCAGAAAGGTCTGTTCCTTTTGTAATCAGACATCCTGAAACACCAAGTGCAATAAGGAATCTGATAGCAGTATTGCTTATAAGGTTTCCAAGGTTTCCCCATGAAAAGAAATTGGGAACCGTGAAACCTACAACAAAGCTTACCGCAACCAAAAGAACTACAATCGGGTTGGATTTTGCTGTTGCCAAAAAACGGCCGAAAAAGTTTTTATTTTCTATTTTTGCTGCTGTCATATAGCACTACTCCTCACTTAATCAAACTGTGTTGCAAGGGCCATTACCTGTTCCTGGGTGGCGCCTTTGCCATCAATGATTCCGGTGCACTTTCCGTCACACATAACCATAATTCTGTCTGACATTCCCAAGAGTTCTCCCATTTCGGAAGTAATCATGAGAACGCTCTTGCCCTGTTTGGCAAGGTCGGCAATTATGCAGTAGATTTCGTACTTGGCTCCTACGTCAATTCCTCTTGTGGGTTCGTCAAGAATCAGAACATCCGGATCATTTGCAAGCCACCTTCCGATAATTACCTTCTGCTGGTTTCCACCGGAAAGGCTCTGAATCTGAGTCTTACTTGAAGGTGTCTTGATGTTCATCTTCTTTACGTTTTCCTGAACCAGATTCTCAACCTTCTTGGAGTTTATACAAATATTGTAGTCCAGATACTTCTTCAAAGATGAAATTGAAATGTTGTCTGCTACTGACAGAACTCCCATAATTCCTGAGGTTCTGCGGCTTTCTGTAAGCAGTGCTACACCCTGGTCTATGGCATCTTTGGGTCTGTTGACTTTCAGCTCTTTTCCGTGAAGGAAGATTTTTCCGGCTTTGTGGCTTCTGATTCCGAAAAGACCTTCCATCAGCTCTGTTCTCTGAGCTCCTACAAGACCTCCTATTCCCAGAATCTCACCCTTTCTTACATTGAAGGAAACGTGGCGGAAGCTCTTGGGATTGATTGAAGTAAAGTCTTTTACCTCAAACACTACTTCTCCGGGAACATTCTCTCTTGGAGGATAGAGGTTCTTAAGCTCACGACCTACCATCTTTGTGATTATGGACGCTGTGGTAAGTTCCTTTGCCTCCCAAGTGCCAATGTACTGACCGTCTCTCATGATTGTGACTTCATCACTGATCCTGAGAATCTCGTCCATCTTATGAGATATATAAACAATGGCAACCCCTTCGTTCTTAAGGTCTTCAATTATGTTGAACAGAGACTCTACTTCATTCTGTGTAAGTGAAGAAGTAGGCTCGTCAAGAATCAAGACCCGGCAGTTTGCTGAAACAGCTTTTGCAATTTCAACAAGTTGCATCTGAGAAATACTCAGGGTACCTTCCATTTGTCTTGGGTTGAAGCGAAGTTTTACTTTCTTAAGCAACTTCGCAGTGTCATCATACATTTTGTCGTGGTCAACAACAGGTATGAATCCCAGAAGTTTCTTCATGGGATAACGTCCCAGGAAGATATTCTCTCCGATTGTTCTTGCGGGAATGGGCTGCAGTTCCTGATGAACCATTGCAATTCCCTTTGAGAGAGCTTCCATCGGGTCTTTTATTGTAACGGGCTGTCCGTCAATATAAATCTGACCCTTGTCCATCTTGTAGATGCCGAACATGCACTTCATAAGAGTGGATTTTCCTGCTCCGTTCTCTCCCATAAGAGCATGAACATGTCCGGGCTTGAGTTGCAGCTGGGCATTACTCAGAGCCTGAACTCCGGGGAAGGCTTTGCTTACATTCTTCATCTCAAGCAAATATTCTGACATATAGTTCCTCCGTCTAGGAATTATAAATTAAAAGACGGGCAAGGCGAACGCCCGCCCGTCTGTCTCAAACCATAGGGTTCAAGCTTATTTAACCATTACGTAGTCAACCCAGTAGTAGTTTTCAATTGCCTTGCCGTTGAGAAGTTCAACTGCAACATCAACTGCCTTGTGGGACTGTCCAATGTGGTCGTTGAGAACTGTTCCTGTCATTGTTCCCTTCTTAACCATCTCAACACACTCGTCAAGAGCATCAACACCAACAAGGTAGATGTCCTTTCCAACTGTTCTGCCGGCTGCCTGGATAGCTGCTGCTGCACCGAGTGCCATAGCGTCGTTGTTACAGAAGACAACTTCGACCTGTCTGCCAAACTTTGCAAGAGCGTTAGCGCAGAGTTCCTGACCCTTTGCCTGTGCCCAGTTACCTACCTGATCATCCAGACACTTGACCTTGATGCCGTTGTCTGTCAGGTACTTAACTGAGAACTGTGTTCTGTACTGAGCATCAATGTTCTCGGGGTCACCCTCAATCATGATGTAAGATACAACACCGTCTCCGTTGACATCGCCCTTGTTGGGAAGCTCTGCAATGATTCTGCCCTGGAATGAACCGGACTGTCTTGCGTCTGCACCAACATAGCAAACCTTTGCATTCTTAAGGATTCCTTCATACTGCTCATCAAGTGTGTTACCGTTCTTGTCATAAGCAAGGGGCTCTCTGTTGATCAGTACGAGGGGGATTCCTGCTGCAACAACTTTGTCAATCATTGCATCTGCAGAAGATGTCTGAACCAGGTTGAGGATGATAACGTCCATACCCTGTGTGATGAAGTTATCAATCTGGTTTGACTGCTCGGCCATGTCGTTCTTGCCGTCAACCATTGTGATTGCATACTTCACATTTGCTGTCTCCAGAGAAGCGAAATAGCTGAGAATCTCGTTTCTGTAGAGAGTCATGAAGTTGTCATCAAACTGGTAGATGGCAACACCGACTTTGTAAGTCTTAACACCGGATTCTTTTCCGCCCTGTGCAAAGACACCTGTTACGATGATAGCTGCAACAAGCAGTACCATAAGTGCTTTCTTCATAGTGGTCACTCCTTTTGTGATTATGAACTATCTATATGGTAAATCCACCTTTTTCTGAAGTAAACACCGAGATTCGCAACTATTGCAAATTTTTTCGTAGACTTGTAGACTTTCAGAGCATTTGGAGAGATGTCCGAGTGGTCGAAGGTGCACGATTGGAAGTCGTGTAAGGTCAAAAGCCTTCGGGGGTTCGAATCCCCCTCTC
>CADCOT010000124.1 GCA_902803145.1 uncultured Spirochaetales bacterium | reverse complement strand
TGCCATTTTTATCTCTCCTTAGACATCTTCCAACAGATGTCCCATTTTGGTCTTTTTTGTCTCCAGATAGCGTCTGTCATAACGCTGTGGAGGAATTTCAATAGGAACGCGCTGTGCAATCCTGATTCCGAATTCTGACAATCCGTAGATCTTATCCGGGTTGTTTGTCAGAAGCTTTAGGGACTTAACTCCAAGGTCCCTGAGAATCTGAGCACCTGCCCAGTACTCTCTCAGGTCTGCTTTAAAGCCAAGTTTTACATTGGCCTCTACTGTGTCAAAACCTTCTTCCTGAAGTGCGTAGGCCTTGATTTTGTTGATAAGTCCAATTCCGCGGCCTTCCTGACGCATGTACAAAATTATTCCGCGCCCTTCTGCTTCAATTATCTTCATTGCGTTCTGAAGCTGCAGACCGCAGTCGCAGCGAAGTGATCCGAACGCATCGCCGGTAAGGCACTCTGAGTGAACGCGGCAAAGCACATCTTCGCCGTCACCCATTTCCCCTTTGACCAAGGCTACGTGGTGCTCGCCAGTTATGTCGTTTATGTAGCCCACCAGAGAGAAAGTCCCGTATGCGGTGGGAAGTGTGGCCTGGGCTTCGCGGTGCAGATGAGTTTCATGGATGCGGCAGTAGTCCTGAAGGTCCTTGATGGTTATGAAGGCAAGCTTGTGCTCTTTGGCAAAGTCCCAAAGCTGGGGTGTGAGCATCATTGTGCCGTCGTCTGCCATAATTTCGCAGCAAACGCCGCACTCGGTAAGACCTGCAAGCCTTAAAAGGTCCACTGTGGCTTCTGTGTGACCGTTTCTGACAAGCACCCCGCCTTTTTTGGCAATGAGCGGGAATGTGTGTCCAGGGTGCCTGAAATCCGACGGTTTTGAAGACTTGTCAGCAAAGGCTCTGATTGTCATTGCCCTTTCTTTTGCAGATATGCCTGTTGTTGTGTTTATGTGGTCTACAGACACTGTGAATGCCGTTTCATGGTTATCTGTGTTGTCGGTCACCATCGGTCTGAAGTCAAGTCTTGCGGCAACTTCTGCACTCATAGGGGTACAGATCAGGCCTTTTGCATAACTTGCCATAAAGTTGATGTTCTCTGTCGTTGCAAACTGGGCCGCACAGATAAGGTCTCCCTCATTTTCACGGTCAGGGTCATCTGTTACCAGGATCATGTGACCCTTTTTCAGTTCTTCCAACGCTTCTTCTATACTGTTGTACTTCATATTCCCATTTCCTCAAGATACTGCAAAGTTAAACCGCTTTTGCCTGTTTGTGCCCCATTATGCCCATTAAGCATTTTCTGCACATATTTGGCCACAATATCTGTTTCAATATTTATTTTGTCCCCCGCCTGTTTGCTCATAATGGTTGTTTCTTCACCTGTATGAGGAATAACAGATACGGAGAATGATGAATTGTCCACAGCAGCCACTGTCAGGCTTATGCCATCCAGAGCTACCGAGCCTTTTTCTACAATGTAGGTAAGCAGTTCATTTGAGCAGTTGATTCTGAACCAAACTGCGTTGCCTTCGTTTCTGCGGCTTTCCAAAGTGCCTGTGCCGTCAATGTGGCCGCTGACTATGTGTCCGCCGAATCTTCCGTCACAGGGCATTGCACGCTCAAGATTCACATTCTTGCCAAGACTCTGACCTAAATTGGTGCGCCTGAGGGTTTCCGGCATAACATCTGCAGTAAAAGAATCCGAGGTTTTTGAAATGACTGTAAGACACACCCCGTTTACAGCAATGCTGTCCCCAATCTTAGTTCCCTCAAGCACCTTGGAGGCCTTGACCGTAAGACGACCAGGAACAGAGTTCAGAACCTTTCCTACTTCTTCTACGATTCCTGTAAACATACTCAGCTTTCCTTCTTCCTGCTAATTACAAGAATGTCATTTCCAACTTTCTTTACGGATTTGACTTCAAACATATATGCACTGTCAGGAGTTTCAACTCCAAGGCCTTCTACAGGGCTCTTTGCCTTTCCTCCAAAAATCTTGGGAGCAATGAAGATATAGATTTCATTTACTAAGCCTTCTTCAAGGGCAGAGCCTGCAAGAGTTGGTCCTCCTTCCAAAAGAAGGCTGTCAATTTCCATCTGACCTAACTTTTCCATAAGAATTTTCAAACTAATCTGTCTTCCTTTTCCGACAGAAAGCACCTCTACACCTGCTTTTTTCAGATCTCCAGCCTTTGGCGAGGCCGCATTGTTCTCTGTTGTGGCAACAATTGTTCTGATTTTTGTTGCTGTATTGACCAGCATGCAGTCAAGAGGAATCCTTAAACGGGAATCGCATATAATGCGGATGGGGTTTCTTGCGCCACGGATGCGGCTTGTAAGAAGAGGATCGTCGGCTAAGACGGTGCCTGAACCCACCATTATGGCGTAGTTTTCATTTCGCAATCTGTGGACAAGATACAAAGAATCAGAGCCGGAGATCCATCTTGAAGCTCCGGTTTTTGTAGCAACCTTGCCGTCAAGGGTCATTGCATATTTAAGTGTGACATAGGGTGTTTTTGTTGTTATGTAGTGAAAGAAAACAGGATTTATGGCATCACACTCTTCTTTCATGTAATCTTGGACAACCTCAATTCCTGCTTTTTGAAGAATCTTGACACCTTTGCCTGAAACAAGCGGATTGGGATCTCTTGAGCCGATTATAACCTTTGAAAAACCGTTTTCAATAATTGCATCTGTACAGGGAGCGGTGCGGCCGTAGTGGCAGCAGGGTTCAAGGGTCACGTACAGTGTTGCGCCGTGGGCGTCAAAACCGCGGTTCTTCATATCTGCAATTGCGTTTCTTTCTGCATGGGGGCCGCCGCAAACCTTATGCCAGCCTTCCCCTATTACTGTACCGTCTTTTACAATGACAGCACCCACCATGGGGTTGGGACGACAGGTAATGCGACCCCTGAGAGCAAGCTGTATAGCCCTTTTCATATAATCCGGCAAAAGAAAACCTCCCGGAATAATCCTCAGGAGGTTTGGTAAAATATGTTAATAACATCTTCTTCCATCCAGACTTTACTGTCGGTTTCGGAGTTGCACCGAATCTGTGCCATAGCACTCGCGGACTTTACCGCCGGTCGGGAATT
>CADCOT010000123.1 GCA_902803145.1 uncultured Spirochaetales bacterium | reverse complement strand
TTTTGCACTTCTTTCTGCAATTGGAGAACTGCCGGTACGTCAGGACATTGCCTGCACAGGTTCTGTAAACCAGCTTGGCGATATCCAGCCGGTAGGCGGAATCAATGAAAAGATAACAGGTTTCTTTGAAATCTGCTGCCGCATGGGTCTGACAGGACGCCAGGGAGTAATTATCCCTCGTCAGAACATAAGAAGCCTTGTTCTCCCTGATAACGTTGTCAAAGCGGTGGAAGAAAAGAAGTTTCACATCTATCCCATCTCAACAATAGACGAGGGCATGGAGATTCTCACTCTGCGTGAAAGCGGAGAGCGCAACTCAAAGGGCCAATTCCCTGTAGATTCTGCAAACAGGATAATTGAGGACAGACTTAAACGCCTCTGTGGCCTTTCACAAAAGAGTTCTTCTTAAAAGACTTTTCTTATATTTGACGGCAAAAACGGGCTAAAATGTAAGAAAAGTTCTTATATTTTCATCAATTTTTAGAAAAAACTGAAGTCAAAGTGACAGGTAGGTCTGCTCTGAATTGTCTTTCTTTGTTTCAAATGTCTTTGAGCGTACTGCTTCTACTGTGAGGGTGTTGCGGTCAAAGTGGAAGTATTCAATTGCATAGGGGGTAGCTCTGTAAAGAAGCATGTAGCTCTTTTGTGGGAAGAAGGATACTGCCATGGCTAAAGAGCAGCTGTTTGCAAGTTCCATAAGGCCCTTCTGCTCGCTTTCAGAAAGATAGTCGTTGCGGCAGACAACTGCAAGTGCGGTCTGGCCCTTTCTGTTATGAACAGCAATGTCAGGATTAATGCTCTTTTTGGTTTTTTGAAGGTGAGGGTTCATATCTACATTTAAAGCAGAACCTTCCTTCTGAAGACTTGCCCATAGCCTTTGAGATAAGGCATGGGTCAGGGCAATGCGGTTCTTAGGCCATGAGTACAAAACCTTGTCCTTGCTCTCAAAATCCTTTAAAGCGGCAGTGAAGATGTCAAAAGTGCGTAACTTCTTCATAGTTTTAATAATAGTTCAACAAAAGGGCACTTTCAATTACAATAACCGTATGAAACTCGGACAGCTTTCAAAGGAGCTTGAAAAACTCCTTTTAATTGATGAATACAGAGATTGTGATGTTTCTCTCAACGGCCTTCAGGTGGGAGACGAAAATGCAGAGGTAAAAAAAGTTGCCTTTGCAGTAGATGCCTGCCTTGAGAGCTTTAAGAAAACAGTAGAAGCAAAAGCAGATCTGCTTGTTGTACACCACGGCCTGTTTTGGGGAAGCCCAATAGCCGTTACAGGTGCACACTATGAAAGAATCAAGACGCTTTTAGACGGAGGAGCCGGTCTTTTTGCCTGCCATCTTCCGCTTGATGCTCATCCTGTTTTGGGAAACAACGCCCAGATGGCCTTAAAACTGGGATTGAAAGATGTTGAGCCTTTCGGGGTGTACCACGGAAAGAAGATAGGGTACATGGGAACTCTTGAAAAAGAGCTTACCTGTGAAGAGATTGTAGGTAGGCTTGGAATCAGGACAAACGGACACAACTGTATTATCAAGGCCGGAAAAGACAAAATCAAAACTGTAGGCATTGTCTCAGGCGGTGCTGCAGAAGATGTAGATCAGGCCATGGAAATGGGCCTTGATGCCTACATTACCGGAGAAAGTTCACACCAGACCTACCATCCGGTTTTGGAAGGCAAGATCAACATGCTCAGCCTTGGGCATTATGAAACTGAAACATTCGGAGTAAAAGCGGTTATGGAATATGTGAAAGAGCACTACGGACTTGAAGTGTGCTTTGTTGATATTCCTACAACTTTGTAATACATTTGCCATATGAAAAAAGAGAGGATTCTTCCTTTTATTCTGTCTCTTGTGATAGTGGTTGTTGATAGAATTACCAAAACATGGGTAGTTAAGAACATTCCGCTTTACTCAATTTATAAAGTAATCGGGGATGATCTTATCTGGATTTGTCACTTCCGCAACAAGGGAGTTGCCTTCAGCGTAGGCAACACAATGCCTCCTGCAATCAGATTTGTTCTGTTTACCGTTTTCCCCATCATGTTGATGGTGTATTTAGGTTACCTGATTGTCAGCAATAAAAGCTTTCTTACAAAGGCTCAGCGCTGGTTTATGGCAGGAATTCTTGGCGGCGGCATTGGAACATTGATTGACAGATTTCTCTACTTTGATGAAGGCGTTGTAGATTTTATCAGCATAAAATTCTTTGGAATCTTCGGCCTGGATCGCTGGCCCACGTTCAACATCAGCGATTCCTGTGTTGTAGGCTTTGTAATTGTTCTTGCAATCTCTGTCCTCTTACATCCGTCCGAACCCAAAAAGGGGAAGAAGTCAAAATGATCTGTCCTCCTGAATCTTGCAGCTGGTTCCCCTTCAGTGATGAGCCCCTTGTCCAGGGGGTGTCCTACGCTCCCAGATTCTGTGACCCGCAGGTCCTTCTTCCTGAGCAGGCATGTGACGGCAAGTGGCACATGTTCTTCCATTCATGGATTGGAATTCATCACTTTATTTCAGATTCAGGCATTGAGTGGGAACCCAGGAAGATGATTGAGGTCAGAGGCCACAGCCCCTTCATCTACATTGAAAATGAAAAATATTATCTGATATATGAAAAGCACGAGAGGGAGATTCCGTTTGTCGGAAACAAGAGGGCAGACGGAGGGCGTGAAACAGGATCCAGAATTGAGATTCGCTCATCCACAGACCTTCTTGTGTGGAGTAAGCCCCGCCTTATCCTGGACAGCCGCACAGTTCCTTACGCAAGTGACTATCTGAAGGCTCCCCGAGTTTCAAGACCACAGCTTCTCAAGACAGCCAACGGTTACAGGCTCTACTTCGGAGCTTCCCATCTCATTCTTCCGGATACCTCCCAGAAGGTTTCAAGGTACTTCGGCTACGCCGAGTCCGACCAGCTGTTCGGGCCTTACAGGGTCTCTGAAAAGGCAGCTCCGTTAATTGAAGCCATGCCTGATGACAAGTGGTCCAATCTTGGTTGCGGAAGTATCAGAATTGTTCCGTATGACAACAAGATTTATGCATTCCAGTGCGGTGTATACTGGGATCCTGAAACTGCCAGTACGCACTCAGCTCTGACAATGCTCTGTTCTGACAACGGGCTGAACTTTAAGCGCTGCTTGGACAAACCCATTTTAATGCCGTCCTCACACGGGTGGGCAAGTTCCTACATTATGGGATGTGATGTTCACTACAGACCAAGTGAGAAAAACTGGTACTGCTATTTCAGTGCAAATGAAGAGCACGGAAAAAAGAGACAAATCAGTGTTTATGAATCTGTGGGTTTGATGCTCGGAGCTCTTCCTGTAAAGATTACAGGTTCAGCAGATTGACGCTTCTGCCGTTTACAAACTGTGTTACCACTTCCATTGTTTCCTTCCAGTGATAGGCTGAAGGGAAGTTAAGCATGCCGTGAAGACGGCCTTTGCACTCTATGAACTTACACGGGGTGTCGGCCGTAGCAAGAGCTTTGGCATAAAGCTGGGCATCGTCAAACAGGGGATCTGCCTCTGCTGCAAGAATCAGAGTTTCCGGCAGCCTTGAGTGGTCCAAAGCAAGCAGTGGAGAGAACAACGGATCAAGAATGTCCTTGGGCTCTCTCATGTAGTTTGAAATGAAGAATGCCAGCTGCTTGCCTGACAGAAGGGGATTGTCCTTGAATTTCTCAATACTGTCTGTTCTCAGGCGGCAGTCTGTAATGGGGTCAACAAGGATAAGACCTGCAGGCATTGAAACCTTTCTGTCTCTTGCAAGGTGACACACAGCTGCTGCAAGATTTGCACCGGCACAGCTTCCCATAAGGAAAATCTTTGTTGGGTCTGCACGCCAGTACCTTGCACCCTGAGCGGCCCAAATGTAGGCGTTGTAGCAGTCTTCTACAGGGATGGGGAACTTGTTTGCAGGTGCCAGGCGGTAGTCTATTGCAAGAACAGTTGCACCGGTAACATCGCAGATGTTTGAGCAGACTGCACAGCAAATGTCCATGTTTCCCAGAACCCAGCCTCCGTCATGAAGGTAGATTATCAGGGAGTTCTGTATATCTTCTTTCTTGCCTGTCTTTCTGAAAAGGTATCCGCCAATTACCTGATCTTTTCCCACCGGAATGATAAAAGATTCCATGATTGTCTTTTTGCTGGGTCTGTACAGGCGTTTGAATTCGGACTTGCGGGTAAGGTCTGCAGTGTTGAAGTCTGAAATAATTGCAGGGGAAGAGGACAGAACATCCGGAAACAGTTTCTGTCTTCTTTTGAGTAATTTCTCTGATCCTGGTGGTAAGTTATTCAGATAGTTTTCCTGCATAGTGCATCTTATCCCATTAAA
>CADCOT010000122.1 GCA_902803145.1 uncultured Spirochaetales bacterium | reverse complement strand
TGCTTTCCGGCGCTGAGCACTTTCTTTGCAAATTCATGTGCTATTCCGGTTCCGCCAATGCACTCTACAACAGCATCAATGTTTTTGTCTGACACTATTTCTTCTATGTCATTGACTATGAAACTTTCATTGCATACGCCGGGTCTTTCAAGGACTTTTGAGCAAAAAAGGCCTTCACAAGCCTCTATCATTTCATATACTCCGCGGCCGACTGTTCCGAATCCAAGAATTGCTACATTCATATTTGTCTTCTCCAAGTGGACAAAAGATTTTTTTGTTTTTATTTCAAAGACACTTGTCTTTGTTTTGAAGACAGGCTAACATAAAGCCTGATGTTTTACAAGAGGAAGAACGTAAATGCTTGAAGATTATCTGCTTGTTCATAAAAGTATTCTCCCCGACTACTTTGACAAAGTCCTGGAAGCAAAGGCTCTTGTTGAAGAAGGAAAGGTGAAAAACGTCAATGAAGCTGCCGCCAAATGCGGTATTTCCAGAAGCACATATTATAAATATAGAGATTTCATTCTCAAAACTTCCAGCCTCCAAACCGGAAGAAAGGCCGTTCTGGGAATGCTTCTTACACATGAAGCCGGAATACTCAGTTCTGTGCTGCAGACAATATCAAATACCGGAGCAAGCGTACTTACCATCACTCAGAGCCTTCCTATTCACGGCAAGGCCAGTGTTATTATTTCACTTGATGTAGGAACCCTCTCCGGCAGCATAAACTCGCTTGTTCAGCGCATTTCCATGCAGAAAGGTGTTGAAAATCCAAGACTCATAGCGGTTGAATAAGGAATATATATGGAATATAAAAGCACAAGAAGCAACTTTACCACAGACTCACTGAACGCAGTTCTCCTGGGTCCAGCACCTGACGGAGGCCTGTTCATTGATCCGAACATGGATTGTACCTCTTTTGATTGGAAGGCCTGTCTGAAGCTTGACACCATAAGCATGTCAAAGATGATTCTGGGAAAGCTTCTTCCGGATTTCAAAGATATGGACAGTCTGGTTGAGAAGGCCTATCGCGGGCGTTTTGAGACAGATGACCTTACCCCGCTTGTAAAAGTTGGCCCTGCATATGTCTTGGAGCTTTTCCGCGGTCCCACTTCCGCCTTCAAGGACGTTGCACTTTCCATACTGCCCCGCCTCATGACAGCTGCAATGGAGCAAAGCGGCGAGCAGAAGAAGGTTTTAATTCTCACAGCCACCTCCGGCGATACCGGCAAAGCCGCCCTGGAGGGCTTTCACGATGTTCCCGGAATCAAGATTATGGTCTTCTATCCCCACAACGGAGTATCTCTGGTACAGAAGACACAGATGACCACCCAGGAAGGTGAAAACGTTACTGTATGTGCCGTAAAGGGCAATTTTGATGATTGTCAGACAGGAGTAAAGAAGGCATTCAGAAGCCTTGGCTCATGGGCAGAAGAACACGGATACCGTCTCTCCTCTGCAAACTCAATAAACATTGGACGTCTTGCTCCTCAGACTGTCTACTACTTTGCAGCCTACCGCGACCTTGTAAACAGCGGAAGAATCAAAGTGGGAGACAAGGTTGACTACTGTGTTCCCACAGGAAACTTCGGAGACATTCTTGCTGGATACTGGGCAAAACTTATGGGTCTTCCCGTAGGAAAGCTTATCTGTGCATCAAATAAAAACAGAATTCTCACAGATTTCTTCAACACAGGAGTCTACGATGTAAAGAGAGAGTTCTTCAAAACCAGTTCACCATCCATGGATATTCTGGTTTCTTCAAACCTGGAAAGGCTCTTGTACCTTGCCTTTGACAAAGACCAGGAAAAAGTCTGCAGATGCATGGAAAAACTGCAATCTGACGGTGTGTATGCAGTATCTTCCGATATTCTTGAAAAGCTTTCAAAGGACTTTTCCGCCCTATGCTGCACGGAAGAAGAAAGCCAGAAGGCCATATCAGATGTCTGGAAGAACTACTCATATCTGATGGATCCGCATACATCTGTTGCCTGGCACTGCGCCATGCAGAACATGGGAGAAAACCCCGTTGTTGTTCTCTCTACAGCCTCCCCGTACAAGTTCCCACAGAGTGTTCTAAAGGCCCTTGGGCAGGAAACTCACATGGATGAATTTGACTTGATGGATGCTTTAAACAAACTGACAGGTGTACCTGTCCCAAAAAACCTTTCAGGACTGAAAGGCAGAAAAACACGCTTTGACAACGTAATTGAAAACAACGGCATAGAAGATTATGTAAAGGAGGCCTTATGGAAATAATCTGTCTGGACCTTGAGGGAGTACTTGTCCCGGAAATCTGGATTGCTTTTGCAGAAAAAACCGGACTTGAACAGCTTAAGATAACTACAAGAGATGAACCTGATTATCACAAGTTGATGAACTACAGAATGAACATTCTGAGAGAGCACAACCTCACGCTGAAGGATATTCAGGATGTTATTGCAACAATCAAACCATTAGACGGAGCATATGAATTTCTTGAAAAAGTCAGAGCCCTCACCCAGGTTGTAATTCTTTCAGATACTTTCAGCGAGTTTGCAAAGCCTCTTATGAAGCAGCTTGGCTGGCCCACAATCCTCTGCAACAGCCTGAAAACCGACAACAAGGGCATGCTCTGCGACATTGTCATGCGCCAGGAAGACGGAAAGAGAAAAGCTATTGACGGCTTCAGATCCATTGGTTTCAGAACCTTTGCAGCCGGAGACAGTTACAACGACCTTACTATGATAATGAAGGCTGACAGCGGATGTCTGTTCAGGGCTCCTGAAAACATTTTAAAGGAGTACCCGCAACTGAGACTGTGCACAACATACGACCAGTTCTATGAAGAGATTGAAAAGTTTGTGAAAAGCTGAGATTAACAGTAAAGCATAGACAGAACAGTCTGTCTGAGTCTTGAAGGAAGAATCCTGACAAGGAAGGCAAGAAGTTTATAGACAAAACCGACTGCCACCCTTACCTTGGGATTCTTTCTTTTTGCCTGTGACAGGAAAACCTTTGCCACAGACATAGGGCTCTTACCGTGCATTTCATCATGTTCCATCTTGGCAACAGACTTTGTGCACTGATCATAGTAAGGAGAAGTCTCCGGCTCATTGTGTGTTCTTGCTGCGGTAAAACCTGTTTTAGTATCACCGGGTTCAACAAGACAAACCTTGACTCCAAAAGGCTTTGCTTCCATTCTCAGAGCTTCTCCGTAAGCTTCAAGAGCATACTTTGAAGAACTGTAGTGGCTCTGATAAGGAATAGGCACAAGACCTGCAAAAGATGTTGTAATGAGGACAAGAGATCTTGGGTTCTTTCTCAGAAGAGGAAGAACCTGGGCATTTACGTTCAACACTCCAAAGTAGTTGGTTTCAATCTGTTTACGAGCAGCTTCAATAGGTGTGCACTCAGCAGAGCCGGATACTCCCATTCCTGCACAGTGAATTACAATTCCAAGTTCATCAATGACAGAGAGAGCCTTCTTCAGTGATTCAGGATCAGTTACATCTGCAGCAATTCCTGTTATGGAACCTCCGCCTTCAAACTCCTGAACAGAAGCCTCACAGTGCCTTGAAAGAGCCCATACCTTGTAACCGTTCTTTGCAAACAGAATAGCTGTTTCTTTTCCTATTCCGTTAGAGGCTCCGGTTACAAGTACTTTGGGGTTGTAAACGTATTTCATTTGTCCCAGATGGCATCAAGTGCTTTGATTTCACTTGCAATTATTGCAGCTGCCTCATCTACAAGATCCTCTGTAACTGTAGCCATGAGGCTTACTCTGAGCAGACACTCAGTAGCCGGTGTTGCAGGAGGCAGAACAGGATTGACATAGACACCCTTGTCAAAGAGGTTTCTGGCAAGTGTCAGTGTGTACTCTGCATCTCTTGTGTAGATGGGGATGATGGGAGTTTCTGATTCATGGATGTTGATTCCGTGCTCTTTGAAACTCTTTCTTGTATAGGCAGAAATGTCTGAAAGACGCTTAACAAGTTCAGGATGGTTCTCAATGTACTTGAGAGCTGCAAGGGCGCTGGCTGCGTTTGCAGGGGGAAGGCTTGCACTGAACATGAAGGGACGGCTTGTATGCTTTACATAATCTACAGCTGCCTTACTTGCAGCCATGTAACCGCCAAGACTTGCAAGGCTCTTGCTGAATGTTCCCATGTAAACATCTACTTC
The DNA here is from genome assembly GCA_902803145.1 of uncultured Spirochaetales bacterium. Classification (GTDB taxonomy): domain Bacteria; phylum Spirochaetota; class Spirochaetia; order Sphaerochaetales; family Sphaerochaetaceae; genus RUG14846. The sequence continues at coordinate 15,168 of CADCOT010000122.1, read as the reverse complement.
ATCCTCAAGTCCGAAGTAACTGGCAGTTCCGCGTCCGCCCTCACCTATTACTCCAAAGGAGTGTGCATCATCAACCATGACTCTTGCACCGTACTTTTTTGCAAGTTCAACAATCTTGGGAAGGTTTGCAATATCACCCTTCATGCTGAAAACGCCGTCTGTAACAATCAGACATCCGCAATCTGCAGGAACTCTCTTAAGCTGGTGCTCAAGTTCATCCATGTCGCTGTGATGATAACGAAGCATTGTTCCATAGCTGAGTTTGCATCCGTCATAGATACTTGCATGGTTCTCACGGTCACAGATAACGTAGTCATTTCTGCCAACCAAGGAGCTTATTATTCCAAGATTGGACTGAAAACCCGTTGACCATGTCATAACTGCTTCCTTGCGCAGGAATGAAGCAAGTTCATTTTCAAGTTCAAGGTGCAGATCCAGTGTGCCGTTCATGAAGCGTGATCCGGAACATCCTGTTCCGTACTTCTCAAGAGCTTTAATTCCGGCTTCTATAACTTCAGGACAGGTTGTAAGTCCAAGGTAGTTGTTGGAGCCAAGCATAATCTTTCTCTGGCCTTCCATGACAACTTCTTTTGCCTGTCTTGATTCAAGACAATGAAAATAGGGGTATATTCCTTTTTCCTGATATTCTCTAGGTAACGTGAATGATTCAAATTTCTTATATAAGTCCATAATCGTAGGAAATATATCAAAATTATTTTTCTATGAAAAGAGGCCATTTTACTACAGCCTCAACATAGTCTCCATCCTGCCTGATTGTTACTTCTCCTCTGTGTAGTCCAGCAATTGTTGCAACTATGGCAAGTCCAAGACCGTTACCCTCGCCTTTTCTGGCTTTATCACCTCTTGCCCATGGCTGAACAAGCTCAAAAGAGTCCATATCTGAGGGAATTGTCCCTTTGTTTCTGACAGAAATTGTATAATCTTTCTCTTTTTCTGATATTGCAAGAGAAATCTTTTCTTCAGAAGCTTTTGCTGCATTATTTAGCAACTCTATACAGGCTCTCTGCATAAGAGCTGAATTACAGACTATTTTGTCTGTGAAAATATCTGCAGTAATACGGTCCGCAAAGGAACAGGAAACTATGATATTTCTTGCAAAATCCGTGGGTGAAACTTCTGTTTGCTCTACGGAGGTTTCCCCTGAAAGTGTGCAATAGTCGGTTATCCTGCGAATTCTTTCAGAAAGTATGTCACTTTCTTTTTTGAGTGCATAAAGAGTTTTTTCGTCAGGTGGAAACATTCCGTCAGAAAGACCTTCTGCAATTACTGCAATTGAAGCTGCCGGAGTATTTAAATCATGAGAAATGCTGTTAAGCCAGGTTTTCTTGCTCTGCTCAGATGCCTTCAGGCTCTTTGCAAGCTGGTCAACAGAAGTTGCAACTTCTCCCATCTCTGTATGGGTCTTGATTTCAACTTTTTCGTCAAGATTTCCCTTTTCAAGTTTTTTAAGTGCAGTTCTGATTTTGTTTATATCAGAAGTGTTCTTTCTGCTGATAAGGAAAGCCATTAAAAATGCCAAAACAAGGCATACCGGAACGGATATAAGAAGGCTCTTAAGACACGAGTTAATTATTTGGGCAGAATGCTCATATTTCATTGGAGAGAAAAGCATTACATCTACACTGAATGCAATGTTACCATTAGTAGCAACATTGATTCTCCCGTACAGATCTCCAGGTCCCTCTGCAGTTGTTTTTCCGTCTGTTCTTGTAAAGGTAATGTTACCCTCCGAGTCTGTTGTAAAGTCTATTGATGTTTCTCTGATGCTTCTTGTAACAGGCGGAGGAAGCGGCGCACCTTCATGTCTTCTCTCATCTACCAGAACTCTGTTCTCCGGGCCTCTGACAATAATGCCTGAAACCCTGTCATCAGGAAAGGTCTTGTTTAGTTCCAGGTTTCCGCCGTCCTCAAGATAAGAGACAAACTCTTCAAATATCTGATTGTTCCATTCTTTTTCACTTGTCCTGTACTGACCTACAAGAAAAGCAGTCTGGATTCCCAAAATAAGAATTGCAATTGAGAAAATGCTAAAAAAGTAACGGAAGAAGTACTTATTCATCTATCAACCTCCGAAGAACCTGCAAACCTGTAACCGAAACTGCGTACAGTTTCAATCCAACGGTTATCGCCAAGTTTGGCCCTGATGTTTTTAATATGAGTATCAACTATTCTACCGTAAGAACCTGACAAATAATCAAAACACTCTTTAATCAGTTCGTCTCTTGAAACAACTGTTCCTTGCCGATCAGAAAGATACTTTAAAATTCTCCATTCTGCTGCAGTAAGACCGCTGTCTTTTCCGTCTACAGATGCCTGATGAGCCTGTTCGTTGAAACTCAATCTTGAACCGTCAAGGAAGAAAGATTCAGCAAATCTATCTACATCTTTACTTCCGTTTTCGGTACGCCTTAAAACAGCACCAACTCTGAGAACAAGTTCTTTCAGGGAAAAGGGTTTTGTTATGTAATCATCCCCGCCAAGTTCAAAACCTCTGATTCTGTCTTCTTCTCCAATTCGGGCAGTCATGAAGATTACAGGGAAACTCATTGTCTTTCTTATCTCTGATACAAAGTCAAAACCATCTCCGTCAGGAAGCATTACATCCTGTAAAAGCAGATCCGGAGCTTTTACAGATATGGCCTGTCTGGCCTTCTCAAGGTTCTCAAACCCAAGAACGCTGTAACCGGACATCTCCAAATAGCGCCGCACCCCGTCACGTATAACATCATGGTCTTCAACAATGTAGATAAGATTCATGCTCTGATTATCACCTATGTATAAGGATATTGTATCTTATTGACAGATAAAAACACACAAACTACACAAAAAAGCGGCAGGTTGTCCTGCCGCTAATAAGAGTTGAGTTATCAAACTCAGACTGAAAGTTTTCCAAGAGCAATGCACTTGCCGCTCTTGCGGTCAAACAGCATAATCTCAGAACCCTTGAAGTTAAGATTAACCTTTGTTCCGATTCTGAACTGGGTGTTGCCAAAGACAACGCCTGTAAGAAGGAAACCGTTAACGGCAATCTTGATTGTTGATTCCATACCAGTGGGCATGGCGCCGTAGATTTCTCCCTTGATACCGGTTTCTTTGTCAATGTCCACAAATTCAGGTCTGACACCAAGAACAAAGTCCTCATTGGTAAGAACAGGATCTTCCTTAAGAGAATCATCCTCTTCAACAACCTTTGAAATGTGATAGCGGAAAACTTCGTCCTTATTTCCCTTTTCTACATAGCCCTACTTTGAAGCTCTCTCCAGAAGGTCTTTTGCTGCCTGCTCTGCAGCTGCATCACGTTCATTGAACCATACAGGAAGATCAAGCTTGTTGGCAGGTTTGAATGTTGCCTTTACACCGTCAAGGATTGTCAGCTCAATTTCACCGGACTTGCTGTTCTGTGAGCCCTTAGCCTCAATGAAGTTTACAGAGGGGTTACCAACAAAGTCTGCAACAAACAGGTTGTTGGGCTTTGAGTAAACCTTCAAAGGCGGCTCATACTGCTGGAGAACACCGTTGTTGATAAGACAAATCTGAGTTGCAAGTGTCATAGCTTCCATCTGGTCATGTGTAACATAAACAAATGTTGAACCTGTCTCAACGTGAAGTCTCTGAAGCTCATATCTCATTTCAAGACGAAGCTTAGCATCAAGGTTTGAAAGAGGCTCGTCCATGAACAGAACGGTGGGTTCCGGAGCAAGTGTTCTGGCAATAGCAACACGCTGCTGCTGTCCACCTGACAGTTCTGCCGGGTAGCGGTCCATAAACATACCAATCTTAACAATTCTTGATACGCGTCTTACTGCAAGGTCAATTTCTTCCTTTGTAAGCTTTCTTTCAGTTGTTACCTGCTTGCCGCCTTCTGTGAAAACAAAATCCTTGTCCAGGTTGTTCTGTTTTACAGCTTCTTCAACCTTTGCCTTAAGCTCGTTGATTTCAGTTGTGAAATCCGGCTTGGTAAGGTCATAACCCATAATGCGTTTTGCTGTGAACTGAGAAATTGTGAAAGTATCAATCAGCTTCAGGATTGCTCTTGTCTGGTCAAGCTTTCCGTTTTTGTCCTTACATTCGTCAATAACCTTAACAATTTCTTCCGGATGAGCAAGGATTTCTGCAAGTCTTGCATTGTTCTTTGCTTCAAAGTCAATCTTTGGAAGAACGTCCTTAATGTTGGTAAGACCGAATGAAATGTTCTGGTAAACCGTCATGTTGGGCCAAAGAGCATAGTTCTGGAACAAGAAACCGACCTTTCTCTTGTTTGCAGGAATATTGATTCCCATCTTGCTGTCAAAGACAACACGGTTACCAATGGTAATCTTACCGTCTGTAGGAGTTTCAAGTCCGGCAATCATTCTGAGAGTTGTTGTTTTTCCACAACCGGAAGGTCCCAGAAGTGTTACAAAAGCATTGTCTTCAATGACCATATTCAGGTCATCTACTGCATAGAAGTTTTTCCAACGTTTATTTATGTGTTCAAGTCTGATTTCAGGCATGTCAACCTCCTATTCCGCTGTCCAGGCTGGCGCCTGTAAGCTTGTTTACAAGTGTGTTGAAGATAAGAATTGTGATGATGAGGATCAGGTTAATACCACTTGAGAAGGCATACAGTCCCATCTCATCAAAGTAGTCGAGTGTGGTTGAAAGAATGAAGCCCTGTACACACAGAAGCATGAAAAGGCTTAACTCTCTCAGACAGGTCATGAACGGCAGAAGATAGCCGCTTATGATTGAAGTCTTTTGAATAGGAATGATTATTCTTGTCATTCTCTTGAACCACGGAACATCCTGAATAATTGCCGCTTCTTCAATCTCTCCTGAAAGCTGGAGCATTGAGTTAAGAGCACTTCTGGATGCAAACGGAATGTATTTTACAGTACCGACAATAATCAGAAGTGTATAGGTGTTGTAAAGGTTCAGTTTCTCACCGGAGAACAGAACAAAGAATGCAACACCAACGGCAACTGAAGGCATGAGGTAAGGCAGGAAGGCCATGCTGTTAACATAGTTTGCCCACTTGCTTCTTCTGTTCTTTGATACGGCATAACCGATCAGAGTACCAATTGTACCTGCAAAAAGAGCACAAACTACAGAAACAAGAAGTGTTCCCTTATATGCATTCCAAATTGTCGGGTTGTAGAGCATACCCTTCTGTCCGTACATTCCGTTTTCTGTAATGTTCTCAGCTGTAATCCACCACTTGGTGGTAAGGTTGCTGGCATCTCCTGTGTAAAGGAATGAATAGTCTCCGGGGTTTGGAAGGAAGGTTTCAAATGCAAATGAGATAATTGGGAAAATACTTGTGAAGAATGTAAGAATTACAAGGATTGCTGCAATAATATACTTTCCGGTCTTTCCCAGATTGATCTTTGAAATCTGTCCGCTCTTTCCTGTAACTGTGGTGTAGTTCTTTCTGCTTGTCAGCGATATCTGGTTGAGAAGCATAATGGCAACACCGAACAGCATCATGATAATCGCAAGGATACTCGCCTCTCCTGTGTACTTTGCATTCATTTCAAAGTACTTGGTTGAGAGTGTTGTCAGTCCCAAGTAATGCGGAACAGGGTAAGAACCCATTGCGCTTCCAAAAACAAGAAGAACTGTTGAAAGGATAGCAGGTTTTACCATAGGAAGAGTAATGCGGAACATAATCTTGGCCTTTGGTGTGTCCAAAATTGTTGCAGCCTCTTCAAGGTTTGCATCCATGTTTTTGAAAATTCCGCCAATCAGAATATATGCAAATGGTGCATAGTGAAGTCCCAATACAACGAGTGACGGGAACAAGCCCTTACACCACCACAGAGGCATGTAGACTCCGAAAAGCGAAGCCATAAGTCCGTTTGAAGTTCCCGTTACCTGGTTTGAGTTAAACAGGTTCTGCCAAACTACTGCCAGTGTCCACTGAGGCATTATGTACGGGAAAATAAAGATGGAGCTTATGTACTTTCTCCATGCCATGTTTGTCCTAGTGATAAGGAAGGCAACAATGCCTCCAAAGAAAATTGAAACAATACAGGTACCGAAAGCAAGGAAAACTGTATTAAGAAGCGGTGTCCAGAGGTTTGCTTTTGCAACTCTGCTGGTAAAAAGGTCTACGTAGTTTACTACGGAGAATCCGCTTCTTTTGCCTGTAAGATATGCGTCTATTGTACCTGCGTGAATTTTGAACGTATCTTCAACAATTGCAATGATAGGAGCAACCGTTGTGAACGTTACCAGTATACCCAGAAGTAGGAGAATTACGTTGTATGGCTTTGAAAGGTAAGTTTTGAACTGGTTCCAAAGCAGTTTCCCCTTGCTTGCTCCGAGAGCAGTTTCAGTCATAAATTGTTCTCTCCAATTAGTGTGTTTTAAAAAGCGTTCCCGGCCGGAGCCGGGAAACGCACTAAATCAATACTTATAGGAAATCAATCAGTTTCCTTTGTACTTTGTCAGCATCTCAATCCATGAACCGACTGTGAATGCAACAGAAGCGCAGTATGCGGGATCCTCAAGAACGAGCTTTCCGCCATCTTCTGCAACCCACCAGTCATATCCGCGGTCGTTGAGTGCGGGGAACGGTCCGCCGGCTGCTGTGTTTCCACCTGTTGAGTGGTGATACTTCTCTTCGTTTTCTTTGGCAAGTGCAGGGTTGGATGAGTATCCGCCAATGTCCTTACCCCAAGCACTGAATCCGTCAACAGACTCTGTGATGTAAGCAATGAATGCACATGCTGTCCAAGGAAGCGGGCTGTTGTCAGTTACGAACATGTAGTGGCAGTAGCCGTAGCCGCCCATTCCGGTGTAACCGTTCTGGTATGCTGCAACCTTGATGTTGTTCTTTGATACTGTTGCTGACTCTGAAACAGAGCGGAGCTTTGAGTAAACCAGAAGACCGAACTGGTCTCTTGCTGATGCATCAACAAGTGTGTTACAGATAGGTCCATCATCTGTTACTGCGTTGTAGCTTTCAACCCAGAGCTTGATCCAAGCAAGAGCATACTTTCCGTTTGCATCAAGTCCAAGATCCTTGGCGTCTTTCTCAAGAGCGTCTACTGTGCTCTGGAGAGCTGACTTCTTTGATGCAGGAAGAGCTGCGAATGCATCTGCAAGCCACTTTGAATATTTGGGAGCTGTGAGCATGTACAGGAAGTTCTTTCCAACAATTTCTGAATCAATATCCATGAACAGACCGTGTTCACCGGGCATTACAAAATCCCAGCAGTTTGTATAAGTCTTTGAACCAACACAGTTGTACTCGAATACCTTGTTCAGAGTCTGGAGGGGAAGATATCCCTTATACTCTTCAGTCTTGATGCCGTTTGCCTGTGCCCACTCAAGAGGAATGAATGTGTCAAGGATGCCTGTCTGGACCATCTTTGATTCAATCTGGTTACCGTCCTGAATAAGTGTTACTGCAAATGTTCCTTCACTCTTAAGTGAGTCTGCTGTCAGCTGATCAAAAATCTTGTTGTTTTTGGGCTGCTGCCACTCGTAGTTGAGTGTGTAGGTAGGATCAATCTTCTTAAGAGCCTCAATAAAGAGAGGAAGAGCTGTCTTACCACGTGAGGAGTTACCTACACCGTACAGTGTCTTTCCGCTTGACTCTTCAATAGCCTTTTTTGCAAGTTCCTCAAATGTCATCTTCTGAGCTTCAGCAATGACTTTCTGAACTCTTGACTGTTCCTTTGCTGCTTCCTTGTCACCGTTTGCAAAAACGGGGAAAAGAATAGCAAGAGCAAGGAGAACTACGACCAATTTTTTCATATTTTCCTCCTTAAGTTTTCCCTGACCATGACGGCCATGGATTCCTTACTATTATTACAAATTGATATTTTATCACACTTATGCGCGGAAACAACTAAAATGTGGAAATAAAACCGCAACAGGTGTATTGTTTACTTATGAAGAAAATACTCGCCGTTTTGTTAATTGTCTGTTGTATCAGCCTGTCTGTTTTTGCAGGTGATTTCAAGTTTTTGTTCAAAGATTTGGACCAGCATACCGAACTTCTTTACGGCTTCCTGCCTACCCTTATTCAGGCCGGAGCAAGCTATGAAGGTTTGGAATTGATGCCTTTGAATCTGACACAGATTCAGCTCTCCGTTGCAGGAGGCTATACCCAACGTGCAGTATTTCAGCATCCGGATACGGGAAAGCCCCTTTCAGATCTTATTCAGATTTACGATGTTGTCCAAATCAGATGGGACCTTGAATTCTTGCAGGGCCTGGGAGAATCGCCCGTTGAGGGCAAGGACCTGGTCACCGTCTATGGAGGACTTCAGGGACGCTGGGAAAAAGCTTTGGACTCTCTTTTGCTTAACGGAGGCGGAATTCCAAAACCTTCAGATATTAAGCGTGACAGAGGAACAAGCGGAAAGATTGATGTCAGCAGCATAGACAAGTGGTTCAGTGAGGAAATGGAAGCCTCTTCAACCCGCGAAAACAGCCCCATATACCCGGACTTTTCTGCAAACGGCAAGGTAACTAATATCCTGTACGCAGGGGCAAGACTCAACCTCATGGATGACAGATGGACAACCAATGACGGCATCCTTGTGGAAGCCAGACTCATGTGGTCCCCCGGCTATTTCGGAATGTGGGCAAACGGCGTCTGGGGCAAGACTCTGTTTGACAAAAAGGCAGACAACGGTCGTAACATCTTCTCCGTTGTTGTTTTGGACAGAGTACGTTTCTCATTCCTTGACGGTTCCGGAATTCCTGTTTTTGTTCAGTCATCATTCTCTTTGGGACGTAACGTAAGAGGATTCAATTCCAACAGCTATAACTCAAATTTCAGCGCAGTAAACAGCCTTGAAGTCAGACTTGCAGGACCGGAGTTCCTGTTCAACGGTATTTTCCCAAGACTTAACATCTTCTTTGATGCCGGTTACGGCTTTGGTAACTACTTCAATACAGGACACAGCAGTGTAGAAGCAGTGAAAGCCAGCAATTTCCTTGCATCTATAGGAGCCCAGCTTGAAATGGACTTCTGGGACATGATTGACCTTGGAATTCAGATTGCATACATTTTCAATAAACCAAATCTGAGAAAACCTGCTACAAACATCCAAATTGGCGCTACTTTCTTTCTCGATTTCTGATAGTATTGGGAGTTAGTTATGCAGTACATAAGTGTCAAGGAAGCCTCTGAAAGATGGGGAATCAGTGAAAGACGTGTCAGGGCTTTGTGTGAAAGCGGCCGCATTGAGGGAGTAACAAGATGCGGAGATTGGGTATGGAGCATTCCAGAATCAACTCAAAGACCTGCTGACGGAAGAACTCTCAGATATATCAAGAACCGCAGCCTCAGAACCGGCAGTCAGGACTACAAGGAAGTAGATTCTCTGAAAAAAACTGCCAGGCAGAATACTCTGACAAATGCACAGAGAACAGAGATAATCTGTGAGATTTTGGCTTATGAGGGAAAGAATCTGACCCCGGACCAGATAAGAGATGTTACAAGATTGGTCAAACAGGAATTTGACCTGAAAACCCATCTTGAGATTCTCAACATTGAAGGTGCATTCAGCATGGGCGTTGCAGAGGTTTCCGAAACAAGTCTTAAGCAGGTAAATGAAAGACTTCTTTGCAACCTGAGCACAAAAGGCGGCGTTTATGCTGTTTCAGGAACTCAGGCCCAGGAAGTTGAAGCCATGCTTTCACAGTACGCAGGACCGTGGAGTGTTCTCCACCCCGTTGCAAGAGCAGCATTTCTGTTCAGCGAACTTATGAGAATCTGTCCGTTTGAAGAGGCCAATACTGCAACTGCTTTCTGGTTCCTTGAAAACGAGCTTCTGCGTGCAAAGTTCCCGCCTGTTTTGTTCGGAAGCGAGAACACAAGCCAGTTGAAAGCAGCCCTCGCATCAACAAGAATAAGAGGAAACTCACAAGGCCTGATTGACCTTATCAAAGCTTCCATGGAAGGAAAATGACAACTCTTATAAAAAACGCACTCATTTCAGATGGGACCGAAAGGCCTCTGTATCGTTCCGATTTGGTATTTGAAGGTTCTGCCATCAAGGATATTGGGCACTTTGAAAGCGCAGATAAGGTCATTGATGCAGATGGCCTTATTCTCTGCCCGGGCTTCATGGATATGCATGCCCACAGTGATCTTGAGATTCTGAGAAATCCGTCTATGGATCACAAGCTGGATCAGGGAATTACCTTTGACGTTTCAGGAAACTGCGGAGTGGGAGTTTTTCCACGTCCGATAGACGGTCCTCCTTCTTTCTTTGATATTCTTGGACGTTACGATAACTGGGATTGGACTGACTACCCCTCTTATCTTGAACGCGTACACAGTCCGTTTAACATTGTTTTTCTTCAGAACCACGCCATGCTACGCATGAGTGCTATAAAGGGAAATCCCAACCGTAAGGCAACAGCAAAAGAAGTTAAGACTATGTGCAACCTTTTGGAAAAATCCCTTGATCAGGGTTGTATTGGTCTTTCTTCAGGACTTTACTACGCACCGAACATGTATGCAGATGAAGAAGAGATTCTTGCCCTCTTACGTGTTGTTAAAAAACACAACAAGATGTTCTGCGTTCACCACAGATGCGAGGGAGACTTTATTCTTGAGTCTGTAGACGAGGTTCTGACCTACGCAAAAAAGACAGGAGTTAAACTTGAAATATCGCATTTGAAGGCCATTGGAACCAAGAATCAGTGCAAGATGGACCAGGTTTTGGAAAAAATTCACAGCGCACGTGAAAACGGTGTGGATGTTCTTTTTGACCAGTACCCGTATGAATACGGAAGCACAAGTCTTTACAGTCTTCTTCCTCCGTCATACCTAAAGCTTTCTCACCAAGATTTGGTCAGCGCTCTTACTAAGGTTCTTCATGACAAGGCTGAAAAAGATGCTCTTGTTGAAGAGATACAGCATCCGCACGGGTGGGACAGCGTTATTGAGCTTTGCGGCTTTGACAACATAAGCGTTGCAGTTCTTGAGACCAATCCTCAGTACAGGGGCATGACACTCAACCAGTGTGCAGAGGCCATGAAATGCGACCCGTATGATGCCCTTTTCAAACTGCTGATAGAAGAGAAAGGAAGTGCTCTTATGTTTGACATAACCCAGAGCACAGAAAACCTTATAAAAATCATGAAAGACCCGCTTATGTGTTTTGGAACAGATGCTCTTTACACAGGAAACGCAGCTCATCCCAGAAGCTCAAGTGCAAGCGTACATGCCCTTGATTTCTTCTGTAAACGAACTCCCGTTTTTACATGGGAGCAGATGATTAACCGAATGACAGGACGTGTTGCAGACAGACTTGGAATAAAGGATCGTGGACATCTTGTCAAAGGCGCAAAGGCAGATTTGGTTCTGTTTAACCCGAACACACTGAGAGACAACTCCTCAACGGAGAATCCGTACGCAAAATGCAGCGGTATTGAGGCTGTGTGGTCTAACGGGGTCTTATTTCAGAACTGACCAAAGCTTTTCAAGACTGTAGAAATCTCTCAGTTCAGGACTCATCAGATGAATGACAATGTCAGAACAGTCAATCAGTTCCCAACCGTCATCTCCGGGAGTCTTGTGTCTGTTTACAACGCTCAGTCCCTGCTCTTCAAGGAATGACCAAAGCTCACGGGCAAGACCGCGCAGATGTCCAAGGCTATTTACAGTTGTAATGACAAAGCAATCTGTCCATGTACACTGCTCTGACACATCTACGACTACTGTGTTCAGTCCTTTGTGATCGTTGAGAAACTGCTCTATTGCCTGTGCTTTCTTCTTTATTTCTTCCTTCATTTTATTCTCCGAGTACCTGACTGAGCCATCTTGTGAAATAGCTCTGAGAGTAAATAATATTGTTCGCATCAAGGAACGTGCCTGCATCAAAGACATAGACATCTACGGACTTTGAAGCAATAGCTTTTGCCAGCGGACCGAAATCAGTTCCGCAAAGTCTGTTAAGGTTGTCAAGCAACCGTGAATTTGCAAGTAATTCCGGCCTGTTTACAAGAACCTCAAGACGTGAAGCGCTGTCATTTTTGCCTGTGTTTGAAAGGGCGTTCAGAATATCCCTGAGTGCAGTCAGAACCTGAGGATTGCCACGCATGAATCCTGTTTCCTGAAGACCTACATAGCTGTGCATTGCAACACCCATGTTTTCAATTCCGTTTGCACTTCCCCAAAGGATTATCTGCTCAAGCGGGATATTTATTTCATACAAACTGTCATTGTTTGAGCTGTAGAGAAGAAGAAGTGCAGTATCTCCGAAATAGCCGTAGTAGTACACATCTGAAGATTTCTCACATGATGTGAAAGTACAGAGCATAAAAACAGCAAGAATCAGGCAGATAAGTATCTTCTTCATAGTCCCAATCTAATCTCAAGGTCTTTTCTCAAGGCAAGAGAACCCTCTGATGCTTCATGGTAACCTTTTTCCTTCCAGTGAGCAATCATGTCACACAAAATGGCGTATACGCATGCATCCAGAGAAGGTTTTGAAATATACTCATTTCTCTTCTCATCTGTAAGGAAAACCCGTGTAGGCTCAACGAAATCGGCCGCAAAGAGGGCAAGTGCAAGGTCATCCATTGCACTATCTCCCGTTGTATGCACGTCCACTGCCCTTCTCCAGCTTTCAGGATAACCGGGACACAAGACTTTGGCCATGTGGGCAGATACCTTTCCGTGGATGAGCACCGGGCTCTCAATTTCACTTTGAGTAATATCTATTGCGTTTTTTCTGCAGTAGGAAATAAGATCCGCTGCGGGCAGCTCTCTGGCAAGGTCATGAATTACTCCGCAAAACTCGCCTGCAGAAAAGCCGTTCCAGGTCTTTTCATAATTTGTGCATTTGTAATGCTCAAGAAGCATTTCAGTTGTTTGAGCAACTCCCAGACTGTGAAGGTAGCGCTTTTGAGAGACAGTCTCTTTCAAAAGGTTTTTTAACTGGTCAATTGTACAGATTTTTTGCAAAGACATATTCTCTTACCCTCGGTGAAAGGTAGGCCGCATATTTTTTCACGTCTTCCCTTATCCTGGTAGCACTCTCAGGTGAAACCTGATCTACTTCAAGAACCTTATATTCTATCCCCTCAGGGGCAATTATCTGTTTTGAATTTCTGGGGCAGATGAGAAACTCCACCTTTTTCTTAAGTTCCTCAAAACCGTACCACTTCTTCAAAAGCGGAATATGGTCATCCCCTATTATCAATCCTATCCTGGAGCCGTCCCCGTCTTTCAGAAGTTCATTCACTGTGTCCAAGGTGTACGATATTCCACCCCGTACAATCTCCATATCAGATACTTCAAACACCTTTGCCTCACAATCGGAGGGGTATATTTCAAAGAAATCCTCAAGTGCCAGTTCCAGCATTTTTATTCTCTGTTTTTCAGTTGCGCAGGGTACGTTTTCACGCTTGAAGTTGCTCTGCTTTGCAGGCATGATTACAAAACGGCTGTAGTCTGTCTGACTTGCAACACAGTGCAAATTAAAAAGATGTCCAAGATGAACTGGATCAAAACTTCCGCCAAAGAGAGCTGTCTTCATAGGCTTTCAGGGTATTCTGCATCTGTATCAGGATGACTTGTAAAGCCGTCTGTGGCTTCACTTTCTTCCCTGCTTGCCATCTTCAGAAAGGCATACATAATCGGTTTGACCGTACTTTCATCAAGTATTGTCATTCCGTAGCATTCCTTGTCTGAAAAACGTTCTTTAAGCTTCTCAAAGTTTTGAGGGGCTCCGTCTTCGTCCAGTTTTGTTCCTATGATTATTTCCTTCTTCTCAAGAAGATCCTGAGAGTAAGCGCCAAGTTCGGCGCGAAGTTTGTCATACCTATCAAGGAAATCAGGCTGTGAACAGTCAATCAGATAGGCAAGACCGCCCGTTCTGGAAATATGACGCAGGAACTTAAATCCCATTCCGGCTCCGTCACTGGCACCCTCAATCAGTCCAGGAATATCTGCAAGAACAACATCCTGGTCTCCCACTCTCATCATTCCCAGCTGGGGAATTTTTGTAGTAAAGGGATAAGGTGCAACCTTGCTCCTTGCGTTTGTGAGCATGTTCATCAATGAGCTTTTGCCTGCGTTGGGAAATCCTACAAAGCCTATATCTGCTATAACAAGCAGTTCAAGACCGACACGCATTTCAATTCCCTTTTCTCCGGGCTGGGCATAACGTGGAGCCTGTTTGACACTGGTTCTGAAATGCCAGTTTCCAAGGCCGCCGCGTCCGCCTTTCAGAAATACGTAACGGTCCATTCCGGTCAGGTCCTTTATTACTTCCCCGGTAGAGGCATCTTTGATTACCGTTCCGTCAGGAACAGGTATCTCCATATCCTTGCCGTCTCTGCCGTAACATCTGGCTCCTGAGCCGTTTCTTCCGTTTTCTGCACGGAAGGTCCTGATAATTTTCAGGTGTGCAAGTGTTCTGAGATTGTTTTTCACGACAAAAACAATATCTCCGCCGCGTCCGCCGTCGCCGCCGTCCGGGCCTCCCTTGGGAACAAATTTTTCCCTACGGAATGAGACACAACCATTGCCCCCGTTTCCGGAGGCAATGTCAATGTAAGTTTCGTCTGAAAAACCGAACACTTAGTTCTCAGCTACGATGCTGACGTAGTTTCTGTTGTTCCTTGCATGGAAGCAAACCTTTCCGTCTACCTTTGCAAAGAGAGTATAGTCAGTACCGAGTCCGACGTTTTCACCCGGGTGGATCTTTGTGCCATGCTGTCTGACAAGAATCTCACCGGCCTTTACTGTCTGTCCGCCATAGCGCTTGACACCCAAACGCTGGGCATTGGAATCTCTTCCGTTCTTGGATGAACCACCACCTTTATGATGAGCCATTGATTGCCTCCTTATGCGTTCACGCTGTCAATCTTGAGAATTGAATACTGCTGTCTGTGACCCTGAGTCCTGCGGTATCCCTTTCTTCTGTGAAATTTGTAGACACGAACCTTTGCGTCCTTGAAGTTGGACTGAAGGGTTGCTACAACACTTGCGCCCTTAACATACGGGGCTCCGAACTTTGCTTTGTCTCCGTCAACAACAGCGAGAACTGATTCATATGTTACCTGTGAACCGAGCTCTGCGTTGACAAGGTCAACACGGATTTCTTTTCCGGCTTCAGCCTTGTACTGTTTTCCGAGAATTTCTACGAGTGCGTACATTTAACACATCCTTTTTCTGAAATTTACCCT
>CADCOT010000121.1 GCA_902803145.1 uncultured Spirochaetales bacterium | reverse complement strand
GCTGTCTTCAAGCAGGGAAGAGGAACGTACAGAAAGGGGGACATCGTTTACCTCTATAATGCGCTTAAGGTCCTCATGAATGTCTTGAGGTAGCTCTGCATTTAAGAATAGGGAAAGGATTTCGTTGTCATCCTTGTCCGTGAAGTCTCCCGGCCAAAAACCGTTTTTCTCTATGAAGCGATCAAAGATCTCTGTAGTGATAACAACGGTTCTGGGAATTGAAACTCGGATTCCTTCGTACTTCTTTCTTATTGCAGCGGCTTTCATTTCCAAGGCTATGAAGGCAAGGCCTCGACCTTTTCCTCCAAGTGAGCCGTTTCCCATTCTCGAGAAGAACAGAGTCTCGTCGTAGTTGTCTCTGTTAAACTGGGCAATTGTTCCGCGGGTTCTTTCGCGTCTGTATTCACGAATTGTGTTGTATATAAGATTTCTTGTTTCTTCTGCATTGGATGCATCCGGAAGCAGGTTTATCGGTTTGAGCTTTGCTGCAAGCTGGTAGAGAGACTGAGCCCTGAGCCACCTTGAAAAGTCGTTCCTGTGCACGTGATATATGAAGGATTCTATAGGTATAGTGCGAATCTGTTCCTGCAGATCTTTCATCTTGTGTGCGCTTGCAATTGTTTCTCCGGTTGCAGGGTCTTTGAAGTAGAACGGACCGAAGCCGTAGTTTTTTATAAAGTGGTCTTCAAGAATCTGGAAGCGGTCCGGGGAAAGCTTCCAGCAGAACTGTGCTCCTTGGTCGTCTGCAATTTTCTTTGCTACTTCCTTGTTGGTTGACTGGAGCAGAACAGGGCATTCAGGATTGTCAGCCCTTACTGCTTCCATAAGGAAGGCTCCGGCTCTTGCCCTTCCAAAGGGCGATTCAAATGTCAGGTCTGTAATAAGGCCAAGAACGTTTTCTCTGTATTTTGCATACAGCTCAAGGGCTTTGTCATAAGTTTTTGCAAACAGGATTTTGGGGCGACCTCTCATTCGCAGCCTTGTTCCCCATTCGTTCAGAGCTTCCCTTATTGAAGCTTTGTTTTGCTTAATCAGAAGCTTATACATTTGGGGAAGGTAGGAGGAGATGAACCTGACGGAGTCTTCTGCAAAGATAATTACCTGAACATCGGCCTGGGCCGTATCATGGTCTACGTTCATGCTGTCTTCAAGAAGCTTAATCATGGCCAGAAAGACAGAAGGGTCGCCAAGCCAGTAGTACATGTAGTCTATGTAGGGACAGTTTTCACCTTTGAGAGCCTTGGCTTTGCGGTGGTCGGGAGAAGGGGAGAGAACAATGAACGGCAGGTTGCTGTCAAAGTCCTTGACCTGTTTTGCAAAGGTCTCAACCCTTCCTGAGCCCAGATCAAGCATGGATATTACAAGGCCATACTTTAAACTCTTAAGGTGCTCCATTGCCTCTTTTTCATTTGTTACATGAGTTATCTTGGGAGGATTGGTCAGTCCGAGAGATGTATATTCTCTGTACAGTTCCTCTTCAACGCGGCCGTCTTCTTCAAGCATGAATCGGTCATACTCGGAGCAGATGAGAAGCACGTTATAGATGTGCTTCTGCATAAGCGAGGAAAAAGGCATCCATGTTTCGTCAAGTTCGTAATGCATTCTAAAATTGTATCAGAAAAACAAAAAAGGCTGCAGGATTTTTCCTGCAGCCATGTATCTACCTAAATAGGTTATCAGAAACCTTGCTGGCACATTGCATCGGCAACTTTCTTGAAACCTGCAATGTTTGCACCCTTTACATAGTCAATGTATCCGTCGGGGCACTTTCCTTCACGTGCACATGCGGCATGGATGCCTTTCATGATGTTGTGAAGTTTCTCATCAACTTCTTCGGCTGACCAGAAGTAATGCTCTGCGTTCTGGCTCATTTCCAGACCTGATACTGCTACGCCGCCTGCGTTTGCTGCCTTACCGGGTGCAAACGGAATGCGTGCTTTCTGGAACTCTTCAATGGCTTCAGGTGTGCAGCCCATATTGGATGTTTCAATAACATATTTGACGCCGTTGGCAACAAGAGCCTTTGCATCGTCGCCGTTAAGCTCGTTCTGAAGAGCGCAGGGGAATGCCATATCAACGGGAACTTCCCATGGCTTCTTGCCCTTAACAAACTTTGCACCGAACTTCTTTGCATAGGGTTCTACAATATCCTGGTTGGATGCTCTGAGCTCAAGCATGTAAGCAATCTTTTCAGGAGTGTTGATTCCTTCTTCATCAAGAACATATCCGTCCGGACCGGAAATTGTGACAACCTTTGCACCGAGCTGTGAAGCCTTTGATACTGCGCCCCATGCTACGTTACCGAAGCCGGAGATTGCAACTCTCTTGCCCTTGAAGCTGTCATTGTGCTCTTTGAGCATTTCATTTGCAAAGTACATTGTGCCGTAACCTGTTGCTTCAGGTCTTACCAGTGAGCCGCCCCAGCCCCAGCCCTTTCCTGTGAGGACGCCGGTGTTCTCGTTGCGGATCTTTCTGTATGTTCCGTACAGATAACCGATTTCTCTTCCGCCAACTCCGAGGTCTCCGGCGGGAACGTCTGTATCGGGACCGATATACTTCTCAAGTTCTGTCATGAAAGCGCGGCAGAATCTCATAATTTCTGCATCTGACTTTCCCTTGGGTGAGAAGTCTGAACCACCCTTACCACCGCCCATGGGGAGTGTTGTGAGGGAGTTTTTGAAAATCTGCTCGAATCCGAGGAATTTAAGTGTTCCGAGTGTTACGTTTGCATGGAATCTCAGTCCGCCCTTGTAGGGTCCGATTGCGCTGTTGTACTGGACTCTGTAACCGCGGTTGACCTGAATTTCATGGTTGTCGTCTTCCCATTCGACTCTGAACTGGATGATTCTTTCGGGTTCTACAATCCTGTCGAGAATCTTGTTTTTAAGGTAAAGCGGGTTTGCGTTTACTACATCAATAACTGAAGCAATAACTTCTCTTGCAGCCTGGATGAATTCCGGCTGTGCCGGGTTCTTCTTCTCAAGTTCTGTCATAAATTCATCAAGTTTGTACATATGAACCTCCACGTTCTAATATTCAGTATAACATGGATATATCGGAAGTCAACGCAATTGAGATTGCGATATACGGCAATAAATCGTTACAAAATTTAGTTTTGCATCAACAATTTGGAAAGAGTGGTGGGTCGGTGTTGTTTTTTAGTGCGAAATACAAATTGAAGTCGCATCAAATATGGTTTAGAATTATCCTGCTATAATTTGGTAATACACCAACAGGAGTTAATTCATGGTTAAAAGAAAAATGAAGTCAATGGACGGAAACAACGCAGCCGCACATGTCAGCTACGCCTTCTCCGAAGTTGCAGCCATTTATCCCATCACACCGTCAAGCCCCATGGCTGACTTTGTTGATCAGTGGAGCGCAAATGGCCTGAAGAACATTTTCGGTACTCGCGTTAAAGTCGTTGAGATGCAGTCTGAAGCCGGTGCTGCTGGCGCAGTTCACGGTTCACTCGGTGCAGGTGCTCTTACATCCACCTACACAGCATCACAGGGACTTCTTCTGATGATCCCCAACATGTACAAGATTGCTGCAGAACAGCTTCCTACAGTTTTCCACGTCAGTGCCAGAACAGTTTCAACTCACGCTCTGAATATTTTCGGAGACCACAGTGACGTAATGGCATGCCGCCAGACAGGTTTTGCTATGCTGTGTGAAGGCAATGTTCAGGAAGTAATGGATCTTGCTCCTGTTGCACATCTGTCAGCACTCAGCGGAAAGGTTCCTTTCCTCAACTTCTTTGACGGTTTCAGAACATCACACGAAATCCAGAAGATTGCAGTTTGGGATTATGAAGACCTCAAAGACATGTGTGACATGAAAGCTGTTGAAGAGTTCAGAAAGCACGCTCTCAACCCCAACCACCCCAGCATGAGGGGCTCACATGAAAACGGAGACATCTTCTTCCAGCACAGAGAAGCTTGCAACAAGTACTATGATGCACTGCCCGCAGTTGTCCAGAAGTACATGGACAAGGTCAATGCAAAGCTTGGTACAGACTACAAGCTGTTCAACTACTACGGAGCTGCAGATGCAGACCGCGTAATTGTTGCAATGGGTTCAATCTGTGACGTTGCAGAAGAGGTAATTGATTACCTGAACGCACACGGAGAGAAAGTCGGTCTTGTCAAAGTCAGACTTTACAGACCGTTTGCTCCCGAGAAACTTGTTGAAGCAATTCCAGCAACAGCAAAGAAAGTTGCTGTTCTTGACAGAACAAAGGAACCCGGATCAAACGGCGAACCTCTCTACCAGGATGTTGTTACAGCTCTTGCAAATGCAGGCAGACATGACGTCAAGGTTTCAGGCGGACGTTATGGCCTTGGTTCAAAGGATACTCCTCCTGCATCAGTCTTTGCAGTCTACACAGAGCTTAAGAAGGCAGATCCCACGAGATTCTTCACAATCGGTATCACAGATGATGTCACTCATCTCAGCCTTGAAGAAGACAAGAACTGCCCGAACACCGCTTCTCCCAGCACAATTGAATGTAAGTTCTGGGGTCTTGGCGGAGACGGAACTGTCGGTGCAAACAAGAACTCCATCAAGATTATCGGAGACTACACAGACAAGTACGTTCAGGCTTACTTCCAGTATGACTCAAAGAAGACCGGCGGCGTAACAATCTCCCACCTCAGATTCGGAGATCAGCCCATCAGATCACCTTACTATGTAAACAAGGCTGACTTTGTTGCATGTCACAACCCCAGTTATATTACAAAGGGATTTAAGATTGTTCAGGACGTTAAGCCCCACGGAACATTCATGATTAACTGTCAGTGGTCACTTAAGGAACTGGAGCATCACCTTGATGCAGCTTCCAAGAGATACATTGCACAGAACGGCATTCAGCTTTACACAATTGATGCTATTGACCTTGCACAGAAGATTGGAATGGGCAAGAGAACAAACACAATTCTCCAGAGCGCATTCTTCACACTCGCAAAGGTCATGCCCCAGGAAGAGGCAATTGCTCACATGAAGGAAAAGGCAACACAGTCCTACCTGAAGAAAGGTCAGGATATTGTTGACATGAACCACAAGGCAATTGATCTTGGTGCAACAGCATTTGTAAAGATTGATGTTCCTGCTTCATGGGCAGATGCCAAGGATAGCGACAAGAAGGCAAATCTGGACGGCAAGAAAGAACTGGTCAAGATGGTCCAGGATATCCTGCTTCCCATTGACAAGATGGACGGAGACAGTCTTCCTGTTTCAACATTCGAGCCGTTTGTTGACGGTCAGTTTGAAGTTGGTGCAGCAGCATACGAGAAGCGCGGTGTTGCAGTTTCTGTTCCTAAGTGGACAGCTTCAAAGTGTATCCAGTGTAACAACTGTTCTTATGTATGTCCCCACGCAACAATCAGACCTTATGCTCTTACAGAAGCAGAGGCCAAAGCAATTCCCGCAGCAGCACAGGTTGTTGATGTTAAGGCAGGAAAGGGCAAGGGTGTCTACAAGTTCACAATTGCAATTTCCCCGCTTGATTGTATGGGATGTGGAGTCTGCGTAGGCGCATGTCCTGTAGGAGCTCTTGAGATGGTTCCTCAGGAAGGCGAACTTGCTCAGCAGGAAGTCTTCAACTACTGCGTTGCAAAGGTTGCAGAGAAGAAAGATATGCAGGACAACACAGTCAAGGGCAGCCAGTTCAAGCAGCCCATGCTGGAGTTCTCCGGCTCATGTGCAGGTTGTGCAGAAACATCTTATGCACGTCTTGTTACACAGCTGTTCGGCGACAGAATGTATGTCTCCAACGCAACAGGTTGTTCTTCAATTTGGGGCGGCCCCGCAGCAACTTCTCCGTACTGCACAAACAAAGACGGTAAGGGACCCGCATGGTGTAACTCACTGTTCGAAGATAACGCAGAACACGGCTTTGGTATGTTCGTCGGTCAGGAAAAGATCAGACAGGACCTTGCAGAGCTTGCAAAGAAGCTTGTTGAAGACGGTGTTGTTGCAGCAGAAGCACAGGCATGGCTTGATACAATGAATGACGGAGAGGCCAACAAGAAGGCAACAGAAGACTTTGTTGCAGCTCTTGAGAAGTGCAGCGCTCCTGAAGCATCAGCTATCCTTGCTAAGAAAGAATATCTTGCCAAGAAGTCTGTATGGATCTTCGGTGGTGACGGTTGGGCATACGACATTGGCTACGGCGGATTGGACCACGTCATTGCACAGAAGCAGGATGTAAATATCTTTGTCTTTGATACAGAAGTTTACTCCAACACAGGCGGACAGGCTTCTAAGGCTTCTAACATTGGTCAGGTTGCACAGTTTGCAGCTGCCGGTAAGGAAGTTAAGAAGAAGAGCCTGAGCGAAATTGCAATGCAGTATGGCTACGTCTATGTTGCACAGGTTGCAATGGGTGCAAACCCCGCACAGACAATCAAGGCAATCACAGAAGCAGAAGCTTATCACGGACCTTCTCTGATTATCGGTTACGCTCCTTGTGAGATGCACTCAATCAAGGGCGGTATGATGAACTGCCAGAAGGAAATGAAGAAGGCTGTTGACTGCGGTTACTGGAACCTGTTCAGATACAACCCCGAAGGCGAGAAGAAGTTCTCTCTCGACTCCAAGGCACCGGCAGGCGGATACCAGGAGTTCCTGATGAACGAAGCTCGTTACAGCAGACTTACTCGTGAGTTCCCGGAAAGAGCTGGCGTCCTCTTCGAGAAGAACGAAGAAGAAGCAAAGGCTCGTTGGGAGCATCTGCAGAAGCTCATCTCTCTCTACAACGACTGAGATTGATAAACAACAATTCAAGGGCTACGGGAAACCGTGGCCCTTATTTTTTTTCTTTCCTCAATGACGGTATAGTGCAAATTTATAGTTTTTTATCACACTTTACGCGTGGTATTATCATGATGGAGGAGTTTCCATGTCAAAATATGTTACTTTTGGTGAAATAATGCTCAGACTGAAGTCTCCGGAACACGAAAGGTTTTTCCAGAGTCCCGTACTTGAGGCAACATTCGGTGGCGGAGAGGCCAACGTTGCTGTATCCCTTTCAATACTTGGAGAGCATGCCTGTTTTGTCAGTGCAGTTCCTGCAAATGCCATAGGAGAGGCTGCAATCTCTGAAATGAGAAAACACGGTGTAGATACATCCTGTGTTAACAAGACAAAAGACGGAAGACTTGGCATCTACTATCTTGAAACAGGTGCAAACCAGAGACCCAGCCTTGTAGTATATGACCGTGCAGACAGTGCAATTGCACTTGCAAAGCCGTCTGACTTTGATTTTGACAGCATCATGAAAGGTGCAACATGGTTCCATGTTACCGGAATTACTCCGGCCATCAGCCAGAACTGTGCAGACTGCGCACTTGAGGCAATGAAGGCTGCAAAAAAGAACGGAGCAAGAGTTTCAATTGACCTTAATTACCGCAAAAAGCTGTGGAAGTACGGCAAGACTGCAGTTGAGGTAATGAGAGTTCTTACAGCTTATGCAGATGTAATTATTGCAAACGAAGAAGACATTCAGAAGTGTCTTGGAATTGAGGCAAAGGTAGATGTTACAAGCGGAAAGCTGGACAAGGCTTCTTACAAAGTTCTTACAGACGAAGTTAAGAAACAGTTCCCCAATGTTTCACAGGTTGCAGTAAGCCTCAGAGAGAGCCACAGTGCAGACCACAACGGATGGGGTGCAGCTCTTAACGGAAAGACTGGTTTCTACCTTTCCAGACATTATGAAATTACAGACATTATTGACCGTGTAGGCGGCGGAGACAGTTTTGCAGCCGGTGTTATCTACGGTCTTTCACACTACGATGATGAAGAGTATGCACTGAATTTTGCAGTTGCAGCTTCAGCTCTCAAGCATACAATTCCCGGAGACTTCAACCTGACAAGACTTTCAGAAATTGAAGCTTTGGCAAAGGGAGACGGCAGCGGCCGCGTTCAGAGATAAGGAAAAAAGTATGAAGAAGTTTATGGATGAGGATTTTCTGTTAAAGAATGACGTGGCAAAGGAGTTATATCACAAGCACTCCGAAGGCCTGCCTATTTTTGACTATCACTGCCATCTGAATCCTGCAGAGATTGCAGCAGACACTAGATTTGACAATATTTCAGCCCTTTGGCTTGGAACAAGAACCTTTGGCGATCATTACAAGTGGCGTGCAATGAGGTCCAACGGACTTACAGAGCAACTTGATGATCCATGGGAGAAGTTTTATAGCTGGGCACAGACAATGGAAAACCTGTACGGCAATCCGCTATTCCACTGGACTCAGCTTGAGCTTAAACGTTACTTCGGAATAGACACAGTCCTTACTTCAAAAACTGCAAAGGCTATTTATGACGAATGTAACCGCCAGCTTAAAGAAAACCCCGAACTGAGCGTTTTCGGCATTTTCAAAAAATTCAACATCTATGCTGTCGGAACCACAGATGACCCAGCAGACAGCCTTGAGTATCACATTCAGCTCAAGGACAAGAGCCCTGCAAAAGTCATTCCTTCATACAGACCTGATAAGGCAATGAACATTGATCAGGAGACCTTTGTTCCATACATTGCAACACTTTCAAAAGCATCAGGCATTAAGATTAAGAGTGCAGAGGATGTTCTGAAAGCTCTTGAGAACAGGCTTGATTTCTTTGTCAAATGCGGATGCCGTGCTTCTGACCACGCACTTATGGATGCTCCATATGCTCCCGCAACCGAGCAGGAACTTAATGCTATTTTCAGCAGGGCAATGGATGGCCTTACCCTCACTGCTGAAGAAGCAGAAAAGTATCGCTTCTACATTATGAGCAACCTTGGAAAGGCTTATGCAAAACGCGGTCTTGTCATGCAGCTGCACTTTGCATCAATCAGAAACAACAATTCAAGAAAGTTCAGACAGCTTGGAGCAGATACAGGGTACGATGCCGTCTACGACAGCATTCATGCTGAAAAGCTTTCCAAGTTCCTGGATTCAATGGAGAAAGAAGATCTGCTTCCAAAGACAATTCTTTACTCACTCAATCCCAATGATTACTATGTTCTCGGAACACTCATGGGATGTTTCCAGGGCGAAGGCGTTCCCGGAAAGATTCAGCTGGGCAGCGGATGGTGGTTCTGTGATCATAAGGACGGAATGGAGCAGCAGATGAAGACCCTTGGAGATTTGGGTCTGCTTTCCAGATTCATCGGAATGCTTACAGACTCCAGAAGCTTCCTGTCATATCCCAGACACGAGTACTTCAGACGCATCATGTGTAACCTGATCGGTACTTGGGTTGAAGACGGTGAAGTTCCCTATGACATGGACGTTCTTGGAAAGATGACAGAAGGCATTTCTTTTAACAATGCACTCGCTTATTTCAGCTGATTAAAAAGGAAGATATTATGGCAGTTTTTAAGACTACAAAAGGTGAAGAATTCAAAGTATACACTGCATCTGAAAATGACGGTGTTTTCATGGTAGACGGCGGAGACAGAGATTACCTTGTTTCAGACCCTGCACTCGGTTTCAAAGGTGGAGAGGTTGTATGTGCAAAATGCAATGAGAAAAAGATTCTTTCTCCTCTGGATCATGAGAGCGCGGAATGTCTGAGAAAGCACTTTGCTTGGACTGCTCCGTCAAGAGTTCTTGACAGAGACAAGACAATGGGAGTTGGAGACAGACTTGGTATTGCCGGTGACGGTCATCTGAGAGTTTTCTTCAAGTATCCTGAAATTACTCCTATCCTTGCACAGCAGAGCATAAGAGAACTTACACTGACAAACCGCACCTTTGCAGACGTTCTTGACAGTGCTACATTTGCAGTTTTCAGATGTGGCTACAAGACAGGCTGGGGCGCAGACGGGGATCATGTAAAAACCGCAGAAGAAGTTGAGTATGCACTCAAGAGCGGTTTTACAATGATTACTTTGGACTGCAGTGAGCACATTCATGACAGCGTCAATGACATGTCAGATGCAGAAGTTGAGAAACTGTATGCTTCCAAGAAAGATGCAGAACTTGAAAACATCTACCTTGAAAAGAGCTTTGATGTAGGCGAGGGTATTTCTGTTAAATTTGACAAAAAGCTGTTCATGAAGACAGTTCTCATTTACAAAGAGGCTATTGACCACGCAGTAAAAATCTGGAGAACCCTTATCTGCAGAGACGGCGTCCAGGTTGCAGACTTTGAGATTTCAATTGATGAAACTCTTTCTTCAACACTGCCTGAGCAGCACTTCTTTGTTGCAAACGAACTTGCAAGACACAACGTAAGATGTTCTACAGTTGCTCCAAGATTCTGCGGCGAGTTCCAGAAGGGCGTTGATTACCGCGGAAACCTTGCACAGTATGAGAAAGAAATGAAAATCCATGCTGCAATTGCAAGGAAGTTCGGATACAAGATTTCTATTCACTCAGGTTCAGACAAGTTCTCAATCTTCAAGGTTTCCGGAAGAGAGACCGCAGGACGCTTCCACCTCAAGACTGCCGGTACAAACTGGCTTGAGGCAGTAAAGCTTGTTGCAATGAAAGATCCTCAGTTGTACAGAGAAGTTCACACATACGCACTGGAAGCATTTGCAGAGGCTTCCAAGTACTACCATGTAAGTACAAATCTGAACAACATTCCGGCTCTTTCAACACTCAAAGATTCAGAGCTTCCGAATCTGTTTAAGAATGACGATTCCAGACAGCTTATCCACATTACCTACGGTCTTATCCTGAACAAGAAGAACTCTGACGGTTCTTACACATTCAAGGACAGGCTCTACAAACTGTGGAGAGAAGAAAGGGAAGAGTACTACAAGTTGCTTGACAGCCACATTGGCCGCCATGCAGCAGGAATCCTTCTGAAATAATCAAAAAGTAAAAAAACCGACCTCGCCAAGGGGTCGGTTTTGTACAAATTGTTTGAAATCTGAACAGGCTCAGTTTATACTCACAACATGAGGTTTGGTTTTGTCCTTGCGGATATGAACACAGGCTCGTCATTGAGCCTGCTTCCATATATCTCTTCAATGTTCCCGGATGACGGAGAAAACAGTCTTGTTGTTTTCCCCGGCGGAAGACTGGGAAACATCTATCCGGATGATATTTCAAGAAACTTTATTTTTAACTTTGCAAACCCGGTAAATCTTGACGGATCTATAATCTGGAGTTCTTCTCTTACCGGAGATGCAGACTCGGAGCAGGTTCTGCTGCGTTTCAGAGATCTTACAAATCTGCCCATGGTGACGATATCGGGAAAGACAACGGCTTTCCCTGATATTCCGGATGTAAGCTTTGATGCAAAAGAGGGAACTGCAAGCCTGGTAAAACACTTTATTCAGGTGCACGGGGTGAAGAAATTTGCCTATATCCGCGGCCCTGAAAACCATAAATCTTCCAATGACAGATTTTATGCTTTCCTGAATACGCTGAAGGAGAACGGAATCAAAACAGATGAACGCCTTTATTCCAATCCGTACCCCTGGCGCTCCGGTGAACTGGGAATGAGGCAGCTTCTGGAGGACAGAAACCTTGTGCCGGGAAGAGACTTTGAGGCTCTGTTCTGCGCAAGTGACCTTATTCTCTACCATGCTGTAAAGGAGCTAGAAAGAAAAGGCTATTCAGTTCCTGAAGATGTTCTGGTCTGCGGATTCAACGATTCAATAGAGGCCCGTCTTCTCCATGCCCCTGTAACAACGGTTAAGATGCCTTATTCGGAAATGGGCAGACATGCAGTTGACTCTCTTTACAGTATTGTGAAAGGTGAGAAGGTAGGAGATGTTGTTTTCCCAGCGTATCCCACAATCCGAAAAACCTGCGGATGTCAGGCAGAACACTACAGAAAGTTTTCAGACAACTCTGAGCTTACAGACTATATTTCAGAAGTCTTTGTCCTTCCTTGGAAGGATGCAAATGCATTGGTTGATTCAGTAGCGTTTAATCCTAATGAGAAAAACATGAAAAACCTTCTCAGAATCCTCTGCAGCCAGCATGCCGACATTTACGACATTCTTACAGTTGTCTGCGGTTTTGAAGGTGAGAACGGAAAGATTATTGAACAGTACTGTCGCAACAGGCTTCCTGAAGCTCTTGAACATACAATGTATCAAAACAGCTACAGAGAGCGTGAACAGTTTAACAACCTTATCCGCCTTGGAAAGGAACTTCTGATATCTGATTCAATAGATGACATTGAAAATCTTCTTGAAAGCAATGCCTCGGCTTTGGGTTTTGACAGCATAAAGATTCATGTTTTCAGCAGAGATAAAGATTCAGATGACCGCTACAAGATGGAAAACACGGATTCCGGTGTCTGGGTTGCTGCTCCTCTGTGCTCAGACACCGAGGAGATGGGCTACCTTTTGTTGAAACCCAGGGTTTTGAACGGTTATTTTGTTGAAGAACTGCGAAGCTCAATTTCTGCTGCTGTAAAGAGCGTTCTTCTGATTGAAGATATCAAAAAAGCCAGACTGCGTGCAGAGAAGGCCGAACAGGCAAGAATTACATTCTTTGCCAATGTTGGAGAAAATCTCAGAAAACCGCTTTCTGAAATCAACAACTATATCAAAGATTCAAACCTTGATGAGCCGGCAAGACACCTTGTTCTTGATAGGATAAGCGGTGCCGAGCACACGCTGGATCTTGTTGCAGGTTCACTTGGAGAAATTGAACTTGAAAGAAGCCTTGTTGATCCTGCCGATATTCTTAAGACCTTTGACGGTTATGAAGGACCTCAGAAACTGCCCTGTCTCTCAATAGATGAATACTGGTTCCGTCAGGCGGTGACCATGGTAGTGTCAAAGATGCTCAGAGTCAGAATCAGGGTTACTATGACTTTGGACGGACTTCAGATAAGCATATTTGACAAGTCGGGAAAGTGGCAGGATCACAACGATTCCGATATTCTTCTTGCAAGGGAAATTATTCTCTTACATGGCGGAACGTGTTCCAATACCGAAGGTTGCTTCTCCTTTGTTATAAACTACCCAACACTTTCAGGCGGTGTTCCCGACAAGTGGAGAGAAGGAACTCCTCTTGTCTGTCTTGGAGGTCTTCCTCCGTTTGAATTCAAAAATTCCTCTGCTGAAGAAGCTGATATTGAAAGAATTATCCAGACAAAACGTCTTCCTGCAGGTTCCGGAGCTGTTTTCTGGAGCAGCGAGCACAACAACTACAACGTTTTCTCTGCTTTGCTGGCAATAACCGGCAGTTCCTACTACAGAAATATTCCTTTTGTCTGTCTGGGTAATCCGCGGGCAAAAACTATAGAAGAGGCTGTATATGCAGCAGTAAGACAGGGAGGACGGATAATCCTTCAGCTGGATAATGTTGCAGACTCTTTCTTAAGGAGGATGCCCGGTTCTGAGATTGTCAGTTGTGATTCTGCAATTCTTTCTGCAATGATAGCTCAGAAGCATCCTGCATTGGTTGTCGTTTCTTCCGACAACGTAGATGCAGTTCTCAGAGTTTCGGGACAGACTGCACAGGTTCCTGTGCTCATCTGTGCCGACAAGATTGATTTTGATCTTGTATCCAAGCTTGGCGATATTCCCAACATTATTCTTGCCAATAACAGCATTCTTGACAGTGAAGAGTTTGTTCTCAGGATCGGCTCAGTTCTGCGCGGGTCTGAGGTTCTTCCTCCAATGACAGGAAGCATAGTCAAACGTGCCCAGGCGTATATTTGCGAGAATGGAACATCGGCGATAAGCCGGTGGCAGATTGCAGATGCCGTAAACGTTTCAGAGGACTATCTGACTAGGATTTTCAAGAAGGAAATGGGGCTTTCTCCGTGGGACTATCTGAACAGGTACAGAATCAATCTTGCAAGCAATCTGCTTCAGGAAACCGGAAAATCAATAAGTGAAATAGCAGCAGCTACAGGTTTCAAAGACCAGGCTTATTTCTGCAGGGTTTTCAGAAAGGTGAAGGGAATAAACCCCGGCAAACTTCGTTCTTCGAGGAAAACAGTTAATCAGTTATAGGAGGACTTATAATGTCCATAGTTAAGAGATACGCACAGGTCGGAACAGGCGGAAGAGCCCGCATGTATTATGAAGCAATTGCAACAACTTATAAGGACAGCGCTGTTCTTGTAGGTTTCTGTGATCAGAGCCAAACAAGAATGAACTATGCAAATGCAACGATTGCAGAGCTTGGCGCAGAGAAGGTTCCTACATTCCTTCCTCATGAATTTGAAAAGATGATTGCCAAGACAAAACCTGATGTTGTCATTGTCACTTCCGTAGACAGAACTCACGATGATTATATTTGCCGTGCAATGGAAGCCGGCTGTGACGTAATTACAGAAAAGCCGCTTACAATAGATGAAAGAAAGGCCCAGAGAATAATTGATACACAGAAAAAGACCGGAAAGCACATACGTGTTACTTTCAACTACAGGTATGCACCTTACCACACAAAGGTCAGAGAACTGATCAGGGACGGTGCAATAGGCACTCCTACATCTGTTCATTTTGAGTGGCTGCTGAACACAGACCACGGCGCTGACTACTACAGACGCTGGCACCGCAACAAGTACAACAGCGGCGGTCTTCTGGTTCATAAGGCAACCCACCATTTTGACCTTGTAAATTTCTGGCTTGATACTGCCCCGGAAACGGTTTTTGCTTTCGGTTCTCTGAATTTCTACGGAAGAGCGGCAGCTGAAAAGCGCGGGGTGGAGAAGTTCTACTACAGGTGCTACGGAAGCCCGGAAGCCAAGAACGATCCCTTTGCAATTGACCTTGCAGCAAACCCGACCCTCAAAGCCCTGTATCTGGATGCCGAGGCAGACAGCGGCTACATTCGCGATCGTAGCGTCTTTTCAGACGATATCAGCATAGAGGACACAATGAATGTTTTGGTTAAGTATAAAAACGGCGTTCAGATGTCTTATTCACTTGCCTCATACATGCCCTGGGAAGGTCTGAATGTTGCAATTAACGGAACAGGCGGAAGAATAGAGTACAAAGTTGTAGAGAAGACCTACATTAACGCAGGCGGAGATAAGAAAAACGAAGGAGCATCGGTATCCAGCAAGATAACCGTATTGCCTATGTTCGGAGAACCCTACAATGTGAAAGTAAAAACCACAGAAGGCGGACACGGA
The DNA here is from genome assembly GCA_902803145.1 of uncultured Spirochaetales bacterium. GTDB lineage: Bacteria > Spirochaetota > Spirochaetia > Sphaerochaetales > Sphaerochaetaceae > RUG14846. Next base: position 6,659 of record CADCOT010000121.1, on the reverse strand, counting down.
GGCGGAGACCCTGTAATGCTTGACGATGTATTCCTGGAGAATCCACCTCTTGATGAATTCCACAGGGCTGCAGACTACAGAGACGGAATCAAATCCATACTTACAGGAATTGCTGCAAACAAGTCAATTGCATCCGGACAACCTATAAATGTAGACTCTCTTATCAACTGGAATGTCTGAATAATACAAAAACAGTCTTTATGATTCATATTGCCGTAGGGCTATAGTTTTTATTGGAAACAGCTGATTTTCGAGGGATACAAGTGGGAAAAAGGCGTACTTTCAGCCAGTACAGGCTGATAGATCTTTTGCTTTTTGCAGTTATTACAGTCATTTTTGAGGTGATTGTTTCAAAAGCAGCGCGCGTCTTTGCTTCCCAGCCTTACTCACTATCAATTGTTTCTGCAGTAACATGCATAGTATTCATGCGCTGGGGGCTCTACGGCTGTTTCCACGCAGTGCTTGGAGGCTTTCTTACATGTTACGCAACAGGCGGGACGTTTGACCAATATATTATCTATATGTTGGGTAATACGTTCTCCGTTCTGTCTATACTGTATTTGAATAAGATCGGTTCCGACCGTGTCAGAAACAGCGCTTGGCTGTCTGTTATCATGGCGGGACTTGTCGCTCTTCTTATGCAGACTGGCAGGGCAGTGGTGGCTGTGATAATGGGAAATTCCTTGGATATTGCAGTCGGGTTCATCCTTGGGGATGTCCTTTCCGGAGTATTTGCAATGGTAATTGTCGGCATTGCAAGAAAGCTGGACGGCGTTTTTGAGGACCAGAAGCACTACCTGATCAGAATCCATAAAGAAGAGAAAGAATTAGAGGAGGGTTTTGATGAAGGTTAATGCTTCTGATTACCTGGTTTATGATCAGCTTTCCAATTCCTACAGGGAAGATGCTGAGCAGAAAGTCAGGGACGATGTAGAAAAGCATTACTGGCTCCACGTCGGGCGCACAATTGCCAAAGACTGGAGACTGTACATAATGCTTATCCCCATGCTCCTTGTCTTCCTGTTCTGGAGATACTTCCCCATGTATGAACTGCTGGGTTGTTTTAAGGTTGCCGATCAGGTTCTTCCTGTTTCAAAGCAACTTTTCTCCGGCTTCTCATACTTTAAGGAACTTCTTATTTCCGGAAAGCCAATTTCAACAGAGTTCTGGAGGGCCCTGAGAAACACATTCATCCTGAGTTTCTACGGATTGTGCTTTGGCTTCCCGTTCCCAATTATTCTTGCTTTGTTCTTTAACGAAGTTAAGTCAAACGTTGCAAGAAGTGTCTACCAGGTTCTCACATATCTGCCCAAGTTCCTGTCAACTGTTGTTATGACAACCCTTATCACAATGCTTGTAAAGCAGGGTGCTCTTACAACAAGTTACGGAGTTCTTTCACAGTTCCTTGAGAAAATTGGTCTGATCAGCCATGAAACTGCTGTGGCAGGTCTTCTGAACCAGCCCCAGTTCTTCAGAGGAATCTATGAGTTGAGCGGAATTTGGGAAACCGCCGGTTACGGCAGTATTGTTTACTTTGCAGCAATCATAGCTATTTCACCCACAAGCTACGAAGCTGCACAGATAGACGGAGCCAACAAGATGGCTCAGATGAAGTACGTTGTTCTGCCCAGTATTCTTTCAACAATAGTTATTATGCTGATTACAAGAATCGGTTCTCTGCTCAGTATAGGCTACGAGAAAGTCCTTCTGTTGTACAACCAGAACACATACGTCACCGGCGATGTAGTTTCCACATTTGCTCAGCGTTACGGTCTGCAGGGCGCTTCAAAGGGTCTTGCTTCTGCTGCTGAGATGATGAACAACGTTATCGGAATGCTCTTGGTTATCGGTGCCAACACCATTTCCAGAAAGGCATCCAACGTATCACTTTACTAAGGGGAGGGATGAAAGATGAAAAGAAGACTTGAAACATCAGAGCTTATCTTCAAGATCATAAGCTATCTCTTCCTTACTATGTTCTCAATCATGTGTCTGTATCCTCTGGTCTTTGCTGTATCAGCATCTATTTCAGGCAGACAGGCAGTTGAGTATTCACAGGTTGTTCTTCTTCCGAAAAACATCCAGTTTGATGCCTTTAAGAGAATGTTCAGCGACAATATGTTCTGGAACTCATATTCCAATACATTGTTCATTACTCTGTACGGCACACTTTGGGCAATGGGCTACTCAATCTTGGGCGGCTATGCTCTTTCTAAGAAAAGACTTTTGTTCAGGAAGACTTTCAACTTCTTCCTGGTTTTCACAATGTGGTTCAGTGCAGGTATTGTTCCTCAGTACCTGAACTACCTGAACACAAAGGCGGTTTTCAACGGAATAGGTATCATGGACGACAAGTGGCTTGTTGTTATTGCCATGGGTATGGCAGCTATGAACATCATTCTTCTGAGAAACGCTTTTGAAGGTGTTCCTTCTGAAATTGAAGAGGCTGCAATTGTTGACGGAGCAACCGAGTTCCAGGTTTTGTCAAAGGTTTACATACCAATGAGCAAATCCACAATTGCAACTGTTGCACTGTTCTTTGCAATTTCACGTTGGAACGGATACTTCTGGGCAAGACAGATGATTACAAACCAGAATGAGCATCCGCTCATGGTTTTCATCAGACTTAAGCTCGAGGAGTATACTGACGCTGAGGCTATGGCAGGTTGGAATGAAACATATGCATCCGACTCTGTTGTCTATGCTCTCATTGTCTGTTCAATTGTCCCAATCCTTATCATCTACCCGTTCATCCAGAAGTATTTTGCCAAGGGTGTAAACGTTGGCGGTGTAAAGGAATAATTATTGTTAACATATTGATTCAAAAGGGAATCAGATGGAGGAAAAAATGAAGAAAAGAGTATTGGTTACATTGCTTGTACTGGCAGCAGTTGTAACTGCATTCGTTGGATGTTCCAAGAATGCTGTTCCTGTACAGTCATCAACAACTACTACCGCAACAGCTTCTACTCCTGCAGTAGAAGAAAAGAAAGTTGAACCTCTTACTTATGCTCCCGGAACAGTTCTCAGAACAGCAACCGGTTACAACAGCAAGAAGACAGGTCTTTCTTTTGATGCTGACACAGCAGGTCAGGGTATCACACTTGCCGGTGTTACATACCACACAGGTGACCTCAAGCCGACTTGGGTAGAGGTTGAAAAGAAGCTTGGTATCAAGATTGAAGACAAGTATCAGGGAAACAGCGCTACAAACGAGTTCAAGTACTGGCAGGAAAGACTTAATGAAGTTGATCTGGTTTCCGGTAACACAGTTGCTCTCAACGAGTACGGTGCAAAGGGAAGCCTTGTTAACATTGCAGAGTATCTTGACAGAATGCCTAACTTCAAAGCTTACCTTGAAGCCAACCCCATTGTCAGACTTTCAATTACAGGTGACACAAACACAGGCGCAATCTACTTTGCTCCTTACTTTGACGGTGTAAACGATATTGAAAGAATGCCCCTCATGAGAGTTGACTGGGTTGAGAAGCTTCTTGATGGTGCAGGTTCATTCTCTGCAGCAAAGAGCGGAAACCTCAAGGCTGCTCAGTATCAGCCCTACATGCCCACAAGCGGCAAGGTTTCAATTGAGACTCCCGCAGCTGACGGAAAGTCTGTCATGACTCTTACAAAAGACTATGACAAGGCCGGCAACATTGTTGCAACAATGAACGCAGCTCTTGCTAAGGGAACTGTTACAGGTGTCCAGGCTGTCAATATGCTCAGAGATTATATTGATAAGGCTTACAACGGATACTATGGAACAAAGAGATCTAACCTGTTCATCGGACAGGATGCAGCATGGGATGCTGACGAACTTGTTGCTCTTCTTCGCTGTGTTGTCGCTAACGCATACACACTCAACGGAAAAGACTCTGTACAGGGCCTCTTCTCACGTGAAGACAACAACCTCCAGAGACAGGTTGACCTGTTCAGATTTGCCGGTCATCTCTTCGGTGTCCGTGGTCTTGAATCAAGACAGGATTACCTCTATGTCGATGCTGACGGAAAGCTCAAGGATGCAAGACAGGAAGTTGCTACATACGAGGCAATGGACAGAATGCATGCAATGGCTCTTGAAGGCCTTATCTCAGAGTCCTTCGTCAAGGCACAGGGTGAAAACTCAGGTACAATGCTTGAGAACAACCTTGGTTTCATGAGTTATGACTACAACCAGACACAGACAATCCTTAACGAAACAAAGCTTAAGAATATCCCCGGCGCCAAGTACATGGCAGTTATGGTTCCTGTTGCACGTTGGTATGACGGAACAAATGCAAACGGCGTCTACATGAGATTCACAGAGTCTTGGCGTTCAGTTAAGACAGATGCATGGGCAATCTCCAAGGACGGTATTGCCGGTGATACAAACAAGCTCAATGCAGCTCTTGCACTGTTTGACTATGCATTCAGCCCCGAGGGCCAGATCCTTCTCAGCTATGGTCCTGATGTATTTATTAAGCACAAGGCTGACGGCAGCTATGAAACATTCCTGTTCAACGGTCAGGAAATGCCTGTTATCGCTGACGAGACATACGAACTTCTGTGGAAGCTTGCAAACGGCAACTACACCAACTTTGCCCGTTACTACCTTGGTTCAACTCTTTCATTCGCAAAGAGCCAGGCATTTGAGTATCAGTGCACAATTGACGTAGGTAAGGAAGGTGCAGGACACATTTCAACAGCAATCGGTCTTGGTACAGTAAAACACCCCGAACTGGCAATTGCAAAGAACAAGTGGTACACATCTGTTCCTACAGTTCTGCCCGGATCAACTGTTGAAGCAGATGCTATCAACAGCTACACAGAGCTGATTCAGCAGTATCAGAACGCAAAGGGTAAGTTCAGCGTCCTGGTTGACCAGATTCAGAATGGTTACACAACTGTTGGAGTTAAGGATGCTGCTTCTGCAGCAGAGAAGGCAAAAGTTGAATGGAGCGGCGCCCAGTATCTCCAGATTAGAGAGAGACAGTGGGAAAGACTGGTCAAATTCTTTGAAAGCCTTTAATTAAAAATTTAATCATCAAAACGTGCGGCGGGTCTTGCGACCCGCATGCACGGGTTTTTACCAATAAGGAGGGAATATGTACAAAAAGCAGATGCGTTTTCAGAAAATCTTCTGTTTCATTGCACTATTTTCCAGTGTTCTGGTATTTATTTACAGTCTGGGTATCATGACTGACCTGTACGATACTCTGTATACAACAATGATGGATCCCACAAACATTGACGAGACATGGGTTCCGGGTTCTCAGGTCTATTATCACATGCAAGGTTTCAACAAAACTCTGTTGGCCGGTTCCATTGTGATGATTCTACTTGCAGTACTCCTGTTCATTACAAATACTGACAAGCGCAGAAAATATTACATTGCAAACTATGTGTCCACAGGTTTATTCAGTGCCTTCACAATCTGTTTTTCAGTCTGGGCTCATTCCAATATTCAGTTGTACAGAGCAGAGTGGAAGAATGTTGATTTTGCAGCACTGAAAGACTTTTCGGACATGTTTAAAACAACATATACGGAATCAACCTTCTGGTTTGATATTCATTACCTTGTCTTCGGCATCAGCCTGGTTGCAGTTGTTCTTCTTGTTTTCAATGTCTACTGGAAGATTAGCCTGATGAAGGAAGAGAAGAGACTTGTAGAGGGAGGAAAGACAGCATGAACGAACAGCAGATTTCTCTGGACAGAATGCGATATATCAAGAATAAAGCCTCGTCCAATCTTGCTATCCTTGCAATTCTTTTTGACGTGCTTTATTTTGTAAACCTTTACAAATCTGATGTAGGAGCTTATTACTACACAATTCTGATAGGCGCCTCCATCATATATAACCTTATATTCCTTTTGGCTGCATTCCTTGCTTCTGAAGGAATTAAGATTTACAACGAAAACTATTGCTATATCCTGATAGTAATTGGAGTTGTCCAGTTTATCAGAATATTCATCATGCCTGTACCTGCTCATAACACCTATATTGAGGTTGTTAACACCGTAACAAGGGAAATGGAGAGTGTTCAGGTAATGAAAACACCCCAGTTCATCCGCCAGATTATTTACCTCTGTGCCTCCGGTATCTGCTGCCTTGTCAGCGCCTATATCGGAATTGTAAGGAGCCGCAAGCTCAAGGCTTATGAGGCAACACTTGGTGAAGAGAAGAGGAGAGACTGATGGCAAACCTTACATTACAGCACTTAGACAAAATCTATGATAACAATGTTCAGGCAGTCTATGACTTCAATCTTGATGTCAAAGACGGTGAACTGATTGTCTTTGTTGGTCCTTCTGGTTGCGGAAAGTCCACAACCCTCAGAATGGTTGCAGGACTTGAGGATATTTCAAACGGAAAGCTCCTTCTTGACGGAAAAGACATTACCAGAACTCCTGCAAAAGACAGGGATATGGCAATGGTATTCCAGAACTACGCTTTGTATGGCCACATGACAATTTATGAAAACATGGCTTTCTCTCTGACACTCAGAAAGGAAGATCCCAATGTTATTCATAAAAAGGTTCTTGCAGCAGCAGAGATTCTGAACCTTACAACACAGCTTAACAAAAAGCCTTCACAGCTTTCAGGCGGACAGAGACAGCGTGTTGCAATGGGAAGAGCTATTGTAAGAACACCTAAGGTCTTCCTCTTTGACGAGCCGCT
>CADCOT010000120.1 GCA_902803145.1 uncultured Spirochaetales bacterium | reverse complement strand
TTTATGTGCAAAAGTCAAGATTTTTATCGTTTTGAATAATTATCTTGACTCACAGGACAAAATAAAACTAGGTTACCTTTCTCCTGTAGATTTCAGGAAATTGGCAACCTAGCTTTTCAAGAACCGCTCCAATGAACTGGGGTCAGTTCATTATTCCATGGCTTTTTATTTATGCGCGTTTTTAATATAATTCCCTGTAATTAATGATAAGTTATTAGCAAGGGGGTCTTCCTATGAAGGCTGTTGAACTGGAGAAAGTTTATAATCCATCGGATTTTGAGGACAGGATTTACAAACAGTGGGTTGAGGACGGAAACTTCTGTCCTGCAGACAATGACGGTAAACCGTTTACTGTTGTTATGCCGCCACCCAATGTAACAGGCATTCTCCACATGGGTCATGCCCTTAACAACTCCTTGCAGGATATAATCATACGTTATCAGCGTATGACAGGACGTCCAACACTCTGGGTTCCGGGAACAGACCATGCCGGAATTGCAACCCAGAACGTTGTTGAGCGCCAGCTTGCAAAAGAAGGCCTCAGACGTCAGGACCTTGGACGTGAAAAGTTTGTTGAGCGTACCTGGGCTGTCAAGGAACACCACCACAGCATCATTACCGAGCAACTTAGAAAGATCGGCGCTTCCTGCGATTGGCAGCATGAGCGCTTTACGTTGGATGAAGGCCTTTCAAAAGCTGTTCGTGAGGTCTTTGTCTCTCTGTACGAGCGCGGACTTATCTACCGCGGCATGTACCTTGTAAACTACTGCCCCCATTGCGGAACCGCCCTTGCGGATGATGAAGTTGAGCATCAGGAAGATGCCGGCCATCTTTGGGAAGTAAACTATCCGTTTGCCGACGGCAGCGGAAACATCACTGTTGCCACAACAAGACCTGAAACCATGTTCGGAGACGTGGCTGTTGCAGTTAACCCGGATGATGAGCGTTACAAGAGCATTGTCGGAAAGATGGTCAAACTTCCCCTTACAGACCGTGAAATTCCCATTATTGCAGACAGTTTTGTAGGTATTGAATTCGGAACCGGTATGGTTAAAATTACTCCGGCTCACGATCCCAACGACTGGGAATGTGGCAAGAGACACAACCTTACTCCTATTAATATTCTCAATCCGGACGGAACCCTTAACAATGTCTGTCCTGAAAAATTCCGCGGTCTTCCTGCAGAAGAAGCACGCTTTAAGGTTGCAGAAGAGCTGAAAGAACTTGGCTATCTTAAGAGCGTAAAAGACTACAACCACGAGGTTGGACACTGCTACCGCTGCCACACAACTGTAGAGCCTTACATGAGCGAACAGTGGTTTGTCAAAATGAAACCCCTTGCAGAAAAGGCACTTAAAGCTTGGCGTGACGGAAAGATACACTTCTATCCCAAGAGATGGGAAAACACATATTCTTCATGGCTTGAGAACATTCGTGACTGGTGTATAAGCCGCCAGCTCTGGTGGGGTCACAGAATTCCTGTTTGGTACTGTGAAGACTGCGGTGAAATGATTGTCAGCCGCACAGACGTAACAGTCTGTCCCAAATGCGGCAGCAAGCACCTAAAGCAGGACCCTGATGTCCTTGACACCTGGTTCAGCTCATGGCTCTGGCCGTTCTCAACCCTTGGTTGGCCTGAAAAGACTCCGGACTTGAAGAAATTCTTCCCAACTTCAACCCTTGTAACAGGTTACGACATTATTTTCTTCTGGGTTTCCAGAATGATAATGGCCTCTTTGGAGTTCATGGGAGATGTTCCATTCAGTGACATTTACATTACAGGCCTTGTTCGTGACAAGCTTGGCAGAAAGATGTCCAAGAGCCTTGGAAACGGCATTGATCCGCTTGAGGTTGTCAAAATCTACGGCGCAGATGCAATGAAATTCACACTTTGCTACCTTGCAGCCCAGGGTCAGGATGTCTTAATTGACATGGATTCCTTTAAGATGGGAAGCCGCTTTGCAAACAAGATCTGGAACGCAACAAGATTCATCCTTATGAACCTTGAAGGCAGAAATCTTGTTGATATCAAGCCTTCAATGCTTACAGATATGGACAAGTGGATCCTCCATAGCATGAATGAGTGTGCCAAGAAGGTCAGTACAGCTTTGGAGACCTATCGTTTCAACGACGGTGCCCAGGCAATTTATGACTTCTTCTGGAATGACTTCTGTGACTGGTATGTGGAAGCTGCAAAAGTTTCTCTGTACAGCGATAATGCTGAAGAACAGGACAGAATCGTATCAATTCTTTTAGAGGTTCTTGAGACCAGCATGAGAATTATGCATCCGTTCCTCTCATTCTTAACTGAAGAAATCTATTCTAAACTGCCAAACGCATGCGGAAAGGTCATTTCTGCTCATTTCCCTGAATACAGAAGTGATTATTGTTTTGAAAAGCAGGCTGCACTTGTTTCCGGTATGCAGGAAATTGTCCGCGGAGTCAGAAATGCCAAGGTTCAGCTTGGAATTGATGCTTCCAGAAAGCTTAGAATTACTGTAAGACCTGACAATGATGAGCTTACAGCCTTCCTTGATACTCATATTGCACTTCTTAAGACCTTCCTCAATGCAGAAAGCGTTGAAATTGATGCTCTTAAGAAGAGTGATGTATCTTCAGCATTCCCGGTTGCAGGCCAGGGCTTTGAAAGCTTTGTCTTTGTACGTGATGCAATAGATGTTGATAAGGAGATAAAGCGCCTTGAAGAGGAGCTTGTTAAGACTCAGGGTCTTCTTGCCGGTTGTGACAAGAAGCTTTCCAATGAGCAGTTTATCAACAATGCAAAGCCTGAAGCTGTTGAAAAGGAAAAGGACAAGAAGGCTGAGTTTGAAGAGAAGATTGAAAAGACCAAGAACCATATTGCTACATTGAAATCATTCTGATTTGCTTATTATCCTTGGTTTAGTTGCCAAGTTCGGTATAATTGTTTTTGTGTAGTGTTTTTGTTTTGGTTTTGTAGTGTTACGATTGTGAATTAGTAGAGTACTTATATAACTTTTGTATAGTTGCGGTATTGTTTAGATATTACTTAAATATACTCTTGTATAAGAATTTGTGTAGGTGTATACTAATTCATAATCAAATTATGTCAAAAACTGTTTCGTTTCACCTTCAGAAAGGTGGAGTAGGCAAAACCACTATCTCCGGAACGCTGGCATGTCAGTCAGCTCTGAACGGGTTCAAGACTCTTTTAGTAGATGTTGACCCCCAGGGCAATGCGTCCTCATGGTTCCTCAAGAGCGCTCCAAAATTTGAGCTTGCAGATGTGGTTCAGGGCAAGTGCTATATTAATGATGCAATTGTCCCTGTAGAAGCAGTTCCCAATCTGTATTTATTGCCAACATTCGGAATTGGCGGAGTTCTTAAGAATTACAGTGAAACTAAGCTTGCAGAAGAACCTTTTGTTCTTCAAGACTTAATTACAGAGCTTAAAAAAGATTTTGACCGCATAATTCTTGATTTATCGCCCGGATTGGGCCGTTTGGAACGCTCTGCCATAATTGCAAGTGATGAAGTAATCACTCCCATGACACCTGAGGTCTTCAGTTTGGATGGTCTTGAGATCTTTATTGATGAACTGAAGAAACTTAAGAAGAACCTCAGAAGTAACGTAAAACACTCCAGAGTTGTAATAAATTCTTACGACGAAAGAATAAAACAGCATAGAAATATCTACAACGCAGCTTCGGAAGGTGATTTTGAAGTCTTTGTTGTCCCGGTTGATCCTGTATTCAGAAAATCTCAGGAAAACAACATGGCGCCTCAGTTCTTTAAGGAACACGGTCGTGGACTTAAACCAAAGACTCTGGATGCAATTATGAAGCTTGATAAGGCTATTTGGAGCTAAGGGGAGAGATTATGGCACTTAAGAGAAATCCTGAAGATCAATTTGAGAACAACAGCACAGAGAAAGCACGTCAGCTGTTTTCAGGAGATGCTTCAAAGAAGAAGGAAACTAAGATTCTTACTACCTTCTCAATTGAACCTTCCACAAAGCGTGAGCTTGAAGATTTGTTTTCAGAGCTTGGTTTAAGCTGGGCCGGCGGAATCAGATTTGCACTTAAAGAATTCTATAAAAAGCATAAAGAATAATTTAGAAACTATAGTAAAGTTATATAACTTTTATTGTGTTCGATATTGTATATATAGTTTATCTGTATTATATTTCTATGATTTTATAATTGATTCTTTACAAAATCTATAAAGGTTTCATCTATAATCGGTAGCGGTTTTCCCTTTAGCCATACAAACATATATTCAACATACCGTCCTGAATTAACAATTTCTTTTGCTACAATACTTTGATTCAAAACATAGCTTGTTCTTGGAAATAGACTGACTCCTATGTTGCACCCGGCCAGTGCTGCTACATCCAGGTAGTTGTCCATACGGCAAACAATGTGAGGCTCGCTTCCAACTTCCTTAAACCATTTGTAAATCATTGTAATAATTGCTTCACGGCTTGGAACTATCAGTCTCTGGTCTTTCAAGTCTTTTAGTTCAATTGTATCTCCGACTTGGCTGGCAAGCGGATTATCACGGCTCATAAAGGCAGTCATCTTTTCCTGGCCCACTTTAAAACCGTTTAACAGAGTCTGATCATAGGGTGAAGTTATTACTGCAAGGTTTATAAGACCGCTTCTCAGACGCTCAATCAGTTCATCACTGTTTCCGTCCATTATTCTGAACTTTACATCCGGATATTTGTGAATAAATAATTCAATCCATTTTGAGGCAATATCAGGAGCAGAACCTTCTACAAGACCTATAGAAATGGTCCCGTTAACACCTTTTCCCATCAGTTTTATCTCTTCAGAGGCCTTTCCGGAAAGATTTAATATTTCTTTTGCGTGTCTGTATAACAGTTTTCCGGATTCTGTAAGCTGAAGGTGCCTTTTTCCTCTGATAAACAGAACTGTATCCAGTTCATCTTCCAAAGCTCTGATTTGGTTGCTCAAAGGGGGCTGACTGATATTAAGTTTTTCAGCAGCTCTGGTAATATTGAGCTCTTCAGCAACCGTTACAAAGTATTTTAAAACCCTAAGTTCCATAACATTACAATTTTATCATATCTATAAGATATGGTACACATAATATAATATGTATTTGTTGCTTTTTAAACTAGTTCATATAATCAACAATAATTATGTGTTCAATTATTGGTTTTACATCAAAAGATGTGTCTTCGGACCTGGTAAGATCCTCCTTTGAAAAATCCCTTGAAAGAGGACCTGATGACTCTAGTTTTGTCAAAGTAGGAAGCAACACCTACCTTGGTTTTAACAGATTGGCAATTATGGACCCGGGAAAAGCCGGAATGCAGCCGTTTTTCCAGAATAATGACAGTCTTGTCTGTAACGGTGAAATCTACTGCTTCAGACCAATCAAAGAGCATCTTAAGAATCAGTATTTTTTTACAAGCAATTCTGACTGTGAAGTTCTTCTTCCTCTGTGGGAAGAGAAGGGAACAGCCATGTTTTCAGAGCTTGATGCTGAGTTTGCACTCATAATCTATGATTCCAAGTCCGGAAACTTGATTGCTGCAAGAGATCCAATTGGAATCAGACCGCTGTTCTATGGCTATCTGGAAGACGGAAATATCATATTTTGCAGTGAGGCTCGCTGTCTTGTGGGCCTATGTAAGAAAATCCTTCCGTTCCCGCCCGGATACTACTACAAAGACGGTGAATTTGTTCAATATTCAGATCCTGCAGCAGTTGATGAATACAACAGTGACGATATTGATACAGTTTGTAAGAACATAAGAAAACTGCTCATTGCCGGAATTGAAAAACGCCTTGATTCGGATGTTCCTCTTGGCTTTCTTTTATCAGGCGGTCTTGACTCAAGTCTGGTCTGTGCCATTTCCTCTAAAATCCTTGGACGTGAAATTGAAACCTATGCTATCGGAATGAACACAGATCCAATAGATCTGGGCTATGCAAGACAGGTTTCAGACTTTATTGGCAGTGACCATATGGAAGTGAAAATGACCATGGATCAGGTCATAAAGAACTTGGAAGAGGTTATATCCAGACTTGGAACTTGGGATATTACAACAGTCAGAGCAAGTATGGGTATGTATTTGTGCTGTAAGGCAATACATGAAAAAACCAATATTAAAGTTCTTCTTACCGGAGAGATTTCTGATGAGCTTTTCGGCTACAAATACACAGACTTTGCACCTAGTGCAGATGCCTTTCAAAAGGAAGCTCAGAAGAGAATAAGAGAACTGTATTTTTACGATGTTTTAAGGGCAGACAGGTGTGTTTCAGATAACTCTCTGGAGGCCAGGGTACCGTTTGGAGATCTTGCCTTTGTCAGGTACGTTATGTCCATAAACCCTGAACTTAAGATGAATAAATACAACATGGGTAAGTATCTTCTAAGAAAGGCCTTTGAAAAGGACCACATTCTTCCTGAAAGCATTCTTTGGCGCCAAAAGGCAGCCTTTTCAGATGCTGTAGGACACAGCATGGTGGACGGCCTGAAAGATTATGCTCAAAAGCTCTATTCAGATTCTGAATTTGCGAAAAAGAGCAGTAAGTACACATACTGCAGACCCTTTACAAAGGAAAGTCTTCTCTACAGAGAAATCTTTGAAAAGTACTACCCTGGCCAGGATGAAATGATCCCGGCATATTGGATGCCTAACAAAGACTGGGAGGGCTGTAACGTAAACGACCCATCTGCAAGAGTTTTGTCAAACTATGGAGCCAGCGGAGTTTAATTATGATTAAAGAAATATATGCAAGTCAGGTATTTACCGACAAAACAATGAAAGAGTACGTTTCTCCTGCTCATATTGAAGAGTATCACAGGTGCATAGAAAGCGGAAAGAGTCTTCCCATGGAAACTGCCAATGCAATTGCTGACGGCATGAAGAAATGGGCTGTAAAAATGGGGGCTACTCACTATACCCATTGGTTCCAGCCGCTCAACGGAGGAACTGCAGAAAAGCATGAGAGTTTTATAGAGCCTGACGGCGATGGCTCCGTGATTATGGAATTTTCCGGTAAGGAACTTGTAAAAGGTGAGCCGGATGCTTCTTCCTTCCCCTCCGGAGGACTAAGAGCCACATTTGAAGCAAGAGGCTATAGTGCCTGGGATCCCACATCCTATGCCTTTATTAACGACGGAAGCCTCTGTATTCCTACAATGTTCTTCTCATATTCCGGAGAATCTTTGGATAAGAAAACACCGCTTTTAAGGTCTATGCAGGCTCTTAACAGACAGGCTCTCAGGGTACTAAGCCATCTTGGAGACAAGCAGACAAAGAGTGTAACTCCAATGGCAGGAGCCGAGCAGGAGTACTTTCTTATAGACAAAGATATGTATTTACTACGTGAAGACTTACGAATTTGTGGAAGAACTCTGTTCGGTTCAAAACCGCCCAAAACTCAGGAATTGGATGATCACTACTTTGGGTCAATTAAGCCCAGAGTTTCTGCTTTTATGAAAGACCTGGAAACCGAGCTTTGGAAACTTGGAGTTCCTGCAAAGACAAAACACAATGAAGTTGCTCCGTCCCAGCACGAGATGGCTCCAATCTACTCGGATTGCAACCGTGCAAATGACCAGAACCAACTAACAATGAACATAATGAGAAGGGTGGCAGACAGGCACAACCTTGTCTGCGTACTTGCTGAAAAACCCTTCTACGGCGTAAACGGAAGCGGAAAGCACAACAACTGGTCAATTGTTACGGACAGGGGAGAGAACCTCTTCTCACCGGGAAAGACTCCGGCACAGAATGCCCGTTTTCTTACCTTCCTTGCAGCCTTTATAGGGGCTGTAGACGATTATCAGGACCTTCTCAGATGCACTGTAGCCTATGCCGGAAACGACAACAGACTTGGCGGAAATGAGGCTCCTCCTGCAATTATTTCTGTCTTCATTGGAGATGAACTGCAGGGCGTTGTAGATTCAATTATCAATGACAGCAGCTACAGCGGAACAACTGTCAAACCAATTAAGGTCGGTGTAGACTCAATGCCCCTCATTCCCCGAGATACAACGGATAGAAACAGAACAAGCCCCATTGCCTTTACCGGAAACAAATTTGAATTCAGAATGCCTGGTTCCGGCCAGTCCATTGCAGGACCGAACACCATGCTCAACACAATGGTTGCAGAAAAGCTCAGTCAGTTTGCAGATGCCTTGGACAAGGGAGAGGATATTCACCACATTGTCAGAAGTGAACTTCTTTCTCACTCAAGAATTATCTTCAATGGAAACGGCTATGACAAAGCCTGGCTTGAAGAGGCTGAAAAGCGTGGACTTAGCAACCTAAGAACTACGGCAGATGCCCTTGAATGTTATCTGACAGAAAAGAATGTATCTCTTTTGGAGAAGCACAGGGTAATGTCTCGCACAGAGATGGCAGCAAGAGATGAAATTCACATTGAAAAATACTGCTCAGTCATTTCTATTGAGGCAAACACATTGATGGATATGGTAAGAAGAGAAATTATCCCTGCAGTATCTCTGTATCAGGGAATTCTCTGTAACACTGTCTCAGGCAGACTTCAGGTCTTGGGTTCCGATGCTCCGGATGTTGAGACAAAGCTTTGCAAAGAACTTGCAACTTATAACTGTAAGTTGTCTCAGTACCTTGCAGAGCTTGAAAAGAAACTTGAATCTGCACCACCTGCAACTTCTTACAAGGCATCAAGATACTATCGTGAAGAAATCTTTTCTCTGATGGAAAACATTAGAAAAGTTGTAGATGAAGAAGAAAAGCTGATTCCTGACAAGTATTGGCCGTATCCTTCATTCAGAAGACTCTTATTCTCAGTTTGAGGCCATTATGTGCGGAATTGTAGGATATACAGGAAACCAACAGGCAGCGCCCATCTTATTGGACGGACTGTCAAAACTTGAGTACAGGGGCTATGACTCGGCCGGACTTGCTGTGCGCAACGGGGATAGTGCCCCTGTTGTTGTAAAAACAGCAGGAAAGCTTGTTAACCTTATTCAAGCCACAGACGGAGGAAAAAAACTCCTGGGAACTTGCGGAATTGGGCACACAAGATGGGCAACCCACGGAGATCCCACTGTTACAAATGCCCACCCCCATGTCAGTGACGAGGTAGTAGGGGTTCACAACGGAATAATTGAGAATTACTCGGAACTTAGGGAAAAACTCAAGGATAACGGATATGCCTTCTACAGCCAGACTGATACAGAGGTAATTGTAAAGCTTGTTGATTACTACTACCGCAAGTACAAGATAGGACCTATAGATGCAATTAACAGAACTATGGTCCGTGCCCGCGGAAGCTATGCACTGGCCTTGATTTTCAGCGATTATCCGGGGGAAATCTATGCTGCAAGAAAGGAGTCTCCGCTTATTATCGGAAAGACCGAGGATGCTTCTTTTCTTGCATCCGATGTTCCTGCAATTCTGAAATATACCAGAAGCGTTTACTATATAGAAAACCTTCAGGCGGCAAGAATTACTCCGTCTACTGTTCAGTTTTTCAACCTAAACGGCGATGAAGTTTTTCTTCCGGTAAAAGAGATAGAGTGGGATGCTTCTGCTGCAGAAAAAGACGGATATGAGCACTTTATGCTTAAGGAAATTCACGAGCAGCCTCTTGCTGTGAAAAACACCCTTAAAAACACTGATTTTGACAACATTGATCTGACCAATGTAAAGGCACTTGATATTGTTGCCTGCGGCTCTGCCTGGCACACAGGTGTTGCAGCTCAGTACATTATTGAAAAACTTGCAGGCATTCCTGTAAGGGTTGAGCTTGCATCTGAATTCAGGTACAGGTCTCTTCCCTTAAGCAAGGGAACCCTTGTTGTTGTAATTTCGCAGTCAGGAGAAACTGCAGACAGCCTTGCTGCATTAAGAAAGGCAAAAGAGGCACACTTGCCGGTTCTTGGAATAGTAAATGTCATAGGGTCATCCATCGCCCGTGAGGCGGACTACGTTATCCACACCCAGGCAGGCCCTGAAATTTCTGTGGCAACTACAAAGGCCTACAGCGCTCAACTTGTTGCCCTGTATATGCTTGCGCTGAAAATTTCCAGGGTGAACGAAGAGCCTTACATGCATCAATTGGACAAGCTTCCGGCCCTGATTTCCAAGGTTCTTGAAGATAAGAAAGACCTTCAATATCTGGCTTCCAGAATCTCAAACAGCAGCGATATTTTCTTTATAGGACGTGGTTTAGACTATGCTGTCAGCCTTGAAGGCAGCCTGAAGATGAAGGAGATAAGCTATATTCGTTCGGAGGCCTATCCCGCGGGAGAGCTCAAACACGGGACTATCAGTCTGGTTGAGGATGGAACGGTTGTTATCGGCGTCCTTACCCAGGACGATGTCTACGAAAAGACCCTCTCTAACATGATTGAATGCAAATCTAGGGGTGCCTATCTGATAGCCCTTACGTCAGGTCAAAGACCGGGTTTGGAAAAGGTTGCAGACTTCATAATCCGCGTACCTGAGACTGAAAGCATGTTTATGGCATCCCTTGCTGTAATTCCGCTTCAACTTCTTGCATACTACACCAGCGTTTACAGAGGTCTTGATGTGGACAAACCCAGAAATCTTGCAAAAAGCGTCACCGTTGAGTAAAACCCAGGAGGTTCTTTATGGCTAAGTATATCTTTGTAACAGGAGGAGTTGTATCCGGTCTTGGAAAGGGCATTACAGCTGCATCTCTTGGCAGACTTCTCAAGGCCAGAGGCCTGAAGGTAGCAGCTCAGAAGCTGGATCCTTACATCAATGTAGACCCAGGAACTATGAGTCCTTACCAGCACGGAGAGGTTTTTGTTACAGAGGACGGGGCCGAGACTGACCTTGATCTTGGCCATTATGAACGCTTTATAGATGAGAATCTGAACCGCTATTCAAACCTAACTACAGGAAAAGTCTATTCAAATGTAATTAACCGTGAGCGTCAGGGAGACTACCTTGGCTCCACAGTTCAGACAATTCCCCACATTACTGACGAGATTAAACACTTTATCTACCGAGTAGGTGAGGAAACAGATGCAGATATTGTCATAACCGAAATTGGCGGAACGATAGGTGATATTGAGAGCCAACCCTTCATTGAGGCAATAAGACAGGTAGGACTTGAGGTTGGAAGAGAAAATGTACTTTATATCCATGTAACTTTGGTACCGTATCTTAAGGCTAGTTGTGAACACAAATCTAAACCAACTCAGCACAGTGTTAAAGAGTTACAGGGTATGGGAATATCGCCAAACGTAATAGTTCTAAGGGTGGATGAGCCCATAACAGATAAGACTGTCTTTTCAAAGATTGCACACTTTTGCAACGTAAAAGAAGACTGTGTCATAGAGAACCAAACCCTGCCCATTTTGTACGAGGCTCCTTTAATGCTTGAAAAGGAAGGTTTTTCAGAGATTGTCTGTAGGGAACTAGGCCTTAAGACAGAAAAACCCAATCTTTCAGCCTGGGAGGACATGGTCAGAGCCATTAAACATCAGAACAAAACGGTCCGCATAGCCCTTGTAGGTAAATACGTGCAGCTGCACGATGCCTACCTTTCAGTTGCAGAGGCTCTCAGACACGCAGGATACGCTCTGGATTGCAGCGTTGATATCTCATGGATAGATTCAGAAGAAATAGTTTCTGAGAACGTAGAAAAGGTTCTTGGAGGCTTTGACGGTATTATTGTTCCCGGCGGATTCGGTTCCAGGGGAATTGAGGGAATGATTTTATCTGCAAACTACGCAAGAACGCACCACATTCCTTACTTTGGAATCTGCCTTGGCATGCAGATTGCAGTAATAGAATTTGCAAGAAATGCAGCAGGCCTTAAAGGAGCCGATTCAAGAGAATTCAACGAAAAGTCACCGTACCGCGTTATTGATTTTATGCCGGGTCAGAATGATCAGATAGAAAAGGGCGGAACACTGAGACTTGGAAAGTACCCCTGCATACTTGAAGAAGATACTGTCATCTACAGATGTTACAAGACAAAAGAAATAAGTGAGAGACACCGTCACCGCTATGAATTCAACAACTCTTTCAGAGCACAGATTGAGTCTGCCGGATTGAAGCTTTCCGGGTTTTCACCGGACGGAAGACTTGTGGAAACAGTTGAGATTTCAAGTGAAGACTTCTTTGTAGGAGTGCAGTTTCATCCTGAGTTTAAGAGCAGACCGAATAAGCCTCATCCTCTGTTTGTGGGCTTTATAGCTTCTGCATGTAAATTATAGAAAAATTATATAACTATTGTATCTGAGTTATTCAAAACTGCTTTGTAAATATATTAACTAATCCTGATCCTGTTAGAATTACTGTTGTTACTATTGCAGTTGCAATAAGTACTCCAAGCATAATTGCGGGAATGCTTTTCTTTATATCTAGTTTAAGAACCCAGGCACCCAGAACTCCTGTCCATGCACCTGTAATAGGAAGGGGAATGGCAACAAATACAGTCAGACCAAGAAGTCCGTATTTTCTAACCTTATCGCCAACCTTGTTGCGGGCTTTTTGATCAAACCTATTGAAGATTCTTTCGTAAAACGGCCACTTAATCAGTATCTTATGCAGGGTGCTTAAAAATGCAAAACCGATAAGAGGTACCATCATGTTCATAAGCATAGAGATAATAACAACCTGTACCATCGGAATGCCGTTAAAGTATCCGTATGGGATTGCTCCTCTGACCTCGCTTATAGGAATTAGAGCCAATAGGGCAGTTATAAGGTAATGCTTTGTCATTTTTATCTTCCTTTAACCTCAATTGCTGCAACAGGGCACATCTCATGACAGCAGTAACAGCGTATGCACTTGCTGTAATCAGGAACAATGCACTTCTTTTCTTTATCAAAAGTAAGAGCCTGTCCCGGACATATATTAACGCATTTTAAACAGTGAATACATTTTTCTTTATCAAATTCGGGCTTTGCGCTCTTATTCTTGTTCATAAATCTGGTAAAGAAGGGCAGTATCAGCTTACTGAAAAACTGTGTTTTCTTTCTGTAAGGTATCCTTACAAAATCCTTAATCACCAAGTCTTCGGGTTTAAGAACAGGGTAGTTAATTTCTTTTGGCACAAGTTTTTGTTTTTTGGCTTCAGAAATGATTGGAATGCTGTCAGCATCATAGCCCATAATAGTGGCCTGTGCCTGATCTAAGGCAAAGTCATTTTCACTTCCAAGAATCAAGCCAACCTTTCTGGGACTTCCGTTTGCAGGTCCCGGACCCTCCATTGCAACAACGCCGTCCATAATTGAGAAGTCGGGTTTGATTGTTTCATGAAGATTTACAATCATTTTTGCAAAGTTTTCACGTGATTGATACTTAAGATGCTGCTGGCTCTTATTCAGATTGGGAACTGTTCCGAAGAAGTTCTTTACAGCTCCTGTTATATACATAAGCTGATGGTTTTTCATCTTACATATTCCGATAATTACATCTGCCTCATCTGTAATAGCAGCAACAGGAATCTTTGTATTAACAGCATCAAGATGCTTTACAACAGGATCCTTGGTAAAATCTGTCCAAATAGCTCCTTCTTCTTCACAAACTGCATAGATTCCGCACTTAACAGGCTTAAAGTTAGGTCCCTGCATTCCCGGAGAATCTCCAACATAGATTTCTGCTGCACCTTTTTCCTTGCAGTATCTGATTACCTGTCTTACAACCTGGGGGTTTGTGGTAATGCTCTCAGAAGGTTCTGCATCTGAAAGTATATTTGGCTTTAAAAGAATCTTTTTGCCTTTGACATTGGGAAATTTTGAAGTGTCACAGACTTTGTATACAGCCTCTTTTACATCTTCTTCTGAGTATGAATTACAATTAACAATTGAAACACAAATCATTTTATTTTCCTTATAAGAGTAAAGAACAACGGACCTTCACCGTTGGATGTGTCAGGAAGAACTATATAGCCAAATTCAGTCTTTTCAGCATTGTTTTGGTCATCTATGCTAACAAGTTCAAATTTATCAGTCCGTTTACGGAATAATTTCTCAATTACTTTGTCATCCTCTTCCGGGTTGATAGAACAGGTGCTATAGAGGATAAGGCCCCCAACTTTTACAGCATCCAGGGCAGCTGCCAACATGGCAAATTGATTTAATGCAATTACCTTTGGCCTGTTTGCACTCCACTTAGAAAGTTCTGTTTCATCTTTAATGACATGACGTTCACTTGAACACGGAGCATCCAGAAGAATCTTGTCATAGACATCCTTTTCATAAAGTCCCCATTTGGTACTGTCATGTCCAGTTACTGTAATAATGCTTTTCTGTCTTTCATCAAGGCAGGAGTCAATTACATTTTTGAGCCTCTGTCTTCTGGACGGAGATCTGTCATTTGAAACAAGGCTTCCTGTACCGTTAAGCCGCAAAGCTATTGAAAGAGTTTTTCCTCCCGGAGCAGCGCACATATCCAGCACTTTATCGCCTTTTTCTATGGGAAGTGCCTGGGCTGCCGTAAGAGATGCCTTATCAAGATAGTAGGGTGTTAACAGCTTGTCTGACAAAGAAATAGGGTTAGATGGCTGAAGCATTGCTTCTTTAAGGCTATCCCATCTGTCTTTGTAGATTTCCCTGTAGTAAGAGTCAAACAGTATTTTTGCATCCGTCTTTGTCTTTTTGGCCATTTTTTGAATTTTAACAGATAATCTTTTGTTATATAATATCACAAGAGGTGTTCTATGCTTCCTGATGAAGAATATTCAGACATTGCAGACTTCTACAAAGTGTTTGGAGACAGCACAAGGCTCAGAATTCTTTATTTTCTTGATAAAGGTGAGTCTAACGTCAATGCAATTTCTTCTGAACTTGGCATTGCACAATCAAGTGTAAGTCAGCACCTCAAACTTTTGCGTGTGGCACGCCTTGTCAGTTGGCGCAAAGATGGTAAGAACGTTATCTACAAGTTAAATGATGACCATATCTCAAGAATTCTTGCACTTGGTTTGGAGCATTATGAAGAGACGTTGGGCTAATCCTTTAGTTGTTTTTCTCACCATTTTTATCGTTGCTTCCTGTGCAACGGCAGCCATCTCTATGTTTTCACTTGAAAAAACATCTTCTTCATTAAAAGAGTCGGTAATAGGTATAGTGAAGGGGACTGTTGATTACGGACGTGGCTACTATCTTCCTACTGAAAACTCAACTTTGGATATCTCTCTTATGATGGTTGACGGTGAAAATATGAAAGAACTTTCCCATCAGAGAATCCGTAACATCCAGCGTTTCCCCTTCCAGTTCAGCATTCGTTTTGATGAATCTGAGCTTGTAGACGGTGCTTTTTACTCTGTTTCTCTTACTTTTACAAACGACGGAACTACCTACCTAAGCGATAAAACAGCTCTGGTTCCTTCTTATCCCCCTGAGAATATTTCTTTGACATTGAACTGATTACACCTTATTGTTATCTCATGTTGAATTTAGTACATACACTGAACAGTTATCTTTCTGATTACGTGCTCATTGCACTTCTTGTCGGTACGGGTCTTTTCTTTACTATTAAGACCCGATTTATCCAGATTCGCTGCTTCAAAGAGGGTTGGAAGCGCTTTTTTGGCGAAATCAGCCTAAATGGCGGTAAACACAAGAGCGGTCTTACATCTTTTCAGGCCCTTGCCACTGCAATTGCAGCTCAGGTAGGAACCGGAAACATTGTAGGAGCTTGCGGTGCAATACTCATTGGCGGTCCCGGTGCAATCTTCTGGATGTGGATTATTGCCTTCTTTGGAATGGCTACAATCTATTCAGAGGCTGTTCTAGCCGTTGAAACTAGAATTAAAGATGAAGACGGAACTATTCACGGCGGTCCTGTTTTCTACATTAGAAGGGCATTCCCAAATTCTTTTGGAAAGATTCTTGCCGGTTTCTTCAGTGTTGCAATTATTCTTGCCCTTGGTTTTATGGGCAGCATGGTTCAGTCTAACTCCATTGGCGAGTCCTGCGCCCGTGCATTCAACATTCCTACATGGATTGTTGGAGTTGCTGTAACTGCCATAGCTGCAATGATCTTCCTTGGCGGAGTTCAGCGTATTGCCTCTGTTACAGAAAAGCTTGTTCCTATAATGGCAGTTTTGTATCTCCTTGGCTGTCTTATAGTTATATTTTCAAGAATCACTCTTATTCCACGCACATTCGGTGTTATCTTCTCAAGTGCTTTCCATCCCCAGTCTGTAATTGGCGGTAGTCTTGGATATGCTCTTAAGACTGCAATCAGCCAGGGTGCAAAGCGCGGCCTTTTCTCCAACGAGGCCGGTATGGGTTCCACACCTCATGCACATGCTATGGCCAATGTTAAGAAACCTCATGACCAGGGAGTAGTGGCCATGGTAGGTCTTTTCATTGACACCTTTGTTGTTCTTACAATGACAGCTTTGGTTGTAATCACAGTCTTCTACACAGGTTCAGGTGCAACTCTTGAAGGTGTTACAAAAACCAATATGGCCCAGATTGCATTTGAAGGCATTCTCGGTGCAGGACCCGGTGCAATCTTTGTTGCCGTATGTCTTCTGTTCTTTGCCTTCTCAACAATCCTCAGCTGGAACCTTTTCGGTAAGATCAACTTCCAGTATCTGTTTGGCAAAAAGGCTGTGCCTCTTTACTCCTTGGTGGCTCTTGCCTTTATCTTCCTTGGCTCTCTGCTTTCCAACGACCTTGTCTGGGAACTTGCAGACTTCTTCAATCAGATAATGGTAATTCCCAACGTAATTGCCCTGATTGCCCTCAGTGCTCTGGTTGTAAAACTTAGCAAAGATAAGGACAAGTAATCCAATACAGTACTTATTCAAAAAGGATACAAAACTTATATAGATTCTAAATCATAGTTGTAAATAGCCATTGTCCATAAGGCAAAAAGAAAGGGCTGTAACATCACATTGTGTTACAACCCTTTCACTGTATTTGCGTGTTATTTACTTGTTGTACATAACATTGAAGTATGGCAGATCTGTTGTCAGAATCTTGCTCATGCCGGGGATGGTCTTTCTGTAAGACTCCAATGTTCTCCACAGTTCAAAGAACTCTGGATCCTGGTTGTAGGCGTCTGCGTAGATTCTTGTTGCCTGAGCATCTGCAATACCTTTGATGCGTTCGCTCTCAGCATAGGCAGAGCTGAGGATTGACTGCTGTTCGCTCTTTGTCTTTCCTTCCCACTCGGCTTTCTGTCCGCGACCGTATGAGCGGTAGGCTTCTGCAATCTGGTTTCTTTCCTTAATCATACGCTGGTAGACACTTTCTGTAAGGTCGTCAGAGTAGCGGATCTGGCGGATGATAATGTCAACCAGTGTAATGCCGTACTGCTTTGTGTAGGAACTTGCGTTCTCAAGCATCTGTTTGGAAAGAACCTCACGACCCTTGTAGATGGTTTCCTGCTGGACATTGGACAGGGTAAGGGACTTGAGGCGCTCTGCGTCTTCCATATTTTCTACGCTGGAAACTTCCTCTACAACCTGCATTGTGTTGATTCTGTTACTGTTACGTACGGCTTCGTTGAGCGAGTTCTCACTTATTACAGTACGGATTGTGGAGTCAAGAATATCGTCCAGCCTGAGCTGGGCAGTACTTGTAGTATTGACCGTCTCATAGAAGAGGGCGGGGTCTGAAATTACCCAGCGGCTTGTGGGATCAACGTAGATGAACTGGTTTTCCTTGGTGGGGATGCGCTGCGGGTCGCCGTCCCAAGAGAGGATCTTGGAGGAGTAGCGGGTAACGCTGTCCACAAAGGGCATCTTGATCTTCAGTCCGGGCTGGGTCTGGACGTCTACAATCTTTCCGAAGCGGGTAACAACTGCCTGCTCGCCTTCGGAGAGAATCCACAGGGGGTTGGCAATCAGGAATACTACAACCACGACTGCAAGGATAATGTACTTACGCAATGATTTTGCACTCATTTTGCACCTCCTGCTGTGTTTCCAAGGTTGTAAAGCGGAAGCACTCCTTCAAGTGAGGAGTCTATGACAGTTACGTTTCCGTTGCTCATAACTTCTTCCATTGCCTCAAGATAAAGTCTTTCTTTTGTTACTTCCTTGCTTGTGGAATATTCATTTCTCACACTCTCAAAACGGGCAACATCACCCTTGGCTGTGTTAACACGTTCTGCAGCATAACCTTCTGCTTCCTGGATAAGTCTGTTGGCCTCGCCCTGGGCTGCCGGGATTATGCTGTTGTAGCTTTCCTTACCTTCGTTGATAAGTTTGTTCATGTCCTGAATTGCCTTGTTAACATCTTCAAAGGCGTCCTGAACATAACCTGCCGGCGGTACAACGTCCTGGAGTTTGACTGTCAGAATTCTTACACCCATGTTGTAGGAAGAAAGTGTTTCCTGGAGTTTGGTCTGGGCATCGGATTCAATTGTGGCTCTTTCACTTGTCATGATGCTCAGAATGGGGAGGTCTCCTACAAGCTGGTTTATGACAGACTTTGAAATATCGGAGATTGTCTGCTCGTTATTGTAAACGTTAAACAGCCACATCTTGGGATCTTCAATTCTGTACTGAACAATCCATTCTGCCTCTACAATATTCAGGTCTCCGGTGAGCATTGTGGACTCGTTGGCGTATCCGCTGTAGTTGTAGCGGCTTGAACCGCCTCCTATACCTCCTGCCTGGCTTGTTCTGTATCCAAAGCTCATTGTCTGTACGCTCTGGGTTGCAACTATGTAGCTGCGTTCAAGTCCGAAGGGGAGTTTAATATGAAGTCCGGGGCCGACTGTACGGTTGTATTTGCCGAACCTGAGTACTACTGCCTGTTCTTTCTGGTCCACCATGAATACTGAGGAAATAACTGTAACCAATACAAAAACTGCCAGGACAATCAAAAAGATGTGCTTGCCTTTCAGTTTGATGTTTACAGGCTTTCTGTACCTGGGTGGTCTGGCATTCTGTTCTTCAGGTCTGTAACCATTGAAATCAAAAGCCATTGAAACCTCCTTATATTACTGAAATTTCACAATCTAAATATAATAACGCAGTTGAATAAAATCAAATGCATCTTTAATATAAGCCTGTTATGAAACAAACTACCAGACGCCTTATAACAAGCGCACTTCCTTACGTTAACAACATTCCCCATCTTGGGAATCTGCTTCAGGTCCTTTCGGCCGATGTCTTTGCCCGTTTCTGCCGCTCTCGCGGTTATGAAACCCTCTATGTGTGCGGTACTGACGAGTACGGCACAGCCACTGAAACACGTGCGGCAAAGGAAGGAGTATCGCCAAAGGCACTGTGCGACCACTACCATGCAATCCACGAGGAAATTTACAAGTGGTTCAACATTTCCTTTGACTACTTTGGGCGCACATCAACGCCGCAGCAGACTGAGATTGTCCAGAGAATTTTCAAGGAAGTTGACGCTGCCGGCTACATTACGGAGAAGGAGAGCAGCCAGCTCTACTGTCCCAAGTGTCAGCGCTTTCTTGCAGACCGCTTTGTTGAAGGCACATGTCCTCACTGCGGCAGTAAAGATGCCCGCGGGGACCAGTGCGATGCCTGTCAGACCCTTCTTGAGCCCACAGAGCTGATTGATCCGCGTTGCGGTGTCTGCGGCAGCACACCTGTTGTTAAGAATACACGCCACCTCTACATTGACCTGCCCAAGGCTCTTCCAATGCTCCAAACTTGGATGGAAAAGACCTCTGTTGATGGTTTTTGGGCCAAAAATGCGGTTCAGGTCACAAAGAGCTGGATTCGCGACGGCCTTAAGGAGCGCTGCATAACACGTGATCTTAAGTGGGGCATTCCCGTTCCCAAGCCCGGTTACGAGGACAAGGTCTTCTACGTTTGGTTTGATGCACCCATCGGTTACATTTCAATTTCCAAGTGCGCTAAGCCGGAAGAGTGGTCTTCTTGGTGGCACGACAATGAAAAGACAAGGCTCTTCCAGTTCATTGGCAAGGATAACATTCCGTTCCACACCGTCATTTTCCCGGCAACTCAGCTTGCCAGCGGTGAAAACTGGACCATGCTTCACCACATGAGCTCCACCGAGTACCTTAACTACGAGGGCGGTAAGTTCTCCAAGAGCCATGGAATTGGCATCTTTGGAAATGACGTTGAGAGTACCGGCATTCCTGCCGATGTCTGGCGTTTCTGGATGTTCTACAATCGCCCGGAGCACGGCGATGTTGACTTTACATGGAAGGATTTCCAGGAAAAGGTTAACGGCGAACTTGTCGGCAACCTTTCCAACCTTGTAAACCGCGCCCTTACGTTCATTAGCCGTTTCTTTGACGGCACCCTCGGTGACGGTCCTTCCGACTCTGACCTTATGAAACAAATCCGCGAGCGCGAAGCTGAAATTACAGACCTGCTTGAGAGGGCAGAGGAGCGTGATGCACTTCACGCCATCTTTGAGCTTTCCGACCTTGGCAACAAGGTGTTCCAGGAAACAGAGCCGTGGAAGCTTCGCAACACCGATCCCGATCGCACCAAGACAGTGCTCAGAACCCTGGTCAATCTTATCCGTGACCTTGGCATCATGGTTACTCCGTACATGCCGTCCACAAGTGAGAAACTTCTTTCCATGCTTGGACTTAGCGGTCAGAACTGGGACAATCTGGGCACAGAGGCCGGCAATGTCAAACTTGGCGAAGTGAGCTACCTCTTTACAAAGCTTGACAATGCTTTTGTTGATGCACTTAAAGTGCGTTTCTCCGGTAGTCAGGAAGAGCGTGCTGCTACAGAGTCTGCATCTGTTGCATCTGATAAGAAAAATTCTGATAAGAAGGTGAATACTGTGAATAACGAAAATACTGAAGAAAAAAGCGTTGCAGAACGCTTTGCAGAAAAGGTTGTCCTTAAGGTTTCAAAGATTGTCGAGGTCAACAAGCATCCTGAGGGAGACTTCCTTTACATCCTCAAACTGGACACAGGCGAGGAAGAGCCCAGAACAATTGTTTCTTCAATTGTTGCTTACTACAAACCTGAAGAACTTCTTAACAAAAACATTGTTCTTGTCAGCAACCTCAAACCTGCAAACTTCCGCGGAGTAAAGAGTTACGGCATGCTTCTTGCCGCTTCTGACCCCAATGCTCCTGAGCACACAACTTGTGAAGTTCTGTTTGCAGATGATCTTGCTGTCGGCACAACTCTGTGCCCCGAAGGTCTGTCAAACCCCGAGGGCAAGATGTTCTACGTCAAACCCGATCACTTCTTTGCAATGCCCCTGTACACAAAGGACGGAGTGCTTTCCGTTGACGGCAAAGCCCTTGTTTCCGCAAACGGCCAGAAGGTCACAGCAAAGAAATACATCAACGGCGAAGTAGGTTGATCATTAACCGCTTCTGTCAAAAGTCCGGTAGAGCTCTGCCGGACTTTTTTATGCGCATAGAGTGTGTAGAACGTCGCTCAATGGCTATTTATCAACCCCTTTTGACCTGTTTTGACATGTTTCGACACATTTCGGTCCCAATTGACCTGATTCGGCATCTTTCAACGCCAATCAACACCTTTTGACACCTATTGACATCTATTGACCCCAGTTGACACCAATTGACATGTTTTACTTGGTAAAGAACTCCGTGTGCGGATTCAGCGAACTTGCAATGTCATTAACCTTGCTTCTCTCAAGATTTAGAATCCCGTTCAGCTTTTCAATGCTCATTTCAAATATGGATTCAAGTCCGTCAACTGCAAATTCCTTGAAGTTGTTCTTATCCCAATCGTCAAAGCAGGAGTAGGGAGCTTTTGATCCGGTTTCTCTAAGATATAAGTCATTATCCTTAATGTATTTTAAAGCAATCAGAAACTGGCGAGCGTCTTTAATTGGTGAATAACCTGGACTTCTTTCAAATAGCTTTTCGGCTATCTTATCGTAGTTTTTCTGCCGTTGAACTTTCTTCATAAACGTTGAAGTAGTTCTAGCCGATATTTGCCGCAATCTGACAATATTGAAAATATCTTCTGTGTAGTAAATCTCGTGTATATGGTTTGGCATCACAACCTGGCAAATGAGAAGAACGTTGTAAGATGGCCATCTGTTGCAGATTTCTTTGTGGTAGTACCATCCAACGTCACCCAAAAGCAAGTTTCTGTTACGTAGAGTTTGTTGAGTAACATGATAGAACCTCCATGACTTATCAACATTTCCTTTTCTGAAATTGCCTACTGTTTCCAGATTGTATTTCCTTTGTTCAATCTGTTGATTCATCTGAGTAATAAACGTTGTCGAATCCATGACAACCTCCTTTTATATTTGATGCTATATTATGGTTCGGCAATGGCATTTTCTTTCACATGTTTTAGATGTTTAATTTGTTTTAAATTAATTGTTTAAGTGGGACAAAAGGGGTTGATTGGTGGCAACAGATGTCAATATATGGCAAAAGGGGTCAAAAGGTGTCAATTGGGGTCGAATGGGGGTCAACAGATGTCAATAGATGTCAAAAGGGGTTGAAAGGGGTTGATAAATGGCCATTGAGAGCCATAGGAGGGTAGGATAGTTCATCCTTTATTCATTGGAACCACTGCAAGTGTTTTTCCTAGAGGTGCAAGGATCTTCAGTATTGTATCTAAACGGACAGCAGTGGTTCCTTGTTCCAGTCTGGCTATTGCAGATTGTTTAATTCCGCTAAGGCTCTCAAGTTCTTTTTGGGTTATGCCTTTATCTTTGCGAGCCTTGATTAGCTCAACAATTATTGCAACTCTTAAATCACTTGCAGCAATTTCACTTGGAGAAAAAACTTCTTTCTCATAATCTCTCCATGTAGTGTATTCGTTAGTCATATGATTAATATAACGTATTATCTACAGTTGAAGGGTTTTTAAGTTTACAAATTCACAAAATTATGATATTTTGTAAACGAGGTGGACCAATGAAGGAGTTAGAGATTTTCGGACAGAGATTGAGAAATGCACGAATTATGAAGTGTCTTTCAATGGATGAACTATGTTCTAAGATGAATCACACTATTTCAAAAATGGCAATCTCTAAATATGAAAGGGGAGAACTGTCTCCTAACAGTAATATTTTGATTAAATTCTCAGAAGCATTAGGTCAGCCTGTTGATTACTTTTTTCGACCATTTGCTCTTCATATTTCTGATATCCAGTTCAGGAAGAAAAGCAAGCTTTCTGTCAAACAGGCAAACTCCATAAAAGAAACTATTGCTGACAATATTGAAAAGTACATCAATATTGAAGAAATCTGTAATTCAATCATTGACTTTAAAAAACCAAATTGGGAAGTGTCAAATTCAAATGAAGCAAAGAAATATGCATTACAGCTTAGACATAATTGGCAAATAGGTAATGATGGAATACTGAACCTTGTAAGTTTGTTAGAAGAACACGGTATCAAGATTTTGTTTATTGACGCAGATGAATCGTTTGATGGATTAAGCACTATTGTCAATGACGCATATCCTGTTATTGTTTTGAATTCATATTTCATTACTGAAAGAAACCGTTTTACTGCAGCTCATGAACTCGGACATATTATGCTGTCCTTTGAAAAGGGTGCCGAACAAAAGGAGATTGAGCGTCTTTGTAATGTTTTTGCAAGTGAATTTCTTATTCCTTCAGAAGCACTTATTGATGAATTGGGAAGCAAAAGAACCAGCATATCAATTATAGAGCTTGAGCATCTTCAGCGTCAGTTTGGTATCTCAAAAGATGCCTTAATTTACAAGGCAAAGGAAAACAATGTCATTTCTCAATCGCTTTTTGAATCCTGCATGAAGAGGAAAAACTCTCAGCCATCATTCAAAGCAATAATGGAAAGCTCTGTTTATTGTATGAAAGAGACCTCTGACAGATTCCAAAGTTTGGTTTACATGGCTTTAAACAAAGGAATGATATCAGAGTCAAAAGCATCTGCTCTTTTGAACGTTCCTCAAGAAACGTTTAGAAAAACATATTTGGCCATATAGCTTTGAAAATCAAACAAATTTTAGATATATCTACTTTGTTGTGTTTTAATTATTTACATTGAGAATGTCGTGTAGTAATCTAGAGGTGGAAGGATGAGTCAGGTTATCCGCCTTATTGGTCGAGCCTGTGTCGTAGGACAGCTCATCCTTTTTCAGTATTCTTGTAAATTCATTGTCATAAAAACGTTTGCCGTTTCTGTCTTCTCTTGCCACTAATATTGCATAGAATTGTTGATCTTCAAAAACGATAGGGTATGCAAAATTGTAATAATGATAATTACCGTCTTGTTCATCAAAGAAAAAGACTCCTTGTCTGAACATCTTATCAAGAAAGGGTAATGTAAGAATTTTTAATTTCCCAGATCCATGTGCTAAGGAATTTCTTAGTGATTGACGAGAATAGTAGATTGGACCTACTTCACTTAGGGTAAATTCTGGAAGTAGATTCATTGCCCAGTTCATTACTATAGAGCGCCATCTCTTAGATTTGGATAGATAGGCAAAGTAAATATCTTTCTCTAATCCTTTTGTTGGAATTGAGATTATTATAGGATTAATCTTTGACAGACGTTCTGAAACTTTTCTATTTGAAGTATTGTCTTTGGATTTCATGGTAGCCTCGTATAATAACGTTGTTTTTAGGCAAACTGCCCTCTTTTATACTTTGGTTCCTTAACGGCATTTTCTTTCACATGCTTAAGATGTGTAATTTGTTTTAAGTTAAATGGTTAAGTGGGATAAAAGGGTTTGATTGAGGGCAATATATGGCAAAAAGGGTCAAAATGTGTCAAAAGAGGCCGAAAGGTGTCAAAAGGTGTCAAAAGATGTCAATAGATGTCAATAGATGTCAAAAGGGGTTGAAAGGGGTTGATAAATGGCCATTGAGAGCCATTGAGAGTCATGCGGCAAGGGACAAAAAAAACCACCGGAGCGACCGGTGGCTTTAAGATTGCCGGAAGATTATTTCTTCTTGTGTCTCATCATTCTGAGTCTTTTCTTCCTTTTGTGTGTTGCAATCTTATGCTTTTTTCTTTTGCGTCCACAAGGCACTGCAGTATCTCCTATTTTGCCCACGCAGGGCAGATTTGTAATTACGGCGTTTATTATCACGATTTTAGTCTTTCTTGGTCAAGAGCTTTGTTGACTAGATTCATATATAAATGTTATCTTTATCGAAGCCTCTTTATCCGTCGTTGACGGATCAAATTTTAAAGTCCGTAAGGAGGAACCATGAGAAATTATGAGTTCACTGTCATTTATGATACAAACGAGGAAATGACAGAAAAGGGTCAGGCTTTTGTTGCCGACCAGTTTGAATCTGCTGGAGTTGTTGTAACTAAGCAGGAAGACATGGGCGTTAAGAATTTTGCCTATGAAATCAAGAAACAGAATAAAGGCCGCTACGTCTATTTTGAGATTGAAGCGGATGCACAGAGTGTCAACAGGATGAGCGCAGAGTTCCTGCTTCAGGCTCCCATTCTCAAATTCCTGTTCGTTGCAAAATAATTAAATAGAAAAGAGGAGAGGTGATATGGCCAATGACATCAATGTTGTAGTGCTCGTAGGTCGTCTTGTCCGTGACTGTGAAGTCAAGGTTACTTCCGGCGGAACTTCCGTATGCAGATTCTCAGTTGCTATCAACAGGAGAAAGAAGACGGGTGAGACATGGGCAGATGAGGTTAACTACTTTGATGTTTCACTTTGGGGCAGGTCTGCCGATACTCTGAAACCCTACCTGACAAAGGGGCGTCAGGTCTCCATTGAAGGAGAGCTCAGACAGAACAGGTGGGAACAGGACGGTCAGGCAAGATCCAAGGTTGAGATTTTTGCCAATCAAGTACAGCTTCTCTCAAGTCCCGGTACAGGCACGGACGGAACTGCACCGACCAGAGATTTTAAGGCACAGGCTGATTCTCAGCCCGGTCCTGAATCCTTTGAAGACGTCAATGATGACGTAATTCCGTTCTGAAACAGGAGTTAAAAATGGTTGAAGATAAAGAAACAATGATTGAAGAAGGATCATTCAAAGACAAGAGAATGGGTGGAAAGCGCACCACATTCAAGAAGAAGGTCTGCAAGTTCTGTGCACAGAAGTCAGAGCCGGATTACAAGAACCCGGAGATTCTCAGACGTTACACAACAGAGCGCGGAAAGATTCTTCCTGCCCGTATTACAGGAACTTGTGCAAAGCACCAGAGAGCTGTAGCAAGGGAAATCAAAAGGGCCAGAGTACTTGCTTATCTGCCCTTTGACAAGCAGTAATTAAGAATGGATAGAGAAAGGAGTCTGTCATCACTGACAATCGGAATCAGTTTGATTCTGTCTGTCATACTCTCAAGGCTTTCCCTTGGAGTATTGGTATATCCTATACCGGTGATGCTTTCATCCTACAGGATGGAAAGGACAAGAGATTCGGTACTTCTTCAGGCAGCAGCCCTGATCATAGTGCTGGTTTGGAGGATAGTTCCTGAAGTAAAGGTTGTTAATGCCGATACTTTGGGAATGTTCATCCTGGGAGTTGTCTTTATCCTGTCCACGGGACTTACTACTTTAATCTACACTGCATTGAGAGAGAAAAGCTCTTCAATGCTGAGAAAGTTGGTTATTGCGTCGGTTCCGGTCATGATTCTGGGTTGCGCTTACGCAATCTGGTTGGAAACAGAATCAGGTCTGGTAGCAGCTGAGGGAATCAAAAAACTGTTTTCCACGGTTATGCCGGAAACTGAAATGTTTGCAGAGATAGGGCTTTTGGTAGTCAAACTGTTTACTGTTCCGTTTTCTATGGTATTCGGAGCAATTCCGGTTTTGTTTACCGAAAGTGCTGTAAACAGGTTTAAGTCTGAGTGGCAGGCAGGTTTTGCCTCCATGATGATGCCGCCTGTTTTCTTCTGGGTTTTCTGCTCTTTACTGGCAGTTTCACTTGTCGGATATATTGCAGGATCCAGGATTGTGACATTGGTGGGAGTTAACCTGCTGATGGGTTTTGGGCTTCACTACATACTCAACGGACTTTCTGTTGTGCATGCGTGGTTAAGAAGTAAGAACCCGGCTTTTTCAGCAAGTACTCTTATCTATTTACTGTTTTTTATCAGCTTCATTCCTTTCTTGGGAGGCGTTGCTTGGCTGGTTTTGCTGGTCACAGGCCTTCTGGAAAGATGGGTGAGGATGCGTTGAAAGAAAAAAGAGGGGCCTGAGCCCCGAGAAATAAGGAGAATTCATTATGAAGATCATTTTGAATCAGGATGTACCTAACCTCGGAGAAGAGGGAGATGTCTGTGTGGTTAAGGATGGTTATGCCCGTAACTATCTTCTGCCCACTGGTGCTGCGGTAATCTACAACAAGGCAAACCTGGCTGTTTTCAAGAGCAGAGCAGCTGCTATTGAGAAGCGCAAGATTGCAAAGAGGGAAGCTTCTGCATCACTTAAGGAAAGATTGAACAATCTGGCACTTGATATCATTGTTGCCGCCGGCGAATCCGGAAAGCTTTTCGGTTCAGTCACAGCAATGATGGTTCAGGACGAGCTTGCTAAGAAGGGCTTTGAGATTGAGAAGAAGAAGATTGAAGTTGCAACACACTCAATCAAGATGACCGGCACATACACAGCCAGAGTCCACCTCTATGAGAACGACTCATCTGTCATCACTCTCAATGTTAAGTCTGAGGCACAGGCTAAGGCAGAGGCAAAAGCAGCTGAAGCCAAGGCTGCAGAAGAGGCAAAAGCCGCCGAGGAAGCAAAGGTTTCCGAAGTTGCTGAAGCAGAAAATAACTGATATAATTTCCCACACGGGAAATCTATCAAGCGGCCCGCTAACACAGCGGGCTGTTTTTTTCAGGAGAGAGGACTATGGCAGAGAATGCAGGAAGGATTCCGCCTAACGATAAGGCTGCAGAGACCGCTGTTCTTGGAGCTGTGCTCTTAAGAAACAAGGTTCTTGAAGACATCTATTCTCTTATTACTGCGGAAGATTTCTATGTTCGCGCCAATGCCAACATATGGAAGGGCATTATTGCCATGCGCAATGAGATGCCCGGCGTTACCATTGATCTTGTCTCCCTTACTACCTTCCTGACAACAAAGGGAACTCTTGCAGACTGCGGCGGACCGTCTTACATTGCCTCTCTTACAAGTACTGTCCCTGCAACAAGAAACGCAACTTATTTTGCACAAATAATTAAGAACATGTCCCTTAAGAGACAGCTTTTGGAGCTGTCTGTACAGGTAAGCGACAGCGCCTTTGATGAAACTCAGGACATAAAGGCTTCAATTGATCAAATTGACCAAAAGCTTTCTGCACTGAGCACTAATTCAAGCACAATGGCATACCTGCCTTCAGGAATGTTCTTGCAGGATCTTTTAACCGACATTGAGGCAATTGAAGCCGGAACTAAGAGCCCGGGTCTTTCTACAGGTTTTGAGACTTTGGACAGCTACATTGGCGGTTTCAAGCCGGGTGAACTGACAATCATAGGTGCAAGACCGTCTGTTGGTAAGACAGCATTTGCTCTTTCAATCGCACACAACATGGCTTTTAAGAGCAGCGGGGCAGTGAAGGTGGGATTCTTCTCCTTGGAAATGTCAGGTTCGGCTTTGATGGAAAGACTTCTTTCAAGAGAAAGTTCAATTAACTCAATGGACCTCAGGCGTGATAAGAGCATTAAGGAGAACAAGCAGCAGATTCTTGATGCAATTGAGCGCATGTATGACTATGCAGGCAATCTGCTTATCCAGGACACACCTAACATCAAACTGATGGAGATCAGGTCTCAGAGCCGCAGGATGGTCCACAACGACGGAGTTAAGATTATCTTTGTTGACTACATTGGTCTGATTGAGCTGGACAGCAGCAGTGCAAAACCTCGTCATGAGCAGATTTCGGAGATATCGCGCGCTCTTAAGAGCCTTGCGCGCGAGCTGCAGGTACCTGTTGTCTGTCTGTCTCAGGTTAACAGAGAGGCAGGAAAGGACAGGCCGCCCATCCTGGCAGACCTGAGGGAGTCCGGTTCAATTGAGCAGGATGCCGATATTGTTATGCTGCTTGATGACCCGTCCAAGCGCTTGGATGAGAACAATAAGATTGAGCAGTACAACGAAGAAGACGGCATAGACAGAAGCGTTAAGCCAATTAAGATTATCATTGCCAAACAGAGAAACGGTAAGGTTGGAGCCTTTAACATGAACTTCAGGTCCAACTACGTTTCATTTGTTGAAATTGAAAAGCGCCCAGGTCTTTAATTTCTTACAATTACAAGAATAATCTCAAGACAGGAATCAGGATAAGGACAATCACAAGGCCGGTAACCTGAAGTACAATGTAGGTTCTGGGTCTGAGGCTGTGTCCTGCAACCATTTCTGCAAAGCTGATAAGAATAAGCCCACCGTCCAGGGCGGTGATGGGAAGAAGGTTTGCAAGGCCCAGGGAAATGCTTACACTTGCCAGAAGGAACAGCACAACTCTGATTCCGGTTCCGAAGCTTACGCTGAAGCCGTGCTCTGTAATCATTCCCATATTTTCAGATGTTGAGAAGGTTCCGCCAAGTGTTTCACTGAGTTTGTTTCTGCCTAAGAAGAGGCCAGTAATTGCATCCATGAAGGTTTTAGACTGGTTCCAAGTTTCCTGCAAGGCCGGGCCAAAGGAAGAAAAAAGGCTCTTTCCGGGGGTCTTTTTTTCTTCATAGGTGCCGTAGGGCAGCAGACCGTAAAGCCCGTCTTTAGGAA
Source organism: uncultured Spirochaetales bacterium (assembly GCA_902803145.1). Taxonomy (GTDB): domain Bacteria; phylum Spirochaetota; class Spirochaetia; order Sphaerochaetales; family Sphaerochaetaceae; genus RUG14846. The sequence goes on along the minus strand of CADCOT010000120.1, from coordinate 5,550 downwards.
CAACTGAGTAAGCACCGTGATCGGTTCCTATCATTACCATGTTTCCGCCGTTGGATGAAAGCATGGACTGGACTTCGTTCCAAGTGCTGACCTTGATTCCGTTAATTGTAGTGATGGTGTAGCCGTCTCTGATTCCGGCTTCATAGGCTGCGCTTTGCTCTGAAACAGGTTTTACCTGAGATGTCATCTTTACATCCAAAACAGGGATGATAAGAAGAATTACAAAGCAGATGAAGGCAAAAACAATGTTTGCAAAAGGACCTGCAAGGTAGGTAAGAATGCGCCTGATCGGAGAAACTGAGAAGATTGAGCCGTCCTCACACTGTTCAATTACCTTGTGTTTTTCCTTGTAGGCACGCTTTAGGTCGTCATTACCGGCCATTGTTGTGGCTCCGCCAAACGGAATTGCACAGAATCTGAACTCTGTTTCACCCTTGGTGAACTTGTAAAGAACCGGGCCCATTCCAAAACTCAGGCTCTGAACACGGATACCGCAGGCACGGGCTGCAAAGAAGTGTCCAAACTCGTGAAAGAAGATTAACAGATCAAGACCAAGAAAGCCGATAAGGTAGTAGACTAACATGACTCTCCTGATAAAACTGCGTTGTAGGCACGTTTTTCAATAAGAGGAATCTCTTCAAGACTGCAAGGCTTTGCAGACCAGTCAAGATTCAGAACACGGTTTACAGCAGTATGGATCTGAGGATATTTGATCTTGCCCTGCATAAAGAGGGCTACTGCAGCTTCATCTGCTGCATTGTAGGCAATTGGGTAGCTTCCGCCTTTGCGGATGCATTCAAAGGCATCGGCCACAAAGGGGAAACGATTGTAGTCAGGCTTACGGAAGTTAAGATCAAGGTTTGTAAAATCAAGCTCTTTTCCTGCAGGTCTTTCAAAGTGAGAACCAGTAAGAGCCCTCATTATAGGAAACACCATGTCGGGAGGGGAGAGTTGGGCATAAACCTGACCGCTTGTTGTGCGAACCATTGAATGAACAACACTCTGAGGATGAATTACCACTTCAATTTTTTCAGGCTCAAAGCCAAATAAATAATGAGCTTCAATCACTTCAAGGCCCTTGTTTGCAAGGGTAGAACTGTCTATTGAAATCTTAGGTCCCATCTTCCATGTGGGATGGTTTGCAGCTGTTTCAGGACTAATATCCCAGAGTTTTTCAAGCTCTGTGTTTCTGAAAGGTCCGCCGCTTGCTGTAATTACAAGCTTTGAAACGTTTTCTCTGCCACAGTTGGAGATAAGTTCATCCAGTGCAGAATGCTCACTGTCTACAGGAATTACTTTTACTTTGTTTTTCGCTGCGTATTGGAGGAAGAGCTTTCCGCCAAGAACAACTGTCTCTTTGTTTGCAAGGGCAAGTTCTGAGCCGGATTTTACTGCAGAAACTGAGGCTGCAAGGCCTGCTGAACCTGCAATTCCGTTAAGAACAACAGTTGCTTGTAAAGTGCAGAGCATTTCTTCAAGATTGCGGTAAATCTTTATGCTGTCAGGAACTGATGGGGCAGGGGCATTGGATGTTATGCAGAGGTTTGCAATGTTGTGTTCAAGGCAGAGCTTAATTGCCTTATCAACATTGCTGTGAACAGAGGCTCCGACTACCTTAACTGTATCTTTGAAGTTTGAGACACCTCTGAGCGCTGTGGTTCCAATGCTTCCTGTAAGTCCAAGAATTACTGCAGTTCTCATAGTTGTGATTATATCAGATTCCAAACAATGTAGAAGAACGGAGCGCTGACTATTATTGAATCAATGCTGTCCAAGACACCGCCTCGTCCTGGGAAGATATTACCTGAGTCTTTGACTCCTGCGCTGCGTTTGAAAACGCTCTCTGCAAGATCTCCAATGTTGGCAGCGGTGGAGATAAGAACTGCAAGAAGAATTCTTATCCAAAGTGCAATTGAAGGAAGGTCCTTAAGAAGAGCAAAGAGAAGAAGACAGATTCCAATGCAACCTGCAAGGCCGCCTGCAAAACCTGCAAGACTCTTTTTAGGACTCACTTTTACAACTCCGCCGTGTCCGCGACCGAAGAGCATACCGAAAATGTATGCAAAAATATCGTTGGAAAAAACAAGGCAGATGAAAAGCACAACTGCAGAAGCTGTTATGTTCTCAAGTGAGAGCATCAGGATTATGAAAGACAGCAGATAGCCTGGGTAGAGCAGGAGAAGCATCTTCTTTGAAATGTCAGTGATAGAGGATGCAAAATCTGTTTTCTCTCCCTTTTTTATCTCTGCTGAAAGAATTGCAATTATTGATAATAAAAAGAAATAAAAAGCAATGTCGGCTTTAACATCAAGCAGATTGCGAATATAGGTTAGGGCGCAAAAACCTGTTGAAAGAAAGGCCGCCGGTACTGTGTGCCCAAAGAGCATGCGGCTCATTTCAATGCTTCCAAGAAGGCACATAAGGATAATAAAGATACTCAGTGCAATGAAGTTGTACTGAGGTACAAGAAAGATTATGGCAAGAATTGCCGGAACTCCTACCACGCAGGTCAGAGTTCTTTTTGCAAGATTTGAACTCACTGTACAAGACCTCCGAACTTTCTTGTTCGTTTTGAAAGACTGTCAACGCAGAACTTAATTTCCTTTTCTCCCCAGTCAGGCCACAGAGTATCTATACAAAGAAATTCTGCATAGGCGCTGTCCCAGAGCATGAAGTTTGAAAGTCTCAGTTCTCCTGCACTGCGTGCAATAAGATCCGGAGCCGGAATGTCCGGACAATCCAGATTTGCCTGAAGATCTGAAACTGTCATAACAGAGGAGTGGTTCTTCTCATAAAAGCGGTTGGCAGCACGTACAATTTCATCTTGGCCGCCGTAGTTTACGCAAAGGACTACAGTAATGCCCTTGCAATGCTCTGTTTTCTCAATTATGGAAAGAACTCCGTCTTTGGCTTCCTGCGGAAGAGCATCTATGTTGCCACGGGCACGGATGCGGACATCGTTTTCAAGGTACCATGGAAGTTCTCCTGGAAGTTTCTTGGCAAGAAGGTTCATAAGATAAGAAACTTCCTGCTCAGGACGTTTCCAGTTTTCTGTTGAGAATACGTAGAGTGTAAGATATTCAATGCCGCATTCTTTGGCTGCTACTGTAACTCTTTTTACAGCCTTAAGGCCTTCAAGATGGCCGGCGGCCCTTGGCAGCGAACGCTGTTTTGCCCAGCGTCCGTTGCCGTCCATAATCAGACCAAGGTGCATCAGACTTCCAAGATTTCCTTTTCTTTTGCATCTGCAAGACTGTTGATCTGTGCAATATGATCATCAGTCATCTTCTGAAGTCTGTCTTCACCGTTTTTCTGCTCGTCTTCGGAGATTTCTCCGTTCTTCTGCAGCTTTTTCAGGTCTTCCATGCCGTCACGTCTGATGTTTCTGATAGCAACACGTGAAGCTTCGGCACTTGTTTTGGCCTGTTTTGCAAGTTCCTTTCTTCTGTCACCTGTAAGGGGAGGGAAGTTGATTCTGAGGAGCTTTCCGTCGTTGGACGGGTTGAATCCCAGATCTGCCTTCTGAATTGCCTTCTCAATAGGTGTAAGAAGGTTCTTGTCCCAAGGCTGGATGACTACCAGTCTGGCTTCCGGTACGGACACGGAAGCAACCTGGTTAAGGGGTGTTTCCTGTCCGTAGTAGTCAACCTTGACCTTGTCAAAGACTGCAGCCGAAGCACGACCTGTTCTGAGGGAAGTGTATTCAGTGTTAAGAGCTGCAACGCTCTTGTCCATCTTATCCTTGCAGTTATCAAGTACCTGCTGCATATTGACCTCCGAAAGAATCAAGCACCTGCTCTGAAGCGTGTGAACTCAACAATCTTGACGTCTGAATCGTTTTCCTTGTTGAACTTTGCAATAATCTGAGCAACTGTGAGGTTGTCATCGTTGTAAAGCTGTCCAACCTGGTTCATCAGACAGATGTCTGAGTAGTGCTTGTTGAGCTTTCCTCTTACAATGCCTTCAAGAACTTTTTCGGGCTTGTCCATTGACTGAACCTGAACACGGAAGATTGAAAGCTGCTCTTCCTCATATGCCTTGGGAACTGATGCAGAATCAAGGTACATGGGGTCTGCTGCACAAACATGCATTGCCATGTTGGCTGCAAGAGTCTTGAAAGCTTCGTTTTCAAATACTGCGGGGTTAGTTGCCTTGAACTTAACAAGAACACCAATATTTCCGTCAGCGTGGCTGTAACCCTGAACATATTCGTCAGAATTAACATCGTAGACAACGATTGACTTGAGAGTCATGTTCTCGTGGATTGTTGCAATCAGCTCTTTGACCTTGTCTTCAAGCTGTGTGTTGACTTCTGTCCAACCGTTCTCAAGGATCATGTCACAGAGTTCGTTTCCAAGAGCCTTGAACTGGTCGTTTCTTGCTACAAAGTCGGTTTCACAAGTAACAGAGATAATAACAGCCTTGTGCTTGGAAATCTTGAATGTGATTCTTCCTTCTGCTGTAGCTCTGTCAGCTCTCTTTTCAACAGCTGCAAGTCCAACTTCTTTCAGATATTTTGCTGCGCCTGCAAAGTCACCGTTTGACTGTGCAAGAGCCTTCTTGCAATCCATGATACCGGCGTGGGTTTCATCACGGAGCTTTTTTACCATTTCCATTGTGATTTCCATAACTCACTCCTTGTCTTCGTCTTTGTCTGCAGCAACTGCTGCTGCAACTGCTTCTGCTTCCATCTGCTGCTCTGTTGCTTCGGGGAGGGACTCAATAATCTGGATTCCAACCTCGTTGTCAGCATCTACAACAGCGTTGGCAATAATTTCAACAAACAGGCTGATTGCTCTGATTGCATCGTCGTTGCCGGGGATGGGGTAGGTAATGTCTGTGGGATCACAGTTTGTATCAACAACTGCAACTACAGGGATTCCAAGGCGCTTTGCCTCTGCTACTGCAAGGGCTTCTTTCCTTGTATCAATAATGAAGATGATTCCGGGAAGATCCTGCATATCTTTGATACCGCCAAGGTTCTTCTCAAGCTTGATCTTCTGCTTTGTGAGAAGAGCAACTTCCTTCTTTGTCATTGACTCAAAAGTACCGTCACTTGACATCTTCTCAATCTTCTTGAGTGTTGCAATTGACTTTTTGATTGTTGCAAAGTTTGTAAGCATACCGCCAAGCCAGCGGTTGTTGATGTAGGGCATTCCGCAGCGCTTTGCTTCTGTTTCAATTGCCTGCTGTGCCTGTTTTTTTGTTCCTACGAACAGAACTGACTTTCCCTGCTTGACCTGGGCTCTGACTGCTTCATAAGCCTCTACAATGCAAGCTGTTGTCTTGGAAAGGTCAATGATGTGGATTCCGTTTCTCTCTGAGAAGATGTACGGTGCCATCTTCGGATTCCAACGCTTGGTCTGATGACCGAAATGAACGCCTGCTTCAAGCAGACTTTTCATTGTTACTACTGCCATTTTCTGACTCCTGACTTCCGGCCGTCCTTAATTCAGGGCGGTCTCCATTGCTATATCTCTCCCGTAGGGAGGAAATTCTGCACAGGAACAACGTTCCTTATACGCGCAGTGCTTTGATTATGTCAGAAAT
>CADCOT010000119.1 GCA_902803145.1 uncultured Spirochaetales bacterium | reverse complement strand
CATGCTTAAAACGCGCCGCCAGCGTTCGTTCTGAGCCAGGATCGAACTCTCCATCATAGATTCTCCGATCCGAAGATCGGATATTTATAATCTCAATTCGTCCTGTCTAACTCATTTCCTTCGAACTCTGTCTTTGTAATTATCTACTTCCGTTCGTGAATTGAATTGACTAGGAAGCCCTCATAGCTTCCAATTTATTCTCTCTTTCCTTCGTTATAGTATTTAAAAAACTCATGCCCGCCTTTTGGCGTGCTCAATGAACATAGCACAGTGATATTTTTTAGTCAACAAATAAATGAAAAAATATTAAAAAAATTTTTTTTAACAAAAAATCGCTTTATCTATATATAAATAAATAAGACACTAATTACCAGAATCAACAAATTCTATAATGTCTGACACCTTGCATTCCAATATTTTTCAAAGATCATCAATTGTACTTGTTGTTATCGCGTTTTCTTCCTTGATTCTGTATATGGTATTTGATGATATTCCATAATTGTGAATGAAATCATATGTTGTTATGTTTTTCTTTTTCATCGTCGCCCACAGCGGAGCATAAGAAATCATCTACCATTTCCCTATTAATTACTTAATACATTTTATCAGATGTTCAATACATTATTATAGTTAATTTATTAAGTATATCTTTACTGAATAATCAATGTAAAATGAAATAAGGTAAATAATTACTCAAAAAAATACCGAGCTATCAGAGGATCTGATTGCAAAGGAGGCGATTATGAAAAGGAAAATGCTTGCTGTGTTGATTGTCTGCACACTTGCTCTATTAAGCGTAAGCGCTGCAACCCATAGCATTCTAGCTCAAGTTTCACCCTATTCTTATCAGAATGTAGAACTCAGGCTTCCTGCCGAGTTCAAATCTGGTTACGGATGGGGCGCTAAGGTCGGATACAGATTCCACTACTCCGAGGTTGGGGAGATTGGAGCTGATATTTCGTTCTCAAGTTACAAGTATTCAACCAGCTATCTTGTATTCAGCCTTCTTGCAAAGACTGGAGCACAGATCAAGTTCTCAGATGTGCTGAATCTTGATTTGGACTTAGGTGCCGGAGCAGAGATCAGATCTTATAAGTCAGTTTCAAGGGTCTATCCTGTCGTCGGTGGCTACGTAGGTCTTTCCTATGCTGTAAGTCCGATGGTTGATATCACAGCCGGAGCAGATCTGAGAGTCAGCTGGCAGGACAATGCAGAAAGCGCATTAAGTTCAAATGACTTCAATCTCATCTGCAACCTTGGTGCAAAGATAAACCTGTAAGGAGGAGACAGATATGAAGAAGATATTATCAATACCTTTAACAGCACTTGTACTTCTGACAATAGCAGTCTCCTGTGCTCAGGATGTAACTGTTGATGCACAGCTGTACAACAAAGTAGATACAGAAGTATTCATGCTCAACGGCAAATACTACGCTACTCTGCAGGAAGCAGTTAATGCCAGACTTGGCAAAGGTGCCAAAGCTGCAGGAGACAATGACGGTGTTATTTACCTGAGGAAGAATGCAGCAGGTCCCGGAGCTGTAATCAATGACCCCAACACACCTGTTACCATTGACTTTGCAGGCTACACCTACTCTTTCAAAGATGTAACGGCCACAGAGGGCAGCACAACAGGTACCTTCGGTCTCTCAATTTCCGGAGGCTCAGAAGTGACTCTCAAGGGAACATCAACAATGACCCTGTTTGACAGCACTGCAAATCTGACAATGGTTTACGTATCAGGCTCAAATTCAAGTCTTGTCATAGAAGATGCCCCCAAGATGGAAGTCAAAGAAAACCAGTATGTATTCTGGGCAACTGATGGTGCAACACTGACAATCGGAAAGTCCAGTGAAGATGCTGCAAGGGTTTCAGGCGGTATTGCCGTCACCGGAACAACAATTAGTATTAAAGGAAATAGTGTTGTTGCTGGCGCAGTAAAAGCAACTGACAATGCAACCGTTTTTATTGAGAGTGCTTCTACAGCTTCTGTAATCACAAATCTGAACGTTGGAGATTCTTCAAAAGTGGTCGTTTCCAAAGGAAAGGTGACTCTTGAAGAAAAAGAAGAAGGACAGATTGAAGTTATCGGAGAAGGAACCGTGGTTAATGAAACCGGAGATGCTTCTGCCGTTGATGATACAAATATCGGAAAGAATACGATTATAAATGGCGATTGGAATACTCTATATAAACTTCAGGAAGCCCTTATTTCTGAAAACTTTGGAAAGACAATAACACTTGTTGCTGATGTGGATCTTTCAGGAGTTGCATGGACACCTGTTGGAACATTTGACAATCCTTTCTCAGGAATATTCGATGGCAATGACAAGGCAATAAAAAACTTAGCAGTTTCAAATGATAAGCAAATCGGTTTGTTTAAGTATGCTAAGAATGCTACGTTCAAAAACATCAGATTTGAAAATGCAAGCATTACCGATGCAGTAGAAGATGGTGCTGTTTTATTGGGCTACGCTTTCGGAAACTTGACCATTGATAACGTAGTTATTGATTCTGATTCTGAAGTTTCAGGTACTAAAAAGGTTGGTGGATTGGTTGGTACTATTGACAATAGATTGGACAACGGCGGAAAGACATACATTACCAATTGTACCAACTCTGCTTCAATTACCAGTGGGTCCAGAATCGGTGCCTTGGTTGCCAATATATATTGTTGGAATACTCAAGGTGACGATTTGTCAAACAATTCATTTGATGATGGACATCTATACTACTTTGAAAACTGTACAAATACCGGATTGTTGACTGAAACAGGAACCGGCACCAGTGGAGTTGGTCTTGTTTCGTACATAAACCAAGGAACAAGGTACGGCGGGTATACCGAGACATACTTGATGCAAGAAACCTTTGTATTCAAAAACTGCAATAATGACTACGAAAAAATGTCTATTACAAAGGAAGATGGAAACAAAGGTTATTACATCGGCACTTACACAAATGCCGGACGAATCGTTATTGAAAAGAACGGCGAATCCTACAGCAATAGAATAGTTGGTGGATTGTCCAGTGGACGCTACATATTCAAGGTGAACAATGATCTTTATGGTTTTAGATCAGAGACCGCTGATGATGGAGCCCATTTACCGTTGAGTATCGAAAATAGTCCAGTTGATTTAGGTTTGGTTATTTCAAGAGTTAATCAGCAAGAAGCAATAGATTATTTCTTGGAAACAAGCGGATATCCCATCTGTTATATTGATGAGGGTAAGGTTTACCCAATTAATGCAAATACAGCTTCATTTGATGATAATTATGACTTGTTGATTGAGGGAGGATTCCTTGTTATAGGAAATTCGTACTATAGCATAACTGTGGAGCCATTTGTAAAGACTGGCAAAACAGTTAAAGTAACACACTCTGAACAATCTACTTCAGAGTATACTTATCAAATACTTGATACAGTTAACTAAACCTTTGATTTAATGTCACGGCTATTAATGAATTAGATTATCAAGGCAGGGGCTTCGGCCCCTGTTCCTTTTTTACACATTATTTGACTAGATTCTGAAAGAAATAGGTGCAGGATCAATATACCCTACTCGTCCGATTCAACATACTCAATTATATCTGACACATTACAATTCAGAATAAAGCACAATTCATCCAATGTTTTGGTTGTGATTGCATTATTGTTCTTAATCCTATGGATGGTATTGGCGGATAAACCGTTCTTGTAAATAAGATCGTAAGTTGTTAATCCCCGCTGCTTCATCGTATTCCACAACGGTGCATAGGAAATCATCCTTTCAAATCACCTCTAATTGATACGAATGATGATTCTAGCACAGTCAATTTGTTGACTATGCTCAATATATTGACTATATTTTAAATTAGAGAAATGAATATGGGAAAACTGATTTAGGTTAATTTAAACCACAATAACTAATTATTGAGGTTTAGTGCTTTTTGTATGGTTAATAATAATTGTTTATAAAACCTGCAAATAGTAATTGACATAATTCTCTATCTCATAAGCATTTTTCCATTTCTGCAATCAGTGATTGCAGTGAGTCTTATTGAAAGGAGTTAACAATGAAGAGAAAAATGCTTGCTGTGTTGATCGTCTGCACACTTGCTCTTTTAAGCGTAAGCGCTGCAACCCATAGCATTTTAGCTCAGGTTTCACCCTATTCTTATCAGGATGTGAAATTTAACAACACTGATCAGTTCAAGTCCAAATACGGATTTGGAGCAAAACTCGGATACAGATATCAGTTTCCCTCCATCAAAGGAGCTGTCGGACTTGATGTCTCATTCACTGACTACAAGTATAACGAGACTACAAAACCCTACTTTGTAATCAGTGCTCTTATCAAAGCCGGTGTAATCATACCGATTTCCAATGTGGTCAAGTTTGACTTTGACTTCGGAGCCGGAATTGACGTTAGAAGTCTGAACTCTGTTACAAGAGTCTACCCTGCTTATGGTATTTATGCAGGTTTCTCTTTTGCAGTCAGTTCTGCTGTTGATATCACAGCAGGTGCAGACTTCAGAATCGGAAGACAGAGAAATACAACTGCAACTTTTGATTCATTGGATACAGCTTTCCTTTGCAACCTAGGTGCAAGGATAAACCTGTAAGGAGGCTCATATGAAAAAGATATTATCCATAATTACAACAGTTCTTTTGCTTTTAGTCATAGCAGTCTCCTGTGCTCAGGATGTAACTGTTGATACACAGTTGTATGGTGCTCAGGGATCCGGAACCTTTATGCTGAACGGCAAGTATTACAACACATTGCAGGAAGCAGTTAATGCAAGACTTGGAAAAGGTGCTAAGGCAGCAGGCGCCAACGATGATGTCATTTACCTTACAAGAAATGCAAAAGGTCCGGGAGCAAAAATCGATGATCCCAACATTTCTGTTATCATTGACTTTGCAGGTTGGACCTACTCTTTCACAGATGTAACAGCAACACAGGGAAGCACAACTGGTACCTTCGGTCTCTCAATTACCGGTGGTGCAGATGTTACACTCAAAGGTCTTGAGCAGATTGACCTTCGTGACACAACAGCAAACCTTACCATGGTCTATGTTGAAGGAGCAGATACAAAACTCACAATTGAAGATGCCCCCAAGATGAAGGTTGAACCCACACAGTACGTATTCTGGGCTGCTAACGGAGCAACTCTGACAGTCGGTTCCAACAGCACAACTGCTCCGACAACAATCAGCGGAAAGATTGCTGCCACAGGCGGAACTACAGCTGAAAGCAAGCCTGTTGTTACATTCAACAACAACACAAGTGTTAAAGCTACAGAGTTCAAGGCAGATGCAGCAGTTGTTATTGTAAACACCTCATCAGAATCAACAGTTGATTCATTTGTTGCTTCAAACGAAGCTGTTGTAGTTGTTTCTGGAAGCGGTAATGTCAAGATTGACAGCAACGACTCCTCCTCTACTGCTTCATATGAAATCCAGAACGCAAGTTCTGAGGCTAGAATAACCGTGAAAGAAGAAAGCGGATCAGATATAACAATTAATCCTGGTAAAGCTGTTATCGTAGACAAAGGCGAACCGGAATCTGTAGATGCGCAGTACCACGCAAGAATCGGAAACAAGCTTTACGAAACTCTTGTTGATGCAGTTAATGGATTAAATGACAATGACACAATTATTCTTCTGATGGATTTGGATTTCTCACAAGCTCCGTATGATGTATACAAGTGGTCAGGAGACTATTATCATACTCTTGCAATTTGCAAAAATGGAGTAACCCTTGATCTTAACGGAAAGACAATCAGCAAGATGGGTAATGGTGCCATTGCATTCGGTTATAGATTTGCCATCGATGGACGTATTAGCAATGCTTCTATTATCAATGGAACACTTCTGGCTGGTACTACAGGAACTGCTACCAACTCATATGTTCTTTTTATTGCCGGAACAGATGGAGCATTGATACAGAATATTACAACAATTGGTGGAATTAACATTTTTACAGGTTCTGATGATGTAGTTATTGACAGTTGTAATGTAAAAGGAACGAAATACTACACTGTCTGTTCCCAGGTCGGTTCCAATGTAACTATCAAAGGAACCACATACACGAAGAATACAGATTCTACTGTTGAAAATCCGTCAATGTTCTGGGTTCAGGGTGCTGGAACTAACGAAGACGACGTGAAGACCCCAGAGAATCCCACAGGTGCTTTCGATGCTTCAACAATTATTATTGAAAGCGGAACATTTACTGTTGACACTGATAATGGCGGGAAATTCTATTTAACGGGTACAGGCAATACCCTTCCTACCGTTAAAGGAGGAACTTACAACATCAATCCTTCAAGATGCCCCGCCAACTGCGTAGCTGAAGGCTATGTTGCAAAGAAGACAGGCGCATCCGAATGGACTGTTGTAAAGGCAACTGAGGTTGAAGTAACAATCGGCACAGAAAAGAAAACAATGTCACTTGTTGAATTTGCCAAGAAGGTAAATGACGGCGAAGACGGTTATTCAACTGCATCAGTAAAACTTTTGGAAGATGTTGACCTTACAGATGTTGCCTGGACTCCGATTGGAGCTGCATCAACCCCATTCAAAGGTGTGTTTGACGGTGCAAATCACACAATTAAAAACCTCCAAATTTCAAACAGCACAGAACAATATCAGGGTTTGTTTGGAGTTGTAAGATATGCTGAAATCAAGAATTTGAATCTTGAAAACTGTGATGTTGTTGGTCAGAAAAAGAGCGGTATTTTGATTGGTTGTGTTGATGATGGAACTGTTGAAGACGGAAATCAAGACATAACAAAAGGTAAAGGAACGTTTGTTCTTTCAAATTGTACAATTGATTCAACAAGTAGTATAAAAGGAAATGATAACGTAGGTGCTTTTATTGGTGTTGCCTATGTGGGAACACAATTTGAACTCTCAAATCTTTCATCTGCCGCGACTGTAACAGCAGAAGCAGCCAGTGGAACAGCAAGAGCTGGTGGTATTGCCGGATCTCTTCAGAATTTCCATTTTGCTATCCTAAACAACGGGGGCAACGTCTACACTTATAAAGTTGAGAATTGTAATATTAGCGGAACAATTAGCGGTCTTAATAGTAGTGGTTTGTTCGGAGGAATGAATGGAAGCATGGAATTAACAAGAGCATCTGTTGCTGATACCCTTACTCACAGTCAACTTATCATAAAAGATTGTACAGTTTCTGATGATAGTGCGAGAGTGGCTGATGCAGTTTACAAACTTCATGAGTCTGAATTTGTCGTTCTTAATAATTTTACTGTTGGGGATGAACAGCTTAATGAACTTGCAGAAAAGACTATTTCCAAGTATTCAACTTCATCATTCAATGAGATTAAAGTCTTAACTGGTACCTCTAGTAAGACCTATTTCTGCTTAATGAAGCATACGGGATCGGGTGTTCCTGTATCAAATCCGTCATACAGTACTCCCATTGGTTTCAGTAAGAGTAATTATGAAGCGGTCATGAATAATCACTATCATACGTCAAATCCACCGCAAACATCCTATCCGACAATTACAGCATCATTTGAAGATGTACATGCCTTCTTCCAAGATCACCCAAATGGAAGTGTGTGTCCTCAAGAAAGGCGTTTCCTTTACGATGTTAATCATGACCCGTTTAACACATATCCTGAAAATGCTACCGACACGTCAAATCGTAATGGCAATGGGCATATTTACATTCTTTCAGAATAATTGTTTTGATTATACTATTTCCCTTGTGGCCGGCCTAAAGCCGGCCACAACATCCTTTTTTAATAACAATTTGCAGTGAAGTCATCACCCGTCAGGGCAGGGTATTTATGGATAATAACAATGTTTCGGATTTTTGGAAGAGATTAGAAGAGAAGCAGCGTGGCAGGGGTAAGAAGAAGAGCCTTAGGGCTATCTGTGAGAATACAGGTATTCCCTATCAGACTGTGGTCAATCAGAAGTGTGACAACAGGTTTCCTACTGTATCCGTGATTGTTGCTCTTGCAGAAGAGTTGGACTGTTCCATTGACTGGCTCTTGACAGGTTCAGAGCGTCAGTTTTCCGAAGAGCTGAACAATGTCAAAGAGAAGGTCAGAAGCGCTGTTGAGATTCTTCAGAAGTTAAACTGAAGCAGCAAGAAGACTCTTTGTATATTCATGCTTGGGATTATTGTAAACCTCTTTTACAGTTCCCTGCTCTACTATGGCCCCGTCTTTCATTACAAGAACTCGGTCACAAAGCTGATAAACAACATTCAGATCATGAGAAATAAAGAGATAACTTAAGTCAAGTTCATCCCTTAGCTGTCTGAGAAGGTTGAGAATCTGGGCCTGGATTGTAACATCCAAGGCACTTACAGGCTCATCCGCAATCAGAAAATGAGGGCGCCTGATAAGGGCAGATGCTATGCATACACGCTGCCTCTGACCTCCGGAAAGTTCAGACGGAAGCATATTCCAGCATTCGCGGGGAAGATTTACACGTTCAAGCATCTGATCCACACGGCGGTTTCTTTCTTTACTATTATACTTACCGAATATTTTCAAAGGTTCTTCTACGGCCCATCTTGCATTGAAGCAGGGGTTCAGAGAGCTGTAGGCATCTTGGAAAATAATCTGAGGACGTTTTGTGTAGTGGATCACCTGACCGCTCTGAGGTTTGATTATTCCCAGAATCACACGGGTCAGGGTTGTCTTTCCTGTTCCGCTCTCCCCTACAAGGCCCATTATTTCTCCGTGTTTAATATTAAAATCTATATTATGTAGAACTTCGTGGTACCCGCGTTCAAAGTAACCGGCGCTGACATTCTTTACTTCAAGAACAAGATTATCCATTCTTTCTGCCCTCCCTTGTTGGGATTGCCTGGATAAGGTGCTGGGTGTAAGGATGTTGAGGATTGTTAAAAACTTCCAGGGCAGGACCTTCTTCCACTATCAGACCGCGTCTCATTACGGCAATACGAGTGCAAAGCTGTCTGACAACTCCCATGTTATGAGAGATAAGAAGCATTGAAATGCCTAGGTCTTTGTTCAGTCTTGAAAGCAGACTCAGAATCTGAGCCTGGGTTGTGACATCCAAGGCAGTTGTGGGCTCATCCAAAAGAAGAAGGTTTGGCTCAATTACAATTGCTGCTGCAATCATTGCCCTCTGTAGCATTCCGCCGGACAGTTCATGAGGATAAGAGTTGTAGATCTTTTCAGGATCTTGGAGGTCTACTTCACTCATTGCCTTCAGAACCTTCTCCTTCCTTTCGGATGCAGAGAGATTTGTATGGATTTCAAGAACCTCTCCAATCTGGCGTCCTATCTTCATAAGCGGGTCTGCCGAGTCCATAGGATCCTGGAAAACAACACCAATGTCCTTACCGTGCAGTTTGCGCAGTTCGCTTCTCTGCGCATGCAAAAGGTCATTGCCGTTGAGAAGGATGTCACCGGTGTAGGTACATCTCTTTCTTGGCAGGAGGCCGGCTATGCTCATGGCAGTTACGGTTTTTCCGCTGCCGCTCTCTCCTACAAGTCCCACAATCTCCCCGTCGTTGATTTTCAGAGAGATTCCGCCCACGGCTTCTCTGGAGCTGTCGTTGAATTTGACATGAAGGTCTTTGATTTCAAGCATCGGCCTTACTCCCTTCCCCTATCAGTCCCACGCCAAAGACCAGAAGCACAATTGCCAGTCCCACGCTCAACACGTACCAAGGGGCTGAGACTATCAGGCTCTGCGATTCGCTGAGCATGTAGCCCAGCGATGCATCCGGGGGTGAAACTCCTATTCCCAGAAAACTCAAACCTGCCTCTGCAAGTACGGCATTGTTAAAGCCGATTGTAAGAGCCGGAAGCAGAGTTCTTGTTGTGTTCGGAAGAAGATAGCGAAACATTATACGAGCATCGCCCGCCCCCATTAGGCGGGCACTGATTACAAAATTTCTGTTGGCAAGAAAAGCGTACTCACTTCTCATTACGCGTGCAAAGCCGGGGATGAACACAAGAGACAGGGCAATGACCACGGAGTACTTTGAGCCCGGGCCCACTATGCTGACTATCAAAAGCGCCAAAAGGAAGGTGGGGAAAGCTGTTACCGCGTCGTTGAAGCGCATAAGGATTCTGTCCACCCAGCCGCCGTAGTAGCCCGTCACTGCCCCGATCAGGGTCCCTAGGAATGCACCTATTGCAACAGTAAGGAAGGCAATGGACATTGTGGTACCCATACCCTTCATGATTCGGCTTAGGATATCGCGGCCAAAGTTGTCAGTCCCCAAAACATGTTTGGCTGACGGGCCCTGAAGCCTGTCGTAACTTACAGCCGTATAGGAATATGGAGTCCAGAAAGCTCCGACAAGGGCCAGAACAAGCATGATTGCGGTAATAATCAGTCCGGCTTTTTTCACAGTTCTCTGCCCTCCCCTGAAAGCTTCAGTCTTGGGTCAATGGCATGGTTTACAAGATCTGCAAGCACACCGGAAAGGACGACCCAGAAGGCAAGAATCAGAACTATAGCCTGAATTACAGGATAATCTCTGTGAAGAATTGATGTTACAAGAAAGCGACCAAGTCCGGGAATTCCCATGACCTGCTCTACAACAATTGTAGCCCCTACAAGCTCAGCCAGAGTCTGACCTAAAAAGCTGACAACACTGACAAGAGAGTTTTTCAGTACGTGTTTTCTTAGAACTGCAGAGCGGTCGTTACCTCGGCTGATAGCTGTGCGAACATAGGCCTTGTTCATCTCTGAAACAACGGTAGACCTGAGAAGTCTTACCGTCATTGCAATTCTTGGAATAGCTATACAGATTGCACCGAAGAGCAGATGGACAAAGCCTGCAGACATTCCCGGAACAAAGAGTTTAAGACCTATTCCGAATATCCAGCTGAAAAGAATTCCTGTGAAAAACGGAGGAACTGCCATACAGATTTGTGTGACAATGCTCCTAAGCGGATCAAGAATGCGTCCGCTGTATTTATATGAAGCCAGTCCGAGAGGGATTGAAACTGCCACAATCATGGCAAAGCTTAAAAGACATAGCCAAAGAGAAACCAGAGCCTTTGACCCAATAAGAACAGAAACAGGCTGTCTGTAGGAATAAGAAAGACCCAAATCTCCGGTAAAGCACCCCGTAATCCACAGGATGTACCTTTCAAAGAAAGGCTTGTCCAGTCCGAATTCTGCCTGCAAGGCCCTGACCTGCTCCTCCGTAGCCTCTGTACCCAGCATTGTACGTGCCGGGTCTCCGGATACAACTTCAAATGCGGCAAATGTCAGAAAAGACACAAGGAGCATTGTTAGAAGCAGGCGGACTATTATCTTCATTTTTCCCTGTAAATAGTTGAAATATCAAGAACGTACAAAGGATAGAAAGTAAGACCCTTTATATCCTTTTTTACAGCAACAAGGTCTGCCATGTCCTGAATATAGACGTTGGCTGCATTTTCAGTAAGATTTCTTTCAAGATCTTTGTAAAGCTCTGTCTGAACGGAATCTTCAGCTTCATTAAGAGCTTTTTGAAGAATCTGGTCATACTGAGAATTGCTGTAATTGGTAAAGTTGTTTCCAACAGTGCTTCCAAAACGTTCAAGAAGCTTTCTTGCAGTCATATTGTCACTTGAAACACCTGTTACAGTGCTCTGGTAGTTACGTTTTGTGTAGACTTCTTCAAGCCATGTTCCCCAGTCAACCAGCTGGATGGATGCATCAATTCCTACCTGTCTGAGCATCTCTGCAATAACAGTTGCAGTATTAACATGAGGTGTATAGTTGGACGGAACGGTAATTGTCATGCTAAATCCGTTCGGATATCCGGCCTCTTTGAGAAGGTCTTTTGCCTTCTGCGGATTATACTGGTAGTAGTTGGTCAGTTCATCAACATAGTACTTAGAGAATGACGGGAACATTGATGTTCCGAGAATTATTCCGTATCCGTCAAAAGCAAGATCTATGACAGCCTTTCTGTCTACTGCGTAGCACAAGGCCTGTCTTACAAGAATATTGTCAAAAGGCTTTACAGCGTTATTCAGGTAAAGAGCCTGTACCAGGTTCATGCTTCCTGTAAGAATGTCAAACTTATTTGTATCAAGCTGCTTTGTCTGATCTGATGTCAGATGAGATACCACGTCCACCGCCCCGCTTTGAAGTGCAAGAACAAGGGCATCTGAACTTTCCAAAATTCTGAAGACAAACTTGTCTGTCTTTCCCTGCTCTCCCCAGTACTCATCAAAACGTACAAGTTCCAGACTATCCTGGAATACTCGTTTAGAGAAGCGGTAAGGACCTGTTCCTATGGGGAAAGATTCCTGATTTCCATAGCCTTCCGGAATAATATAAACGTTCATTACTGCAGCAAGGAACTCGTTGCTTGGCTGAGACAAAGTGATAATTATCTTGTTGTCATTTGCCTCTACGCTCTTTACCACTGAAAGCGAAGCAAGTTTTGCAGCACTGTCCTTTCCGTCCATACGGCGGTTGAAAGAATAAAGCACATCTTTTGCAGTAACGGCCTTCCCGTCATGGAATTTTACGTTATCACGAAGTGTAAAGGTATAAACAAGGCCGTCATCTGACTTTGTTACCTGAGAGGCAACAGCCGGAACAATATCCCCGTCAGAAGTTGGTTTTACCAGGCCTTCAAACATATTAAAGAGTATCTCTTTTGTACCTGCTGCCTGCATGTGGTGCGGGTCAAGACTGTCAAAATCCTGGGCAATGCCTATTGCTACAACACTTTCATTCGAATTCGATTCAGAAGTGTTTTTTGAGCACCCTGCAAGAGCAAAAACAAGACATAATACAACAAATGCAATAAAACCGACTTTCTTAGTCATGCGGCTATTATATCTAAAAAGAAGACTCATTCTCAATGGTTGGCTTTTATTGCCTTTTTAGCTTTTTCAATACAGCCCATTGGACAGACAAGGGAACAAAGATGACAACCAACACACTTTGAACCGTCTACTTTGGGAAGACCTGTTTTTGAATCCAAATAGATAGCCTGATGTCCACCATCCATACAGGATACATAGCATCTTCCGCATTTGTTGCACTTATCCTGGTCTATGATTGGGAAAACAATTGTATCTCTTTCAATACTTGTATGTCCTACAACAGAACCGGCTGCAGCTCCTATCATACTCTTCAAGTTGGCAATCCCCTTGCCCTTCATGTAGTGCTTCATACCTTCAATCAGATCATCAATAATTCTGTAGCCGTACTGCATGACAGATGTTGTAACCTGAAGGCTGGAAGATCCCAGAAGAATAAATTCCATTGCATCTTCCCAGGTCTCAATTCCGCCCATTCCGCTTATGTGCATACCTTTCAGTTCATTGCATGTGGCAAGCTCTGAAATAAAGCGCAGGGCAATGGGTTTTACTGCAGGTCCTGAGTATCCGCCTATTATTGATTTACCTCTGACAGCAGGCTCTGCAGTCAAAGTGTGAAGATCAACACCTGTAATTGAATTAATTGTGTTTATTGCGGCAATTCCGTCAGCACCACCCCGTTTGGCAGCCTTAGCCATAGGAACCATGTCAGTAATATTTGGTGTCATTTTGGCAAGAACCGGAAGGCTTGTTCCCTTCTTGGTTGCTCTAGTGAACTTTTCAATCATCTCTTCAGACTGACCTATTGTAATTCCAAGTTCAGAAGATTCCATGTTGGGACATGAGAAGTTACACTCGATTACAGAGGCTCCCGCCTTCTCACATTCAGTTGCCAAACTTGTCCACTCCTGCTCATTCTGTCCCATTATTGAGGCAATAATCACCTTATTGGGGAACTCTTTTTTCAGGCGTCTGAAAATCTCCATGTTTTCCATCACGCTGTGGTCTGACAGCTGTTCAATATTCTTAAAGCCGCAAAAAGAAACAGAATGGCTGTGAATTGCAGAAAACCTTGGAGAAGCTTCATGCTGCGGGAAATTACAAATTGTCTTAAAGGCAGCTCCGGCCCACCCCGCTTCAAAGGCACGCTTACACATATCGTACGTGCTGGCAACTACAGAAGATGAGAGCAAAAACGGGTTCTCCAGTTTAACACCGCAGATATCTGTAGAGATATCAACTTTATCAAGCTTTGCCTCCGGCAATGCTTTAATATCTTCCTTCAAAGCCATAAAGATGTTTCTGACTTCAACCGAAGGTTTGCTTTTAGAAAGAACACAGGCTTTTTCACATGGAGCATTACAGTAGGTGCAATCAACATTTGCTAGGAGAAATGCTCCGCTCAGAGGATTATCAAAGTAAAGAGACCTTAAAACCTTGCCTACATTTGCCTTTTGGGGACATGCCTTGGTGCAGACAGGGTCATTGCACAAAAGACATCTGTTTACTTCCGATTTGTCATATGTGAAAGGAATCTGTTTCATATCTCCATTATAGCAGAAAAAATAAAAGAGACCGGAAAATATTCCGGCCTCTTAAACTGATTTGATTCTTAATTAGAATCTCTTTCTCTTGCTGTCTGCTGCATCCAGATCCATAAGTGCGCTTACGGGATCCTTTACCTTTGCCAGCATGATCATTGCTGCAATGATATACGGCTTGAAAGATGCCTGCTTGTAAAGCGGTACAAGGTAGCGGTCAAATACTGAGTTGTCAACCTCGCCTTCCTTACATGAAAGACCTGAAATGTCTGCGGGCAGACAGTGCAGATAGAGAGCCTTTCCACCCTTTGTGAGCTTCATCATCTCTTCTGAACATGTCCAGTCTTTGTGCTCTGCGTTCTGAGCAAGAAGTCTCTTCTCAAGAGCATCGATACCGGCCTTGTCGCCCTTCTGGTAGAGCTTTGTTCTCTCTTCCATAGCGCTGAACGGAGCCCATGACTTAGGATAAACAATATCTGCATCCTTGAAAGCTTCCTTCATGTTGTTTGTCATGGTGAACTTTCCGCCTGTTGCAGCTGCGTTCTTCTTTGCTACGTCAATGACGTCACCCATTACTTCATATCCTTCCGGATGAGCAAGTGTTACGTCCATACCGAAGCGTGTGAACAATCCGATAACTCCCTGAGGAACTGACAGCGGCTTACCATAAGAAGGTGAATAAGCCCATGTCATTGCAACTTTCTTACCCTTAAGGTTCTCTACTCCGCCGAACTCATGGATAACATGAAGCATATCAGCCATACACTGTGTGGGGTGGTCAACGTCGCACTGGAGGTTTACCAGTGTAGGTCTCTGCTCAAGGATTCCCTTGCGATATCCTTCCTCACATGCATCAATGAATGTCTTCTGATACTTGTGGCCTTCTCCAATGAACATATCGTCACGGATACCTACTACATCAGCCATGAATGAAACCATGTTTGCTGTCTCACGGACTGTTTCACCGTGTGCAATCTGGCTGACTTTCTCATCAAGAACCTGTTCCTCAAGACCGAGGAGGTTACAAGCTGATGCAAATGAAAAACGTGTTCTGGTTGAGTTATCTCTGAAGATTGAAATTCCAAGACCTGAATCAAAGATTCTTGTGCTCTTGTTTCTCTCTCTCAGATCTCTGAGAGCATCTGCAACTGTGAAGACTGCGTCAATTTCCTCGTCAGTCTTGTCCCATGTCCAATAGAAGTCATTCTTGTACATGTTATTGATGTGCAGCTGTTCAAGATGTCTTGCCAGTTTTGTTGTTTTGCTCATTTTTTTCTCCTATATACCAACTGTTGTCAGCGGATGTCGTTTCCTGTCAGTTCCTGACGGAATGATGTTGCGCTTTCTTTCTTCTCTGCGGGCTTGTAAAGCTTTGGTACTGCTGCATACAGAGCTGCACAGACTACAAGGTCCTGCTTCCATGTAATTTCGTTGGGAGCGTGTGCCTGGCTTTCTGCACCGGGACCGAATCCTACGCACGGAATTCCGTAACGACCCTGGATTGATACACCGTTTGTTGAGAATGTCCACTTATCTGTAAGCGGTCTGCCTTCTCTCTTTGCCTTTGCAGTGTCGTCTGCCCAGATTCTCTCCTTGCCCCAAAGTCCATGGTAAGCATCTACGAGAGCCTGTACGTGGGGAGCTGTTTCCTTGTTGATCCATGTGGGGAAGAAACACTCTGTCTTGTAGACTTCTCCGGTCCATGCCGGTCTGTCATACCAGTACATTGAAACCTGTACGTCCTTGCCGTACTTCTTAACTGCAGGAAGATCCTCAATTTCCTTCAGACATGACTTGTAGGTCTCACCTGCTGTCATTCTGCGGTCAATTGAAATTGAACAAGAGTCTGCTACTGCACAGCGAGAGGGGCTTGTGAAGTAAATCTGAGAAACTGTACATGTTCCGCGACCGAGGAAGCGTGCATCTTCGTAGTGCTCGGGGTTCCACTTGGGATCAAGCATCTTTTCAAGACCTGCTACGTGCGGATCATCTTTCTTGTTCTCGTTAAGAGCTCTGACGTCCTGGAGGATATCTGCCATCTTATAGATTGCATTGTCTCCGCGTTCAGGAGCACTTCCGTGACAGGAAATACCCTTAACGTCTACGCGGATTTCCATTCTTCCTCTGTGGCCTCTGTAAATACCGCCGTCTGTGGGTTCTGTGGAAATGACAAATTCAGGAACAATCTTGTCTACATTGTAGATGTACTGCCAGCACATGCCGTCGCAGTCTTCTTCCTGTACTGAACCTACAACCATGATCTTGTATCCCTCAGGAATGAGGTCAAGGTCTTTCATGATCTTGGCTCCGTAAGTTGCTGAAGCCATTCCGCCTTCCTGGTCTGAACCGCCGCGGCCGTAAATGACCTTGTCAGTTTCATATCCTTTGTAAGGATCTGCTTCCCAGTTCTTGATGTTACCGATACCTACTGTATCAATATGGGAGTCAATAGCGATAATCTTGTCGCCCTTTCCCATCCAACCGATTACGTTTCCAAGGCCGTCAATTTCAACCTTGTCATAACCGAGCTTTTCCATCTCCTCTTTAATTCTGTGAACAACACCCTTTTCTTCACAGCTCTCTGACGGGATTGCAATCATGTCCCTCAAGAACTTTGTCATATCAGGGCCATATTTTTCAGCAGCCTTTTTGATTTTATCAAAATCCATAAAGAATCCTCCATTCGCAGATAATCATCTACTATTAAATCTATCATGCCTCAAGTTGTTTGTAAAACAATTTGTTGCATTTTGTTGCATTACTTTATCTTTCCCATAGCTCTGAGAATCTTCTCAGGAGTCATAGGCCAGCTTCTTACCCAAACACCCACTGCATCGTGTATAGCAATACCGATTGCAGGAGCAGCTCCGTTACATGCAATTTCTGAAATTGACTTTGCTCCGAAGGGTCCGAACTTATCATTGACATCAATCAGAACAGCCTTGAAGTCCTCAGGGGCTTCTGTGATCATAGGTGTTCCGTAATCAGTCATGTTTGCATTCAGACAGCGTCCCTTCTTATCCAGAATCATTGACTCATAAAGTGAGTGACCAATGGACTTCTGAACAGCTCCGTACATCTGACAGAGTGCAATCTCCGGGTTGATCGGAGTTCCGGCATCCTGAAGTGCGTAGAACTTCTGAACCTTGATTTCTCCGGTCTTAACGTTGACTGCAACCTGAGCAAAGTGTGCACCGTACGGTACTGAAGATGCCGTTGTCACATATGTGCCATGAGCAATCATCTGACCGTGTCCGCCACCGGAAATTGCGGTGTGTGAAAGCTCTCCGTAAGGAAGAACCTTTCCGCTTGCCTTTGATCTGACAGCACCCGGATGTACTATCTCAAGATCTTCAACTTTCTCATTCATCTGGAAAGCAGCTTCCTTGAGGATCATATCCTTGAGCTTCTGGGTTGCTACAACACTTGCGTTTCCGCTGAAGAATGTACCGGATGAAGCGTATGCACCTGTATCAAATGCACAGGAGTCTGTATCTCCGGATACAACTGTTATCTTCTCCATTGGCAACTTAAGTATTTCTGCAACAACCTTGGCAGAAATTGTATCCAAGCCTGTTCCAAGGTCTGCTCCTCCGCTGTTGAGAATGACTGTTCCGTCTGTCTCAAGTTTGGCAATGGCTTCACTGTGGTCCAATCCGGGAAGACCTGAACCCTGCATTATCATTGCAAAGCCCTTACCTATCTTCCAGTCGGGATCAGAAGATTCAACCTTCTTGCCCCACTCTATCATGTCGCAACCCTTTCTGATAGCTTCATCAAGTCCGCAAGAACCTACAGGAACAACAGCACCTTCACGGCCTTCACCAAGACCCTTGAGAATTTCCAGCATGTAGCCTTCATCAACATGGTTCTTAAGTACAAAGTCTTTGTAGTCAACACCGAGCTTTCCGGCAAGTTCTGCCATAGCCATCATAAGACCGTATGTTCCCTTGGGAGTACCATAGCCCTGGTAAGCTCCTGCAGGAGGTGTATTTGTGTAATAAACCTTCAGGTCATAGCGCATGTTGTCGCACTTGAACAGAGGCAGAGTCTTTGAACAGCTGTTCATAGGAACTGTAAGACAGTGGTTTCCGTAAGGACCTGTGTTTGCACAAACTTCCATGAAGATTGCATTGATAGTACCGTCCTTCTTTCCGCCCATCTTTACGTGAACACGCATGGGGTGTCTTGTGGAGTTGGCAATAAACTCTTCCTCACGAGTATTATGACAAAGAACCGGCTTGCCTGTTACATATGCAGCATAGGCTGTAAGGTCTTCAATAAGGATATCCTGCTTACTGCCGTAACCGCCGCCAACACGTGTCTTGATTACGTGAATCTTGTTCTCAGGAAGTCCTGTTACCCAACCTACAATTCTTCTTACGTGGTAAGGAACCTGGGTTGATGCATAAACAACAAGGCGTCCGCCGTCCATCTTTGCAAAACAGATGTGGGTCTCAAGCGGTGTATGCTGAACCTGGCTTGTCTGGTATGTGTTTTCAACAATGGCATCTGATTCCTCAAAGGCCTTGTCAACATTACCTATCTCACCCTTGTTTGAAGCTGCAATGTTCTTTCTGATGTCAGCGTGAAGCGGGAACTGATAGATAACCTTTCCCTCTCTGGGGTCTGCTGCACCCTTGTTATATTCATCAAGGTCTGCAGGCGCTCCTGAGCGATATTCTACAATTCCGTCATGAACTCTCGGGGCTCCGGGAGCCATTGCTTCTTCAACTGTGAAAACGGCGGGAAGAACCTGGTAATCAACCTTAATCAGGTCAAGAGCCTTCTTTGCAGCCTCTTCTGTTTCTGCAATAACTGCAGCAACTCTGTCACCTACGTGGCGAACCTTGAGGTTGAAAAGTCTTCTGTCATGCGGAGACGGCTCGGGGTTACCCTGACCGGCCTGCATATAATGTGTTTCAGGGGTGTTATAAGCTGTAAGAATCTCAATAACTCCGGGAACAGCCTTAGCCTTTGAAACATCAATACTGTTAATGTATGCACTTGCATGGGGGCTTCTGAGAACAACCATGTGGCATGTGTTCTTATCAACATAGTCCTCTACAAATGCAGCAGCACCTGCTACAAGCTGAGGTCCGTCAATCTTTGAAAGCGGTTTTCCGATAACTTCAAGCTCAGGTCTGAATGAAGGAGCAATCTCTGTTTTGTAAGAGCCGCTATTCATCTTTTCCAGTGCAAGTTTTACAGCAAGATAGTAGTGCTCGTAGCCTGCATCACGGATGAAGATACCGCTTAAAGCGTCTTTGATATCCTCTCTTGAAGGATTGCTGTTGTTTTCCAAGAGCCATGTAAGCAGAAGTGCTGCAGCCGGAGCATTGTATGCGCTCTGGACAACACCTGCATCAATCATTGCCTGCTGGACAACTGTAAGATGGGCAGGATCTGCAAGTCCGTCAGGAGTGCGGATTTCACAGCCGTTAACCTCGCCTGCAAGGACAAGGTTTGAATATACGGGAACTCCGTCAACAAGAACAGTATCGCTTCCGCAGAAACCTTCGCTGTCATCAGAGTCTCTTACAGCCCTGTTTCCGTTAAGCTGAAGAAGGTCTCTCAGCTTCATAGTGGGATCAACGTCAAATGACCTTGGAATTGAGTTTATGATACATTTGATATTCATCTTGCACCCTCCTTGCAGAGCATTGAGACAGTAACACCGGCAAGATAGCGTTTGTATGATTCGCTGCCGAACATGTCGCTCTTAATATTCTTGTTTTTGACTTTTTCAGCCCATTCAAGGCAGAAAGCCTCGCTGCGGTCACTGCTGGCCTCAAGACGTGATGTGTCAACTAGACCTGCACCCTTGATCTGAACTGCAACATTCTTTTCACATACAGCTACAGTCACATAGGCGTGGCCGCTTGCTGTATTGGAATATCTCTTTGACCTTACCTTTGCAGACGGGTCAATGTAGATTGCCACAATCAGCTTGTTTGCATGGCGGAAGTGCCTGAGATAGTACTCTTTGACTGTAATAATCTTCTCATTTGAAAATTCAACAAGAGCACCTGAAGCCACGAGTGTAGGAATAAGGTATGAGTCATCACGGGCTATTGCAACATTACCGCCAACGGTGGCCATATTACGTTTTACCATTGAGCTCATGAAGTGACATGCCTGCTTGAAATACTCCGGAACTTTGGGGTTTTCAATACAGTCAGTGAAGGTTGCGGTTGCACCTATTCTGAGATAGGGCTTTCCGTCAATTTCTGCATCGTTGATTGTATCCAGGCCAAGGCGTCCTATGCTAATAAGCGTTTTGGCATCAACATAAGAGTTCAACCTGTTAATTTCCGTACCGCCTGCAAGGAATGCAGATTCAGAATTCTTGTATCTGCTTGCAGCTATTGCGCTTCTAGGTACAATAAGTTTCTCAGCCATTTTTCTCCCTCTTTTCAAGCAAGGTCTTGCTTATCTGATTTGCCTTTTTGGCAAGCTCTTCTTCATTAACTCCAACTACTCTGCCTTCATCTACAACAACCTGTCCGTTTACGATTGTATACTTTGCAGTATGATCGCAGCCGCAGAAAAGAAGTGCGGCAACGGGGTCGCTAAGAGATCCGGCGTAGGCAATTGAATTCATATCAAAACATGCAAGGTCGGCAGCCCAACCCTCTTCAAGTTTTCCAACCTTACCGAAGTTCAGCAGCTT
>CADCOT010000118.1 GCA_902803145.1 uncultured Spirochaetales bacterium | reverse complement strand
GATTTCCCTGCTCTTGGCTTCGGCATCTCTAATTGCTTCCTGATTGAGTCTGATTGCCTTCTGCTCAATCGATGTAAGCTTCAATCTTCCGTATAGCCAGCGTAAAAGCCAGCCAAGTCCAATACTAACAAGACAAAGAAGGATACATAACAATACACTCATAGTATCCCTCCATATATTTATTAATATAAATAAGTCAATGGGTGGTGTCAATGCCGTTTACAAGAATGACGGTCTCTTCAATGTAGGGGTTAATTGCTTTCAGTGTGAGAAGTATTTGAGCAGAGGCTGTTTTGTAATCTTCCTCTGTGGCTATTTCCTGTGAGAAGTTGATAAAGGCTATTTTTTCAGAAACCGTCATTCCAAGCAGCCTGGTGCCGGATTTCAGGAAACTGACACCTCCGTTTTCAAGAACCTGGGGTCCCGGACCGGCCAAAAGACCTTCTATGGCATTGTGGTAAGAAGACGAACCTGTGTTCTTGACTTTGACCTTGTACGGAGTAAGGCCTGTTTTGTTGTTGTAGAAGTACAGGGTCAGCTCTTCGGATTCTACCAGAAAACGATACTTTCCAATGTTCTCCACAATCTCTACTGCGTTGGTCTGTTCAAGGGATCTGCGAATAGAAGGTCTGAAGATAAAGAACAGCACTGCACAGAAAATAATCCAGATACTGAGCATGATCAGAAAGACACTTCCCTTGCGGGAGGTCTGCTTTCCGGTTTCTGTGTACAGCGTGTATTCGTCCTGAAGATCTTCAATCATAACTACCCGATTATAACCCTCTCATGCGCTTGTACTCAAGAAACAGCGGAAGAACCTTTGCAAAACCGTCCGGAAACGGGTTATCCCTGTTAAAATCCGGGATCCACAGAATCTCATTGTCATCCTGTTCCTGGACAAAACCGTCAATATCAAGGCCCTCAAGATAGTCTGTCAGCTTATGGTACTCGTCCCTTGTCATGCTCTTGAAGCCGGGGTTTGCCTTAGGCGGTACAAACTGGACCATGAGGGACAGTCTGAAATTTTGAGCATAGTTGTCTGCAAACCACTTCAAAAAGGAAAAAGTTGAATCAAGGGTTCCGGGAAAGACAAGATGCCTTACAAGAACACCTTTGAGTTTTTCAAGGTCCGTTACTGGATGGCGTCTTTTGAGAAACTGCATTACAGGAACAATTGCATCTGCATAGGAGGCAAGACCGCAGAAGGTGCGCCCTACTTCCTTGTCCAATGTCTTTGCATCCAGCAGGTAAAGGTCAATGTAAGGGTCTATCAGTCTTAGGGTCTGAACAGTTTCATAGCCTGAGGAATTCCATACAACAGGAAGTGAGAAACCGTCTTTTTTTGCAAGTTCAAGAGCCTGAATAATTGAGGGCACAAAGTGTGTTCCTGTAACAAGATTCAGCGTTGTTGCTCCAAAGTTCTGAAGTTCTTTGAATATGGTAGCAAGTTCGGAAACAGATACTGTAAAGCCGGCCCCGCCTGCAGAAGAAATCTGGTAGTTCTGACAGTAGGCGCAGTGAAGAGGACAGCCGCAGAAAAACACCATACCCGAGCCGTTGGCACCGCTTACCGGAGGTTCTTCTCCTTTGTGAAGGCCTGCCCAGGCAATCCTTACGGATGAGCTTTCATTGCATCTGCCGGTCTTGCCGGAAGTTCTGTCAACGCCGCACAGATTCGGACATAGTTGACAGTTTTCATATAGGTCTTGACCCATAGCCCTTATGATAATTAATTTAACTACGTATGAAAATATGGAAGTGGTGGACAAAGAAACCTCAGATTACCCCTGCTCCGGAAAGGCGTTTCATTTTGAGCCTTGACGGTGGCGGCATGAGAGGTGTAATCCCTGTCCGTGTCCTTATTGAACTTCAGAAGTGCCTCAAAGAAGCAGGCTGTGAAGAATCTCTTGTCAATTGTTTTGATCTGGTCACCGGGACATCGACCGGAGGTCTGATTGCTCTTGCACTTACATGTGCAGACCAGAGCCTTGAGGACCTTCTGCACACCTACAAGGTTGCAGGGTCTGTTGCCTTTCCGCCTTCAGCACTCGGAGGGGCCCTGAGGTCAATTACAGCTGAAAAGTACCCGGTGGACGGGCTTGAGAAGCTTTTCAGGATGTGGTACGGCAAGTCGCTTTTGTCTCAGGCAAAGGTCAGGACAATGATAATGGCCTACGATATTTCATGCGGAAAGGAAGTGGAAATGAAAAGCTGGGAGGACGGCGATATTCCCGTCTTTGATGCTGCTCGTGCAACAAGTGCCGCTCCAACCTACTACTCTCCTCTCAAGCGCGGATCAAAAGTACTTGTGGACGGCGGAGTAATTGCAAACAATCCATCTCTTTTTGCATACTCACAGGCACGTAAGCTCTTTCCCGAGTGTAAGGACTTTACAATAGTTTCAATCGGAACTGCGGGCTATGTTCATAAGATGGCAAACCAGTCTACATCCGGAATTCTGAACTGGCTGGACAATATTGTTCCCATGTACTCAACTGCACAAAAACGCACGGTAGACAGCGTTTTGGAACTGATTCCTGAAGTTTCATACATAAGAATTGAAGACCAACTTTGTGAAAAGATAAGCTTGGATGATACCTCGCCAAGAGCCCTCAAACTAATGTCTGACCATGCAGAGACTCTTTGCACCAGATTCAGACCGGAGCTTGAAGAACTTGCAAAAGCACTAAAGGAGAACAGGGATGCATCCCAAGCAGGAAGAACTTGAACAACGGCTGGACAACATGTGCGTAGAGCTGGACAACTATCTTGAAGACCAGTACGCAGACATCTTTGCCCTCCACCCTAACCGTCCCAAGAGAGGATTCGGTGCAAACCCAAGCTACGACGGCGTGTTTGCAACTTCAATTTCTTTTACCCTGGGTTACGGCTCAAAGTACGGCCGCGGGTACCTTGTGGTTATAGATGTAAGAACCCTTCAGTTTGTGTCTTCCGTTCAGCGTGAAGAGATTAACAACAGGGCCTTTGTCTTTATTCAGAAGTCCCTGCCCCTGTATTTTCCTGAGAGAAAACTTGAGATAGTAAGAGACGGCAATCTCTTAAAGATTATCGGAGACTTTTCACTTGGAGATGTCTGAACTCAGATGCTGAGAGCGCCTATTGCACTTCCTATCATGGGGCTGCGCCTTATATTTGTAAACTTAGCGCTTCTGCCCTTGGATGCAAGGAAATCTGCAAGATAAGACTCTGTTTTTTCCTTCATGCCGGGAGTATTGTAGAATGTTGTACCGTCAGCATTTACAAGAACAGGCTTATCCTTTCCGTAATCAGTATAGAGGATAGATGCAGCAATATTTGCAGCAGATATCTTTGCTGCCCTTTCAATGAAAGCTTCAAGAATTGTTCTGAGCTTTTCAGCATCATTCTTTGAACTTATGCAGGCATCAAGAACAGACGGAGCTCCTTCAACAAAAGAAGAAATCTCAACGGTATTCAGCTGTTCAATTGAGGCAATTGCATTCTCAAATGCCTTGGTAAAGACACCTTCTGCGGCTGCGGTTCTGATAATCATCAGGGCAAGAGGTCCAAGGTAGGCTCCGCTTATTGCCTTTTCAAGAAGATGTTCGTTGGGATTGAGAGTACTGTCGGTAAAGCGTCTGTCAATGTCTCCGAGTCTGATATCAAGACCTGCAGACTCCTCATTGATAATTCCGTTCTTACCCATGAAAGCAGTGTTGGTTCCTGTTCCCAGAATAAAGCCTATACAGCCTTCACAACCAAGATTCTTTGCAGCAGGAAGGGCTGCCAAGAGTGTTGTAACAGTGTCATTCATGACAATGATCTTCTTTTTGGACATGTCATGACCGCGCACTGTAAGTTCTTCAAACAGTTCTTTTCCAAGGTGCTTTCCTACAACTGTAGGAGCCT
Organism: uncultured Spirochaetales bacterium; assembly: GCA_902803145.1. Lineage (GTDB taxonomy): Bacteria > Spirochaetota > Spirochaetia > Sphaerochaetales > Sphaerochaetaceae > RUG14846. The sequence goes on along the minus strand of CADCOT010000118.1, from coordinate 10,728 downwards.
TTATCTCCTTGCTGAGAAGGAACGGCACCCCGTCATGGTCAGGAAGGATTTTGGCTGCGTAGGAGAAGCAGAAACCCATGGAATCTACTGTATCAACAAGACGTTCAACCTGGTCTGCAAAAACACAGAAGAAGGTTCTGGAACTGACCTCATCCTTGATTCCCGGCATGGAGACGTGCTGAAAGTCTTCAAAGACCGGATTGAGTTTCTCATCAAAATATACGGTACAGGTTCTGAGGTTTGTTCCTCCGGCATCTATTACGGCAACCTTTTTGTTGATTGGAATTGACTGCACAGGGTTACAGTAACTTTGAACCATTGCAATGGAACTTTCTCTTCCCTCTTCACCGTCTTTCATCTGAGAAAGCTTGTAGTTGCACAGACTCTCAATGTCCACACTTGAGGGGGAAATCTGATGTTTTTCAAGAAACTCCATAACGTCCTGCATTTTCATACCTTCCTTTTAATACTTATAACTGAAGCCGTCGCCGCTGAAAACAACGTAACCTTCTTCATCTATTGAAACGTCAAAATCCCCTTCTACAAGCAGCGGGTAATCAAGTTTGAAACCGAAAATACCCAAACTGACAGTCAGACGGACAAGATGATCCGTTTTTGTTTTTTTACTCAGAGCATTCCAAATATCCTGAGGCGTCTGTCCTTCGTTGAATGAAAGGATGACAGAGCCGCTGAGCAGATAGTCAGACATCTGATAGTTTCTGGATTCCAAAATCTTCCCTACTGCTGCAAGCTGCGGATTCTGAATCTTCTTTCTGAAGCCGGGAGAAAGTTCCTTGGCATAGTCACTGGGATCTGCCAAAAAGAATGCAATTCTTAAGGGAAGGCCTGTTGTTGAATCTTTTGTTATGCTCACACAGGGCAACTCAGTTTGCGGTTCGGAATACTCGGCAACAAGAGTTGCAGTCAGACAGTCTGTAAAAATGTTGAATGCTTTTCCTATGTCCTCTCTTGACGCCTCTTCTGCATAGACGCCAAAAACAAGGAGAACTAGAACCAGTGATATCAATATCCGCTTCACCTAGTATATTAAACCCCACAAAACTGGCATTTGCAAGGCTGATACGCTTTGAGTAGAATCAAAAGCATGAGCAATGAAGCAACTTTTCTGTGGTATGACCTTGAAACATTCGGGCGCGACCCCTCTTTTGACAGGATAGCGCAGTTTGCCGCCAGAAGGACTGACATGAACCTCAACCCCGTAGGAGACCCTGTAGAGTTGTACTGCCGCCTTTCGGCCGATTACCTCCCCGACCCCGGAGCCTGCCTTGTAAACGGAATTACCCCGCAGGATGTAAAGAAGAAAGGCCTTCCTGAAAGTGACTTCATTGAAAAGATAAACAGCCTGATGAGCCGTGAAAATACATGCACGGTAGGCTTTAACTCAATCAACTTTGATGACGAGTTTATCAGAAACGCCCTGTACCGCAACCTTATGGACCCCTACGAAAGAGAGTATAAAAACAAGTGCTCAAGGTGGGACATAATTGACCTTGTAAGGGCAACTCATGACCTCAGACCTCAGGGAATAAACTGGCCAAACCCCAATGAAAACGGAAACCCCGTCTTCAAACTCACAGAACTTACAGCTGCAAACAACATAGACCAAACCGGTGCTCATGATGCATGTGTAGACGTAGATGCCACAATTGCAATTGCCCGCTTAATCAAGGAAAAGCAGCCTCGATTGTTTGACTACTACTTCTCTCTCAGATACAAGAAAGAGGTAAAGAACCTTCTGAACCTTCAGTATGTTCCCCAGCCCCTTATTCACACAAGCAGAATCTTTACCAACCCCCACGGCTGTTCATCTTTGATTGTCCCAATCACACCCAGTGTGCTTCAGGACAATGTAATCTTCTGCTTTGACCTTTCAAAGGACCCCTCTCTTTTAGTTGAAGCTTCTCCGGATGCTGTTTTCAGCACTCCGGGACTGTTCAGAATAGGAATTAACAAGAGCCCGTTCCTTGCAAAGATGAATACAATCAATGAAGATTCCTACAAGAGACTCGGAATAGATAAGAACCTCTGTCTTGCACACTACAAGACAATTATTGAAAACAGAACTTCACTGATAGTAAAACTGAGAAACGCAGAAAAGCCCTTCCAATCAATTGATGACCCGGACTATCAGATTTACAGCGGTTTCTTCTCTGACCATGACAAGAACCTCTTCTCGTTGGTCAGAAACACCCCGCCTGCTCAGAAACTGTCATTGAACTTGGAATTCATAGACAAACGCTGCTCCCAGATGGTCTGGCGCCATGTTTGCAGAAACTGGCCTGAAGCCCTGGACCGTGATCAAATGGCAAAGTGGAAGGAGTTCTCAATTCAGAGACTGCTCTGCCCCAACGGAAATCCCATCAACGACATCTTCTTTACCAGAAGAAAAGCAGAAGAAAAACTGCGTGATGCATCTCTGTCAGAGCGTGACAGACACATTCTTGAGAGCATTATTGAGTACGATAAGTCTCTTAAACGGTTTTTAGGACTTCCTCTTGAGCCTTCAGAACCATCTCCCTCTGCCACTGAATAAGGGAGTTGTGAAGCTTTTCAGCATCTTTGACTGATGCATCCACATCTGCAAGAATTCTGAACAGAGGTTCTGTTCCGCTAGGCCTCATCCAAATGTAGGCAACGCAGGTTCCGTCCTCAAGATAGAAGCAAATCTTCAGACCGCCCTTGTCTCCGTTTCCGCTTTCACAGCGTTCAACAATCCCTTCTGTCTGAAACTCTTTCCAGCTCTTGATTCCATAACTTCCAAGCTCTGCTTTCTTCTCTTCAAAGCACTTTGGAAGCTCTTTTTCATACTGAGCCTTGAGAGTTCTGTAATCTGAAGTTTGGAGTCTTAGAATTGCCCTCTCTTCGGTTGCATTTGTTGTAACAAAGGCCGGAAGATTCTTTATTGCCTGTGCAATTGACTGTCCGTCAGAGATAAGTCTGACCAGGGCCATAAGTGTATTAATCGGGTCTCTTACACGTGCAGGATAGGTAATGTTTCCTCCATTTGAACCTTCTCCGAGGATGGGAACACTGTAGCCCTTTTCTCTAAGGCTGTCTGCAAGACTTACTGCATTTGCCTCTCCTACCTCTGCACGGAAGACCTTTGCTCCGAACTTTTGAGCAAGGCGGTCAATTCTCATAGAGGTGGGTCCGTTAACGGCAACTGCAAGATTCTTTGTTCCAATGCTCTTGTGATAAGAAAGCGTAGATAAAACACAAAGAGCAAACACTTCCTGGGCTTCAAGAATTACTGCCTTTCCGTTTTCATCTATGCAGACAATGTTTCCGCGGTCTCCGTCATTATCAGGAACATAACCTAAGACAAAGTCGGGGTCTTTTTCGTGCATCTCTTCCAAAAGTTTTCTGCAACTGTCCAGGTTTTTACCTTCAGGAATAATGCCGTGGGCAATCTTACCAACCTGATCATTGATAAAGCAGGTTTTGTAGCCCAGGCTCTTCAGAAAATCTTTATCAATTGAAACACAGCGTGCACTTCCGTTTAGGTCTGCACAGATTCCTATGCTGCACTTTTTAAAGCGGTCAGGACGGTTGGTTTTGACTGTGAAGTCTGTGTAATCTTCAAGACATTTCTTCTTAAGTTCAGCATCAACCTGACAGTCCCCTCCCATGCTTTCTCTATGAACCTTCTTCACAGATTCTTCGTCTTTGACAAGCTCTTTCATTTTTTCAATTGCAGGTGCAATGTCATCCTTACTGAAAACGCCGCCGTTTCTTCCGAACTTAAAACCGTTGTGGCCGGAGGGGTTGTGGCTTGCAGAGATGTAAAAGAATGCACCGTAAGAGCCGTATGAACTTTCAGCCATTACTTCAGGCGCACTGCAGATTCCGGCATAGCACACCTTCAGTCCCAGATGCTCAAGTGTTCTGTAAACTACAGAGCAAAGAGCCTTTCCGGTAGGTCTTGAGTCTGAGGCAAGAAGAACCCTGTCTCCTTTCTTAAGACAGAAGTTAGATGCAAAACTCATTGCAACTGCCGTACAGATAAGTTCTCCGGCCTCTGAGAGTCTGCCGTCCATACTGTTTTCATTACCGTCTGCAGCAAAAACTGCACGCCATCCGCTTGCAGAGAGAATCATGTGTGAAAAGAAGTCTTTCATAATAAAGATATTTTAACATATTGACGGCCGTGTGGTAAAATATAGCCAAATGGCCTCTTTTATTGTAAACGGAAAAACATATTCAACAGATAAAGAAGAACGCCTTCTGAACTACCTCAGAGATACTCTTCATCTTACGTCCGTAAAAAACGGATGTTCTGAGGGTGCATGCGGAAGCTGCACCGTCCTGATTGACGGAGAACCGATAAAATCTTGCACAATCCTGACTACAGAAATAGAAGGGAAAAACGTTCTGACAGTTGAGGGCCTTGAAGCTTCTGAACTTGATCTGTTTACAAAGGCCTTTGGAGAAGCCGGAGCAGTCCAGTGCGGTTTCTGCATTCCCGGAATGGTTATGTGTGCAAAAAGCCTTTTGGACAAAACTCTCACCCCGGATGAAAAACAGATAAGACATGCAATCAGAAACAACATCTGCCGCTGCACAGGCTACGTAAAGATTGTCAAAGCTATAGAACTTGCTGCAGCTATGAAGCGCAAAGAGGCAGAAGTTGCAGATGACAAGCTGTGGAAGATTGGCCAGCGTGTTCAGAGAGTTGATGTTAAGGATAAAGTCAGCGGAAAAGCCATCTACCCTGACGATATTTACATTGACGGAATGCTTCATGCAGTAGCAGTGCGCTCCAAGCACCCTCGTGCAAAGGTTCTTGCAATTGATACAGCACCTGCCCTTTCTTCTGACGGAGTTGAGGCTGTTTACACCGCCAAGGACATTCCCGGAGATCACAAGGTTGGACATGTAAATCGCGACTGGGATGCAATGATAGATGTTGGACAGGAAACCCGCTATATGGGAGATGTTCTTGCCCTTGTTGTTGCTAATACCCGTGAGAACGCAGTAAAAGGTGCCTCTCTTGTAAAGGTTGATTATCAGATTCTCAAACCGGTTTCTTCTCCCTATGATGCAATGCTTCCTGATGCACCTAAGGTTCACAGCAGCGGAAACCTTCTTGGCCATACACACGCAGAACGCGGAAATGCCCAAGAGGCAATAGAAAAATCAGACTTTGTACTTGAAGGTCACTTCTCCACCCCGTGGACTGAGCATGCCTTTATTGAACCTGAAGCTGCAGTCTCAGTTCCTCTTGAAAACGGCGGAGTTAAGATCTACTCAACAGACCAGGGAGTCTACGACACAAGACGTGAAACAGCACCCTTCCTGGGTCTTGATGAAAAGATGGTTCTGGTTCAGAACTGCTATGTAGGCGGCGGATTCGGAGGTAAGGAAGATGTAACAGTTCAGCACCTAAGTGCCCTTGCTGCAATTCTTACCAAAAAGCCGGTTAAGATGGTTCTGTCCAGACCGGAAAGTATGATAGTTCACCCAAAGCGCCATCCAATGGAGATGGATTTTACTCTTGGCTGTAACAAAGACGGAATTATTCAGGGCGTTAAGGCTCGCGTAATTGCAGACACAGGAGCCTATGCATCATTAGGTCTTCCTGTCTTACAGCGTGCATGTACCCATGCATCAGGTCCTTACAACTACCAGAACTTTGAAATTGACGGCTACTCCTACTACACAAACAACCCGCCTGCAGGTGCCTTCAGAGGCTTTGGTGTTACACAGACCTGCTTTGGAATTGAGAGTATGCTCAACCGCATGGCAGACAAGATTGGGATTTCTCACTGGGAGATAAGATACAGAAACGCAATCAGACCGGGTCAGGAACTTCCTAACGGTCAGATTACAGATAATGCAACAGGTCTTGTAGAAACCCTTGAGGCGGTAAAGGAAGACTTTGAATCCTCTCCCCTTGCAGGAATTGCCTGTGCAATGAAGAATGCAGGAGTCGGTGTAGGAATTCCCGACTACGGCCGTGTAAATCTTGAAATCAAGGGCGGCAAGGTTGTAATTCACTGCGGCGGTTCATGCCTTGGCCAGGGCCTTTGCACCGTCCTTAAGCAGATAGTCTGTAATGAAACAGGCCTTGACGGGTCTTTGGTTGTAGAGGAAAAATCCAACACATTTGATGCGCCGGACAGCGGAACATCGTCGGGCTCCCGACACACTACAATTTCAGGAGAGGCAGCCCGTCGTGCAGCCCTCATGCTTAAGGAAGAGCTTGAAAAAACTACCCTGGACAAGCTTGAAGGACGCAGTTTCTTTGCAGAGTTCCTTGGAAAAACCGACCCGTTCGGCTCAGATCTGCCCAACCCCAAGAGCCATGTAGCCTACGGTTATGCAACTCAGGTCTGCATTCTCAACGACCGCACCCACAAGGTTGAAAAGATGGTTGCAGCCCACGACGTTGGCGTTTCAATCAACCCCACAAATATTGAAGGCCAGATTCAGGGCGGAGTTGTCATGGGTCTTGGCTATGCCCTGCGTGAAAACTACCTGCTCAAGAACTCCGTGCCCATTTCCAAGTTCGGTTCTCTGGGCCTGTTCAGAGCTGATGAGCTTCCGGAAATCAAGGCCCTGATAGTTGAAAAGCGCGGTCTTGATATCTCCAACGGTGCCAAGGGAATTGGAGAGATTGTCTGTATTCCCACAGCCCCGGCTGTTGCCGATGCATACTACCGCCTTGACGGCGAGGCTCGCAGCTCCCTTCCACTTGGAAACACACCCTACTGCACCCAGGAAACAGAAGGAAGAGAACGCAAATCCCGTGTCCTTGTTGCAGATAACAGAATCAGGTGTATTGGCTGCTACGAATGTGTCCATGCCTGCGCCAGAACTTACCACAAAACAGAAAAGGCATCCAAAGCCTTCCTCCGCATAGCCACAAAGAAAGGTGTTGGAAACCAGAGCGGAATAGAAGGCACAATCCAGCGCCCGGTGGTCTGTATCCAGTGCGGTAAGTGCGCAAGTGTCTGTCCCAACAATGCAATTTCCAGAAACAGATTCGGAGTTTGGGTTGTTGATACAAATATGTGTACCAACTGCGGAGCCTGCCGCGAAGTTTGTCCTATGCATGTCATGGTAGAAGCAGATGATACAACAACAAAGTGCATTGCCTGCGGAATCTGCGCAAAAGCATGCCCTATGGGTGTGTTGAGAATAGAATCTTAGAAATTCTTTCTGATTGTAAGGATGTTCTTTCCGTCTTCAAACTTGTAATTAACATCATCCATTGTCTTTTTGACAATGTAGATTCCAAGTCCTCCGATATCTCTCTTTTCTGCAGAAAGCTTCACATCCGGATCTTCACGGAGTAGCGGATTAAAAGGTGTTCCGCAATCTATGAAAGACAGGATCATTCCTCTGGGATTATCATCAATGGTCAGTTCCATACAAGCCATCTTTTTCTCGGGGTTTTCTCTGTAGGCATACAAACAAATATTGACGTACAGTTCTTCAACTGCAACCTCAACCTGTGTGCGTTCTTTAAATGGACAACCGTTCTCTTCAAGAGTTGAATCAACAAACTTGAGAACTTCCGGCAGCCTGTCTACAGATGCATCCGTTTCAAGGACCTTCATAGAACCTCCTCATAATATAATACTGCATGAAACATGTTATGGGCAAGGATGGTCTTCATTTCATTATATTATTATAATAAGACCATGGTTACAGTAACACTAGGTTCAACAGGAATCACGGTAAACAAGAACGGATTCGGAGCTCTTCCAATCCAAAGAATTTCCACAGAAGCTGCAGTTAAACTTGTCAGACGCGCCTACGAAGGCGGAATGACATTTTTTGACACTGCAAGAAGTTACACGGACAGTGAAGTCAAACTCGGCCTGGCCTTTGAAGGAATGAGAGACAAAGTTTTCATTGCTTCCAAGACTCCTGCACAGAATGCTGAAGGCTTTTGGAAAGACTTAAAAACAACTCTTGAAAACCTTAAAACAGACCACATAGATATCTATCAATTTCACAATCCTGCCTTCTGTCCCATGCCAAAAGACGGCACAGGTTTGTATGAAGCAGCCTTAGAGGCCAAAGAAAAAGGCATGATAAGGCACATTGGAATTACCAATCACCGCCTTCACATTGCCCATCAGGCAATAGACAGCGGCCTCTATGAAACCTTGCAGTTCCCCTTCAGCTATGTAAGCGGAGAGCAGGAACTTGAACTTGTAAGAAAATGTAAGGAAAAGAACATGGGCTTTATTGCCATGAAGGGCCTTTCCGGCGGACTTTTGACCAACTACAAGGCCTGTTACGCCTTTGAAGCTCAGTTTGACAACGTTCTTCCCATCTGGGGAATTCAGAAGGAAGAAGAACTTGATCAGTGGCTTTCATGTATTACAAATCCTCCTCAGATGACAGAAGAAATTCGCTTGGAAATTGAGAAGGACAGAAAGGAGCTTTGCGGAGATTTCTGCAGAAGCTGCGGTTACTGCATGCCCTGCACAGTAGGAATTGAAATTAAAGAATGTGCAAGAATGAGCCAGCTTGTCAGAAGAAGCCCAAGTGCAAAGTACTTTGAACCTGAGTGGCAGGAAAAGATGCGCATGGTCAACAAATGTATTGAATGCGGTAAGTGCATGAAAAAATGTCCCTACCAGCTTAACATACCAAAACTTCTCAGAAAGAATCTTAAAGACTACGAAGAAATACTTAAAGGAAAGAAAATATGAAAAAACTTTTAACTGTATTATTAATCATACTCACAATCTTTTCAGTTTCAGCCCAATCTTCAAAAGAGAAGAATCAGGTTGAAAAACCGTGGATTAACTCCAACATTTTCAACAACTGGAAAAAAGTTAATCTTGAAGACAGTTACGAACTTTACGTTAACTATGACACCTACATGAAGGCTCTCAAGAACAACGTAAAAAATGACAGCCACTACACACGTTCAGGCCTTGAACTTGAAAAGGCAATTACCGCCCTTATTGAAGACACTTCAAAAACATCTGATGAGATTGAGCTTATGCGCGGCTACTATGCCCTTTTCACAGACATTGAGAAGCGCAACAAAGAAGGCAATAGCCCTCTCATGTTCTATGTAGATCTTTTGAGAAAAGCAGAAACCACAGAAGATATGTCTGACCTTCTTCAGACAGGCATACTCTTTGGAGATCTTCTTGCTCACTTTGATGTAGTAAAGGCATCTGACAATCCTTCAAAATACGGAGTTTATGTTAAACTCTCCCTGCCTATCAGTTCCCGCATGCAAGAGCCGACAGATGAAGAAGCTGCCGCATCAATGGCAGCTATCAATGACCTTCTTCTTTACACAGGCTACACAGAGGATTTTGCACTTGAAATGACAGAGCAGATTCTTGCCATTGAGCAGTACTGTCTGACTGATGACGAATCCACCCAGGACCTGACTTTGGACCAAATCAAGGCCCTCTGCACTCCCCTGTACGACCTGATTGTCGGTCTTGGCTACACCTCTGATGATTATCCTGTTTGCTACACTGTTGAAGATACAGAATCTTTCAGACTGCTTCAGAATCTTTATACAGATGACAACATTGAAGTATTCAAGGCAATCTTTACAACTGACATGGCAGGCTATGCCATTAACTTCCTTGAAGCAGACACTGAAGACACAACAGACGCCGCTTGGGCCTTTATCAACAACTACCTCAAGGGCGCTCTTGATCAGGCTTACATTGAGTTCAACTTCCCCTTTGAGGTCAGAGATTTGGTTCAGGAACTGACTTATGACTACATTCAGGCAATGAGAAACCGCATCCTCTCTGAGGACTGGCTTTCAGATGCAACTAAGAAAAAGGCCGTTGAGAAGATTGATAACATGGTCTCTGTTGTTGTCTACCCTGATGATTGGATTGATTTCTCAGATCTTCTTGAACTTGTACAGTATCACGACCAGAACCTTCTTGATGCAGTCCTGTGCCGTGACGATTTCTACCGCGATTATTTCACTTCCTTCCTTGGTCAGGATATTAAGAGAGGAGACTGGGTCCTTACAGACACAGCCACAACAGAGGCAAACGCCTACTACATGCCCGGAGAGAACTCAATCAACATTCTTGCCGGCATTCTCTGTGATGGTCTTTACTCAGACAAGGACATTGAAAGCCTTCTTGGTACAATCGGCGCTACAATCGGCCACGAGATTACCCATGGCTTTGATGTAAGCGGTAGCGATTACGATGCTTTTGGAAACTACAATAACTGGTGGACAGATGAGGATAAAGACCGCTTTACAGAAAAAGCCCAGGTAATTATGGACCAGATGGAGAACATTATCCTTCTCAGCGACGGTTTCCATCAGAGCGGAGAACAGGTCATAGATGAAATTGTTGCAGACCTTGGAGGTCTTGCCCTTTCATTGGATATTGCAAAGCAGTATGACAACTTTGACTATGATAAATTCTTCAGAGCCTATGCCTACGCCTGGTACAGCATCTATGAAAACGAAGAACAGGCCAGAGAGACCTATGAAAGCGACAGCCACCCTGCAGACTATGTCAGAGCCAACTACGTGGTCCAGCAGTTTGACGAGTTCTACAAGACCTACCCCTCTGTCAAACCTGGTACTGCAATGTACGTTTCTCCGGAGAACAGAGTCTCCATCTGGTAACCCAATTCAGTTACTTCCTCTAAAATCATTATTAGAGGAAGTATGAAAAAAATATTAGTAGTACTTACAATTCTGGTGCTGGTCGCTGGCTCTGCTTTCGCAGCACTGAGCGGCTC
>CADCOT010000117.1 GCA_902803145.1 uncultured Spirochaetales bacterium | reverse complement strand
TGCATCAGGGCTTATCACTGCCTGATATTTCTTAAACTGCTTCACATAAGCGTCAGGGTTTCTTAACAAGTCTGCAAACTCAATGTCATTCTCATACTCACAGACAGCAAAACCTGAAGGATTGACTTTGTCCATTTTGCTGAATGGAACAATGGCTTTTGGAATGGCAATAATCTCAGGAGCTTTGATGATTGGTATCTCAAAGATTCCATCAAAGTCCGCACCTTTGACCAGTTCCGGATTGCAACCATCTGTGATGATGGCAGGATTCTTGACGCCTGAAGTTTTCATTGAACTTATTTTTTTATTTGTTGCCATTTATTCCATCTCTTTCTTTTGTCATGTCAATCAAACGATCAAAATCTGATTCTATTTTCTGATTTTTATTAAATATATCATACACTGACTCAGCATGTTCTTTGGCTTTTATTGCACTAATTTTTCCTTTATCTGGAAGTATTTCATATTTTCTGAATGTTAAGAATTCATTGATACTATCAGCAAATTGTTGCATAGAAAAAGTGTTTTCTCGTTCGATAAGATCCTCAATATAATCGAAGTACCCAGAGACAGCTCTTTCCAATTGTCTGATCTGTTTTTCTTTCAAATAGTTTTTGGCTATAGAAACATCAGATTTCAGGATTCTTCCGTTAGGACTGTTTTTCCATGTCGTAAGACCCATGTGTTCTTTATTCAAATCAGCATGTGAATAAACAATTTCAGCTGCAGTCTGACCAGTAATTGCATAATGGAACTTATTTTGAACCATAGCAAAGAATTCCTGTGTAATCGGTGAATCCTTGTCATAGTCAATTGAGCACTCTGAAAAAATGTCTGTAATCTGTTGCCAAATTCTTCTCTCGCTGGCACGAATTGATCTGACACGTTCCAACAGTTCTTTGAAATAATCCTTTCCAAATACTTCATTTCCCTGTTTCAACCTAAAGTCATCAATGACGAAACCTTTTTTCATGTATTCTTTTAATACATTTGTTGCCCAGATTCTGAATTTTGTTGCTTGAATAGAATTAACTCTGTATCCAACAGAAATTATGGCATCAAGATTATAAAAAGTAACTTTTCTCCTTACATTTCGTTGACCTTCCTGCTGAACTATCGAGAAATCCTCGGTAGTTGAGTCGATTAATAATTCACCTTCATCATAGATATTTTTTAAATGGAGACTGATGTTATCGACAGAGCAACCAAATAATTGAGCCATTGATTTCTGAGTAACCCAGATTGTCTCATCTTTTACAAGAGCATTCACTAAAACGCTTTTTTCGTCAGTTTTATATATCAAGAACTTGCAATCAAATTGTTCCATAACACTCAACTCCTTCTACCTTAAATTGTACCATATATGGTGATAGATGTTAAGCATTCTTCCCTGGTAAGTAGGTCTTTTGTTCCAACTCCGATGGGTTTTTTCTGACAAAAATTGAAAAAATGTCAAAAAAGCTATTTAAACATATTGAAAGTAAAAAGTTGTTTTCATAAAATAACGTGAATTTTACAGATATCGGAGATTATATGTCCAAAGTTAAGCATAATAATACACCCTGGGACTTCCTTGATCAGTACAGGGGAAAGAATTTTGAAGGTCAGTGGCCTTCTCTTGCACAGATGTTTGATATCACCGTAGAGCGTTACGGCGAAAGACCTTGCTGGGAATGCTTTACACCCAAGCACCTTAAGTTTACATACAATGAAGCCAAGGCTCAGATGAACCGTGTGACATCCTGGCTTGTTGCTCAGGGAGTTAAGAAGGGTGACCGCGTTGCAGTTACCGGAAAAAACAGCCCTGAGTGGGCAATTGCCTACATGTCCATCATTCAGATGGGTGCAATTGTCTGTCCTATCGACTGGTCTCTTACTGATGCTGAAATTGAGCATTTCTGTGATTTCACAGAGGTTAAAGGACTCTTTGTTGACGGTGAACGCCTTGAGAAGATTGGAAAGGACAACAAATACGGTTTCAAGGTAAGCCTTGAAGAAAAGGGTTATGAGGATAAGTACATTCTCAACCTGCCGGAAGATAAGAACGCAAAGTGGGAAACTCCTGTTGCTTCTGACCTTGCAGCATTCCTCTTCACCAGCGGAACAACAGGTGTTCCGAAGGTTGTTATGCTTTCACATGAGAACCTGGTTTCAGATGCATATCAGGCTCAGAGCAAGATGAACATCTTCTGCACAGATGTCTTCTATGCAATTCTTCCCATACACCATGCTTACACAATGCTTGCTGTATTTATTGAATCAATGTCAGTCGGTTCAAATACAATCTTTGGAAAGAAGCTTGTTGTAAGACAGCTACTTAAAGAGATGAAGGACGGTCATGTGACAATGTTCCTTGCAGTTCCTCTTCTGTTCAACAAGCTCCTATCAGGAATCATGAAGGGTGTAGAGGAGAAGGGTAAGTTTGTATCTGCTCTTATTCACATGATGATGGGCTTATCAGGCTTTGTAAAAAAGACTTTTGGTATCAACATTGGAAAGAAGCTTTTCGGAAAATCAATTCTCAGCAAGGTTTCACTGGACAGCAACAGAATCTGTATCTCAGGCGGCGGACCGCTTCCTTCAGAGACTTTCAAGCAGTTCAACCAGCTTGGTATTGACTTTGTACAGGGCTACGGCCTTACAGAAACAAGCCCGATTCTTACCTTAAACCCCATCTTTGACTTCAACGAAAAGAGTATCGGTAAGACAATTGCCGGTGTTGAGATGAAGTTTGACAACAAGGACGAGCAGGGCAACGGAGAAATCTGCGTTAAGGGTTCCATGGTCATGAAGGGTTACTACAAGAACGAGGAAGCCACTGCTGAGATTATCGACAGCGAAGGCTGGCTCCACACCGGAGACGTAGGTTACATGGATTCCAACGGCTTTGTAATCCTTACAGGACGTGCAAAGAACATTATTGTTACCGAGGGCGGAAAGAACGTCTTCCCTGAAGAGATTGAAGACCACTTCCAGCTTTACTACGACATTGATCAGATCTGTGTTCTTGGCTACCTTGAGGACAAGGTTAAGAAGAGTGAAGGTATCTGCGCTCTCATCTATCCCTCTGATGATTACAGAAACAGAGAGGCAGACCGTGATGAAAGATACAACCACATGCTTCAGATTGTTGAAGAGGTTAACAAAGAGCTTCTGCCTTACCAGAGAATCCGCCACATTGCACTGATTGACGAACCCATGGAAATGTCCAGTACAAAGAAGATTAAGCGCTTTGTCGTTAAGAAGAAGTACGGAGAAATTATTGATGGCTTTGGAAAGTAAGACACGTGCTGCTCTCAGATCAAGGGCTCAGAACCTGAGCCCTGTGGTCATGGTCGGTCATGACGGATTGTCCGAGGGTGTTATTGAAGCCTTGAACAAGGCCCTTGATGACCACGAACTTGTAAAGGTTCGTTTTCAGGACTTCAAGGAAAACACCAAGACCCTGTCACAGGAACTGGAGAAGGCAACAGGTTCAGACCTTGTAGCAACAACAGGCTTTACTGCTGTGTTCTACAGAAAATCACAAAACAAATAAATAAAGAGGGGACAGTTAAATACTGCCCCCTTTACTTTTTGCTTTTCCTTAATGGAAAGGATTATTTCATCTGATTTCTAGCTTCCTGGATTTCAGCTCTTCTAACTTTAGTGAGCTTGGCAATCTCTGCAAGTGCCTTTCTTGCTCTTGATGAAGCAGCCTTGACTCCCTTTTCGTTAAATTTCTGATTTTCCATTACGTAGTTTTCAAACAATCCTACAAGCTGTTCATGAGTTGTCATTATCAACCCTCCTTAGTTATTCACTGTGATAACTTTAGCATAAAACATTTTATCGTAAAAGTTTTTTTATTGTAAAATGCACTACATTTAGGGTTTTTTTATCTCTTTTCTGATGATATAACCCTTTTTAAGGGGTAAAGAACTGCATAAATAGCCTGTTCTGCAGTGGTCAATGTGATCAGTCTCATTAAAGTTCTCATCAAGAACCTTTAACTTATCATCCCTTAAGAACAGTACATCCGGCCCAATAAACTCTACCGCAGAGGGAGTTATTTGGTTTCTGATATCCACAGACCAAATTCCCGGTTTTACCTCATCAAGGACAGTTCCAAGGAAGAGGTAGTCTCTCAGATAGCCGCTGTCGGATGCAATGTTGACATCGTCTTCAGCTTCAACACTCTTATCTGAGTAGAAGAAACCTGTGCAGTAGGGACGGTGGCTTACATTGAAAAGTTCGTCACGGAAACTCTTGTACTCAACTGAAGGATCTTCAAGTGCATCCAAGGCCTTTCTGTAGGCTCTTGTAACAGATGCAACATAGTAGGTGCTCTTCATGCGGCCTTCAATCTTAAGCGAATCTACACCGGCGTTCTTAAGGTCTGCAAGATGGTCAATCATGCACATGTCCTTTGATGAAAGGATGGTTGTGTAACCGTTGTCCTCGGCAATGGGGTAGTAGACACCCGGTCTTTCTTCTTCCTCAAGAGCAAGGCGGTAGTTCCAGCGACATGTATGGGCACAGTCTCCCTGATTGGCACTTCTTCCTGCAAGGTGCGAAGACAGAAGACATCGGCCGCTGTAGGCCATGCACATGGCACCGTGGGCAAAGGCTTCAATTCTAATGTCTGGGTTTGCATCCTTAATGCGCCTTATCTCCGAAAGGGGAGTTTCACGGCCCAAAATGACGGTGTCAAAACCCATCTTTCCATAGACCTTCACAGCCTCTGCGTTCAGGCAGTTTGCCTGGGTTGAAAGGGAAAAACGTGCAGACGGAAAGTTCTTCTGCATTATATCCAAAATGCCTATGTCGGAGATAATAAAGCTGTCAAACGGGAAGGCTTTGATAAGTGGAATCTTTTCAATGAGGTTGTCTATGTCCTTCTGATGGAAGAAAATATTCAAAGTACAGTAAAAAGTCTTTCCCGGGAAGCGCTTCTTTATCTCAACAAGGTCCTGTGCCTGATTGTACAGAATGTTTCCTGCGTTTGCACGCAGTGAAAATTCTTCAAGGCCCATATACACAGAGTCTGCGCCGTAGTTCAGCGCAGTCTCAAGTTTTTCAATATTGCCGGCAGGGGCAAGAAGTTCAATTGAAGACAAGATCCAGAACCTCCTCCATGTCGCTTACAAGGTGGAAAACAACACCTTTTTTAACGTTGTCATCAAGCTTGTCCAAGTCTCTCTTGTTCAGCTTGGGAATGATTATTGTCTTAATCTTATTCCTCTTTGCTGCAAGAACCTTTTCCTTAAGGCCGCCAATGGGCATTACCTTACCAAGGAGTGAAAGCTCTCCGGTCATTGCAGTATCAGGGGCCATTGTCTTTCCGCTTACAAGAGAGTAGATGGCTGTGGCCATTGTAATTCCTGCAGAGGGGCCGTCCTTTGGAGTTGCTCCTTCAGGAACATGAAGGTGTATATCCTTGCCTGCAAACCATTTAATATCAATTCCGTGCTTTTCGCTAATACTCTTAACATAACTGAAAGCAATGGCTGCAGATTCCTTCATTACATCGCCAAGCTGGCCTGTGAGCTTAAGCTCTCCCTTGCCGGGCATCTGCTGGGCCTCTATGGCAAGAACATCGCCTCCCATGCTGGTCCATGCAAGTCCTATGGACATACCGGGCTTATCTGCCCTAAGAATTTCATCTTCGGGGAAGAGGGGACTTCCAAGATACTCAAGGACCTTTTCCTCTGTTATCTTGACCGGCCTTTCAATGGCATCGCCTTTCTGAACAATCTCCATTGCAACCTTGCGGTTGATTCTGTCCAGTGATTTTTCAAAGTTTCTGACTCCGGCTTCGCGGGCATACTGCTCTGCAATCATTCTGAGAATCTTTGCGCTGAAGCTTATATCCTTAGCCCTCAGACCGCTGCGACTGCGGGTCTTTGGAACAAGATACTTCTGTCCTATGTGAAGCTTTTCTTCAGATGTGTATCCGTTAAGCTCAATTATCTCCATTCTGTCCAAAAGCGGACGAGGAATGGTATCGGTTGTATTTGCAGTGACAATGAACAGAACATTTGAAACATCAAACGGGATGTCCATGTAGTGGTCTCTGAAGGCTGAGTTCTGCTCAGGATCCAAAACTTCCAAAAGGGCAGAGGCAGGGTCACCTTGGACTGAAGAGCCCATCTTGTCAATTTCATCAATTACAAACACAGGGTTCTTGGTTTTTGCAATCTTAAGGCCCTTGATAATCTGACCGGGCATAGCTCCAATGTAGGTTCTTCTGTGGCCTTTGATTTCTGCCTCATCACGCATTCCGCCTACGCTGAAGCGGTAATACTTCTTATGAAGAGCCTTTGCAATTGAAATACCTACAGATGTCTTTCCTGTTCCCGGAGGACCTACAAGACAGATAATTGCACCCTTGGTGTCGTTTTTGAGTTTTCTGACTGCAAGGAACTCAAGAATTCTTGTCTTTACATCCTTAATTCCGTAGTGGTCCTTTTCAAGAATCTCTGAAGCTTCTTCCAAAGAAAAATCATCCGCACTCATTGTGTTCCACGGAAGGTCTGCAACTGTTTCAAGATAAGTCCTGACAATTGCATACTCCGGGCTTGATGTTTCAAGAGTTTCAAGTCTGGAAAGCTCTGAAAACACAGTTTCAGCTGCTTCTCCTTCAAGTTTCAAGTCAATAAGGCGCTGTTTCAGATCCGGCTTGGGAGTGTGTCCAAGACCGTTTTTGATATCTTCTTCAGTCAGCTCCAGAGCTTCACTTTCACCCATCTTTCCAAGCTCTTCCTTGATGGCTTTAAGCTCTTCACGAAGGTAGTACTCTCTCTGGCGCTTATCAATACGTCTTCCTACCTCATTCTGAATCTCATCATGCATCATCTGCACGGTAGATTCTTCACGCAGTACGGTAAGAATGTTCATTATTCTTTCCTTGGCGTCCAGACACTCAAGGAAGGACTGCTGGTTTTCACGCGGGACAACAATGCCTGCAAGGTAGTCTGCAAGCCTTACGGCTTCCGATATGTTGGAAGCGTTGAACTTCAGGCTGTCAAGAATAGCAGAGCGGTCTTCGCGCTTTGCTATCTCTCCTCTCATAATTGAAAGGAAGGCCTTTTCTTCAACAGGGGAGAGGTTGTCCTCTTCAATGTATTCTACGGTTGCGGAGATTATGCCGTGGTTACACTGCATTTCCACAACTCTGAAACGCTTGAGAGTTTCAATGTACAGACTCTTTGAGCCGTACAGTGTTGTTATCTGGTTCTTGATTCTGACAAAAGTTCCGATTGAATAAAAATCATCAGCACAAAGGTCTGCTGAAGTCTTCTCATTATCTTTGAGAAGTAACAGTCCCAGACCGGGATAGTTGCGTGCATACTTGAGAACGTCCAAATCCAGCGGGTCGGAAACCTCAATTGTGGTAAAGACTCCCGGAAATACAGGACATCCGCGAAGCGGAATAATAAAAATCTGCTCTGGCATCATAGGGCAATATTACAAAAAAACCTCTCTATAGGCAAATTATCCCTTAAGCCAACGTACTCCAAGGTAGCATATCGGTGTGTCCAAAAGGGCAAACAGAACCTTGAAGAGCCAGTAGGGAATAATAAGGGTGAAAAGGAAAGAAAAAGTATAGGTCGGTGTCAGGTGCCAGAAAGCAATGAATTCAAACAGAACCGTGTCTAAAAACTGACAGATTATTGTTGCAACATTGTTACGGATCCACAGGTGTTTTTCTCCGGTAATTCTTCTGATAAAGGCAAAGAGAACAACATCCAGTTTCTGGCTTACTGCAAAACTTACAATGCTTGCACATGTCATACGAAGCGAAGAACCGAAGATTATTGAGTATTCGTTCTGATATGGCCAGTTCTCATTCGGAGCAATTGCAATGCAAAGTCTTGTCATTGCAACCATTATCACAAGCATTGCAAGAGAGATGTTTACAAAGGTTTTTACTTCTTTTTCTCCGTAAACTTCTCCGACAATGTCTGTTGCAACAAACAGAACAGGCATGAAGAAGATTCCTACAGAAACTCTCACTCCTGCAAGGCTGATTATCTTTGAGCCGATTGTGTTTACCAAAACCATGAAGGTAATGTAGAGGGCATAGATAATGTCTCGTTTTGACGTGCGTGTAAGCATGAGAGAATACTATCATTTACTGCGTGCATGTTGAAAGACCTTGATAATTGGATTATCTTTGTTTTCATGAAATGGAAGGTTAAAGATGCATCACTTGAAAAAACAGGGATGCTTCAGGAAAAGTATTCTTTAGACAGGGTCAGCGCACGCATTCTTGCTGCAAGAGGCCGTACAGAAACTTCCGACCTTAAATATTTCCTTGAAAAAGACATTTCATTTCTCCATAACCCCTTTCTGTTTGAGGATATGGAAAGCTTCTGTGATAGAATTTTCAGTGCAGTAGAAGACGGTGAGAAGGTAAGAGTTTTCGGAGACAGAGATGTTGACGGAATTACCTCTACCGCCCTCATGGTTACAGAACTCAAATCCATGGGTCTTGATGTTTCCTGGAAGGTTCCCTTGGGAAACGAGCCTTACGGACTGACAGTTGAAAACATAGATAAGGCTGTAGAAGAGGGAATTAGCCTTGCAATTACCGTAGACTGCGGAATTTCTGCAATTTCTGAAATTGCCTATGCACGTTCAAAGGGCCTTGATTTTCTTGTTACAGACCACCACATTGCCCCGCAGGACATTCCGGCTGCCGTTGCCATAATTAACCCAAAGGTTGAAGGTTGCGGGTATCCGTTTGAAGGACTTGCCGGAGTAGGCGTTGTTGCAAAGTGCATATGGGCTCTCAGATTTGCCAAAACTCCCATGTACAGAAGTCCTGTAATCCTGCTTCACGCAATGCCTGGCAATTCAACTGTGATAATTGAAGCCTGCAAAGTTGAGAACATGATTGTAACTGACAGGGTTTCTGAAGAGGTTGTACCCGGTCTTCTTCCTGCATTTGACAGCAGACTGCTCAGATTCCTTGACTGCAACCTGCCTGTTTTGGTTTTGGATGAGCAGACTGAAAAGATTCAGTTGCGTAAGGCCTTCCCAAAGGCTGAGATTCACCTTACAGACCTTAGAAAGAACTTTGACAAATACCTGGTTCAGACAAGAGGAAAGAGCCTTTTCCAGCTTTCCAACGCAAGCCGCTATGCTTTTTACTCTCAGACAAGATCTGAACTTGATGCTCTGACAGGGCTCTTTTTTGCACTTACAAGGGCCATGTACCCCCAGCTTCACAAGGACTACGTGACCCTGATGGACCTTGTGGCAATCGGAACTGTCAGCGACCTCATGCCCATGGCGGATGAGAATCTGATTTTGGTCAGAAACGGGCTTAAGCAGCTTGAGGAGGCTTCACGGCTTTCACTCAGACCCTTTCTGGTCCACCAGAAGCTTTTTGGAAAGAGCCTTGCTTCCAGCGATATCGGCTGGCAGATTGCACCTCAGATGAATGCTTCAGGACGCATGGGACGCCCTGATGTTGCTGTGAACATGCTGCTGTGTACTGATGAAAACAGCGCCCAGGATCTTGCTATGCAGCTCTTTCAGATGAACAAAGAACGTCAGGAAGAGGGGGAAAAGTGCTGGGACCGCATAATGCCTTCAGCCAGGCAGATGTATGAAAAACTCGGCTCCAAGCTTGTTCTTGTGGATGACGAGAAGATTCCCCGCGGTCTTGCCGGCATTCTTGCCACAAGGCTTCAAAAAACATTCAAAGCCCCGTCTGTGGTCATTACAAAGGTAGAAGAAAACAGGTGCATAGGTTCAATGAGAAGCCCAAAAACTTTCAATTGCCACAACTTCCTTGCAACTTTTTCAGATCTGTTCATAGATTTTGGCGGTCATGCTTTTGCAGGCGGTTTCTCCATACTTCCGGAAAACAAGGATGAACTGCTAAACCGCATGGCAGAGCAGATAGACTGGATGGATTTTCCGGATGACTCAGAGGATGAGATTGAAATAGATGCGGTTCTGACCCAGGGTGAAATGACACTGGAACTGATGCAGCGTGTAAAGCGATTTGAACCTTTCGGAGAGCAGAATGACGCTCCGGTTTTCATGGCTGAAGGTGCTTCAATTGAAGGTCTTACCAGAATGAGCAACTCTCACATCCGCTTTGTCATGAGCTACGGTTCTTACAAGTGGCCCTGTGTTTTCTGGTCTGCCGGAGACAGGGTAGAGAATAACGAGTTTTCAAACGGCTCTAAGGCCGACATTGTATTTAAGATGGGAATGAACAGTTTCCGCGGTCAGGAAAATGTCCAGCTTACAGTGTTGGATCTGAAGGTGAGGTGAGGATGAAGAGGCTTTCAGTACTTCTTGTAGTTCTTCTCTGTGCAAGTTGTGTTTTTTGCGCTTCAACAGGAAAGCTTAATTCTCAAAATGCCTCTTTGGACATGCTTGCAACGCACTTCAGCATTCAGGAGATGGATGATTCAGAGCGTGAGTTCTGGGATAAGACTGTAATATCGCTTATCACAATCACCAAAGGAGACCCTGTATACGAGTGGTTCGGACACTCGGCAATTTCGGTTGAAGTCCCAGGAAGTGAGAGCATAACCTACAACTACGGATACTTTTCCTTCTCAGATGGCTTTTATGTGAACTTTGCAATGGGAAGACTCTACTACCTCTGTGATGCAAACTATACAAGGTATGAGATTATGAATGCCCACTACTACGGCAGAACGCTCACCGAAACTCCGTTGAACCTTACCCCTGAGCAGAAAAAGGCCGTTGTTCAGTACCTTGTATTCAACAGCACACCGCCTAACAATACATACCTTTACCATTACTACGCAGACAACTGTGCAACCCGCGTAAGAGATATTATTGACTATGCAACAGACGGTCAGTTCAGTGCCTGGGCCAAGGAAATAAAAGGGCAGTCTTACAGAAAGAACAACTCAAGAACTCTTGCATACAGCCTGTTCTGGAACTGGCTTTTAGATTTTCTGGAAGGTGATTATCTTGACAATGATGATGCCACTTTGTGGGAAGAAATGTACCTGCCTCATAAGCTTCAGCAGGCTGTTTTAGACTATCCCGGAGACCTGGCAGACACTGTTGTCTACAGAACGGATTATCGCAGTACAGACCCACGTAAGCCTGATTTTGAAGAACCTCAGAGCTACACTTTGAAACTTCTTCTGATAAGTCTAGCCTTCTGTGCAGTGCTGTTTGTTACCTACAGGAAAGTTCCTGTAATCTACAAGATTGCCTCATGTTCTGTCTTTGTGTTTTTAGGTCTTGCGGGAAGTCTTTTGCTGTTCATGATGCTTTTTACAACTCATGACGTAACCTGGAACAATGAGAACATTCTCTTTATTAATCCGTTGCTCTTGGTTGCCGGAATAATGTCTGTAAAAGCCGGAAAGCACAGAACAGGCTTGAGAAGGATATGGCTTATTTTGCTTAGTGCAGTTCTTCTGCTTATTGCTTTCAAAGCGCTGTTGCCCGGCGTTTTTAATCAGAATAACTGGTCAATAATTATTCCGTTTATTCCTATTGCAGGTGTGAACTATTATCTTTTCAAATCAGGCCGGATTTCAGGGTCTGAAGGCTCTGCTGGGAGAAAAAAGAAATCCACATAATCAGAAAGTCCCTGAGTCTTTGCTGAGCCGTGTCAAAGAGTTTGACTTCAAATGCATCTTCAATGCTCATATTCTGGGTGTAGGCAAGGTATCTTCTGCATCCGGGAAGAAGAACAAGTTTGCCGTCATCTGCACAATTCTTACAAACCGGGGTGCCCAACGTGGTTGAAAAGAGCATGACTTCATTTTCATCAAGTTTTCTGTCACACGAGGGGCAGGAGTCAAAACCTGCACTGATTCCGCTACTCTGAATAAGACGCCATGTAAAGTCAATTAAAACCTTTCTGCTCTGGTCAGGGTTGTTGTCCAGCAACTTAAGAGCGCTGCACAAAAGAGAGCAAACGGACTGGGGGATATCGCCGGCAAGGCGGGAAGAGGCTTCGCACATGTAGGCGGCAGTGTAGGTGGCCTGAAGGTCCTTCATAATGCCAAGCGGAGTGAATTCGCTTTCCTCTTCGCTTAGGGTGTAGGTGTCGTTTACGGGGTTGTGATAAAGCTGGAAGGTGCCATAAGAATAGAGAGGCGCAAGGGCAGTCTTCTTACCCTTGCGTCCTCCGAATATCTTTGCGTTGATAAGTCCCAGGGAGTCTGTGAGCAGTGTCACCGACCTATGCATTTCTCCATAGGGCCTTGTGTTTGTAACAACTGCCCTGACTCTTACATCACGTTCCATAGTCAACCCATGAAGGGGATGTTGTAGTTGTGGGACTGGTAGCAGACAAAAGTCTCAACATCAGAGACGTCTTTGACCTTTGAGAGCTCGTTTTTAAAGAAGTTGAGCAGGCTGTTCTGCTCATCTGTTCCTGTTACCAACTGGACAATCAGATCAAAACGGCCTGTTACAACAACTACAGAAAAGACTCCGCGGAGTTTTGAGAACTCCTTTGCCTTTTCTTCCAAGTTAAGCGTACTCAGCTTGATACCCATGATTGCAACCTGCATTTCAGGAAGCATCTGGGGGTTTACAAGGCCTGAAATCTTCAGAACCCCGTCCTCAATCAGCCTGTTGACCCTTGAGCGCACCGTGTTTTCGGTTATGCCTATTTCTTCGGCAATTGCGCTGTAGGGTTTTCTGCCGTCTTCAAGGAGCCTGATTATGGCCTTGTTGGTATCATCAAGTTTCATTTTCAGATTTTCCCTTCTGCCTTGAGAGCTTTGATTGTATCTACAATCTCATCTCCGATTCTCTGAAGATTCTCAACACTGTTTGCACCTACGTGCGGGGTGAGGGTAACCTTTTCTGCCTTGAGAAGGGGATAGTCCTCTGCGGGTGGGTCTGTAGGATAAACGTCTGCGCAGTACCATGAGACCTGTCCGTCTTCAAGAGCCTTGACCATGTCCTGGGCGTTGACAATAGCGCCGCGAGCTGCGTTGACGATAACCGGCTTGTGGGTCAGTTTTGCAAAGAGTTTTGCATTGAACATATCTCTTGTTTCGTCTGTAAGAGGCATGTGGATTGAGATGTAATCTGCATCAATTACTGCATCTTCTACTGAAGGAACAAGCTGTGCAACATCTGAATGTGAAACATACTTATCATAGGCTTTGACCTTCATTCCGAAAGCTGCTGCTCTCTGAGCAACCTTTGTTGCAATGTTTCCAATTCCCAGAAGACCAAGTGTCTTGCCGTAAAGCTCTGTTCTCTTAATATTCTTGAGCCACTGGCCGCTCTTCATTCCGTTGTCATATGTTGTAATGTGGTTGGGAGCGCTGAGCATGAGAGCAAATGTAAGCTCTGCAACTGCGATTGCGCTTGCCTTAGGTGTATTGCGAACGATAATTCCCTTTGACTCAGCATAGGGCTTGTCAATGTTGTCAATTCCAACACCGCCTCTGATGATGAGCTTGCAGTTCTTTGCTGCGTCAATGTACTCCTTATTACAAATTGTTTTTGCTCTGACAAGAATAACGTCTGCCTTGGGTGCAAGGGCCTTGTCTGTTGTGACTTCTCCGAATTCCTTAAGCTTTCCTTCGAGTGCAGAATCAAATGCATCAGAAATAAGAATAAGCATGATTTTTCTCCTTTTTTGTGCGGAATACCGCATTCTGAATACTATTTTATCACTGTTTTCACATAAATGGAAAAAAAGTGCTCTTAATTGTTCATAAATTCGGTTTTAAGAGTTACATTATCAGTAATGGAAGAAAAAAAGTACGATTTTAAGAGCATGGGTCCCTATGAAGGACAGGATTTTGAAGACGCTGTTGAAAGACTGAGGAACTACCCCCAGCTAATCAACAACTTCACAGATATCATTTCAAGGCACTCACGCGTAGTTAACCGTTGGAAGTCCTTTCACTCCAAGAACCAGCTTCAGCGCTCTCTTAATATGGTCCACAGCGTGGACGATTTCCAGAAGATGATCACATCTGATATTTTCCTGGATATGATTGAATCTTCCAGCATAGACGACCTTACATTCAGCGGAATTGATCAGCTTGAAGACAGACCTTACATCTACGTCAGCAGCCACAGGGACATAGTTCTTGATACTGCTCTTTTGGACTTGGCCCTTTATCGCTCAGACAGGGAACTGTGTGAGATGATAATAGGGGACAACCTGATCGGAAACCGCTTTATTGAAGATATGTTCCGTGTAAACGGCGGAGTTGTAACCCGAAGAACTCTTTCAAGTACTTCTGAAATGAAAGAAGAAACTTTAAGGATGAGCAGCTATGTGCGCTACTGCATTATGGAAAAGAAGCGCAGTATGTGGATTGCCCAGAAGAGCGGACGCTCCAAGGACGGAATAGACAACACCAACCC
>CADCOT010000116.1 GCA_902803145.1 uncultured Spirochaetales bacterium | reverse complement strand
TCATTCCTGCGCCAGCTCGGAATGCCCTTGACGCTCCGTTTCGAATCTTCTGTTTCCGGCTATATATCAAAAGAACCCAGGCAAAAACCTGGGCTCTTTAGTTATGAGACCGGGAAGATTCGAACTTCTGACCCTCAGATCCGCAATCTGATGCTCTATCCAGCTGAGCTACGATCTCATTTGACAGAACTCAATAATAAGTGATTATTGCCTTCTTGTGCAAGAAGGTGTGTTTAAATCACATAAAAAGTGAAATACTATTTCTATATGATTGAATTCAAAGAATTTGGAGACAAAGACAAACCGGTTGTTATGCTCCTTCATGGGGGCGGTCTGAACTGGTGGAACTACAGGGAAGAAGCAGAACTTCTTAAATCAAAATTTCATGTAGTTCTTCCTATTCTGGATGGCCATGCCGGAAGCAATCACCCCTTTACATCAATCCAAGATAACGCATCAAAACTCATAGATTTCATAGATTCCAATTTTGGTGGCAAGGTTTTGCTAATTGGTGGTCTGTCTCTTGGTGCTCAGATTCTTCTTGAGATGCTGGCACTGCGTGGTAATGTCTGCAGTTATGTTTTTGTTGAAAGTGCCGCAGTAATTCCTTCTAAAGTTACCCGTAAACTGATTGGTCCCGCTTTAAAATGTAGTTATTTTTTGATAAAGAGCAGGAGTTTTGCAAAACTTCAGGCTAAAGCTCTCCATATTAGAACTGACATGTTTGAAGACTACTACCGAGATACCTGCGCAATTTCAAAGAAAGACATGATTTCATTTCTTAAAGCCAATACCTTATTCAATCTTCCCAAAGAGATAAGTTCTTGTTCTGCAAAAGTTTATGTATTTGCCGGAAGTAGGGAGAACAGAGAAATATTGAAATCTGTGAAAGTCATTCAAGAGAGGATTCCAGGTTGTTCCGTAAGAATTCTGCCTGGATTGTTTCATGGAGAGTTTTCTCTGAATCATGCCAAAGAATATGTAAATGCTATCCAATCGACTTGTATTTGTGAGTCATAAGAAGTATATTTGTTGTATATGACTCAAATTTGAGTCATAATGAATGGCTTTTACTATTTGGTGAGGTGTTATGAGTTATATTTGGCAAAATTCTGACTGGCCTAATTTTCACTACGATAAAGAAGAGTCAGATTTTTTCTTGAAGGAGTTTATATACGCAAAAGGCCTTGCTGATGCAACTTTTAATCTGCTTTCAAAATCGTCAAGGACCAGTGTGTATGTAGATGCAATTACGCAAGAAGCTATATGTAGTTCTCAAATAGAGGGTGAATCATTGGACTATGATTCCGTTTACTCATCAATAAT
The DNA here is from genome assembly GCA_902803145.1 of uncultured Spirochaetales bacterium. Taxonomy (GTDB): domain Bacteria; phylum Spirochaetota; class Spirochaetia; order Sphaerochaetales; family Sphaerochaetaceae; genus RUG14846. The sequence goes on along the minus strand of CADCOT010000116.1, from coordinate 6,182 downwards.
GAAGCGACTTGATCCTGAGTTTATTGGAAAAACTAAAGATCGAAATTCTGAAAGTGTTTCAAATGTACTATATGATGCCAGAAACAACCATGAAGACATAAACATTGAGAGATTGTTTTTTTGGAATAAATCATTATTTGACGGAAAAGCAAAACACTATATTCCTAAAACATGTGGAAAGTTTAGGAATAAACCTGTTTATGTTATTCACCATTTGCCTAAAGGAAATGATGAAATAGTCTACGAAGCAGTTCCTGCTGATTCAATTATGTTAGAAATTGAAAAACTTGTTTCTTGGATAAATGGTTCAAATGAAGAAAATGCATTAATAAAAAGCGCAATTGCAGGACTGTGGTTTGTTACAATACATCCATTTGCAGATGGCAACGGGAGAATATCAAGAGCTGTTTCAGACTATGTAATTTCTAAAGATAGGAATTATGGTGCAGATTATTATAGTGTCTCCGCATCAATACTGAAGAACAAGAAAGAATACTATTCAATCCTTGAGAAAACGCAAAAACAGGACAGTATGGATATAACGGAATGGATTTGTTGGTATATTAGAACAGTAACTGAAAACTTACACCAAACAGAAGAAATATGTTCTAAGAAAATCAAGACATCGCTTTTTATAAAAAGTCTTGATCCATCCGAATTCAATTCAAGACAGCTGCAAATGCTCTATAAAATGGCTGATGATTCATTTGTAGGAAAACTGACAGCTGAGAAGTGGATGAAAATAACAAAGTGTCAAAGATCAACAGCAACAAGAGACTTAAGTCACCTAGTAGAAAAAGGCTTACTGGTTAGACTTGGTGGATCAGGAAAGAACTACCATTATGTTTTAAATCCCGGCGCAATTACCTTCTAATGCAACTGCTTTTCATTTGTCTGTCTCCGTGTTATTTTACATACAATTAATAAACGGAGATAAAAAATGAAAAAGATTACAATTGTAATTCTTGTTGTTCTTGCTGCTATTTGCCTTTGTTCATGCGCAACAAAAAATGTCACGTATCCTCGCATCTATACCATTACAGAAGAATCTGTTAATGCTGTTCTGAAAGACTCTCTTTCAAAAATTCCTGCAGATGCAGTAGCTGCATTCGGAGGAGAAGAGGCTCTGGAAAATGCAATCAGAAAGAAGATTCCTGCTAATTTCCTCACAATAACACTTATCAATGAAAGCAGAGCTACAATGATGGTTTCTCTTGAAGGTTCAACTGATGTTGTAGAGGGAACAGTCAATGAAGGAGTGGTCACATTTGAGATTGAAGGAGTCAAAGATTCATACAAAATCTCTAAGAACTTCTCAAACATTACCGGCAACTGGTATGGCGTTGATGTAAAGCTTGCTTATGACGAAATCTGATTTGAAAAAATCTTTGATTATTAACATCCTCATTGTCGCATTTGTACTAATTGCTGCAGTGTGGATGGCTGTTGGCAGTTCACTTCGGGCCCTGACTGCAACAAAGTTTGGAGCCTTGAAGTTTTTTACAGTTGATTCCAACATCCTTGTAGGAGTTGCAGCTCTTTTGATGGCCATTTCACAGTCAAAAGAGAAGGTTGCTCCATGGCTTTATACATTGAAACTTGTTGCAACTGTCAGTGTTGTCATAACAATGCTTGTAACAGTTTTTTATCTTGGCTTTGTTGTTCCAACCGGCTACTTTTCATTGTTTCAGGGAAGTAATTTTATCTTTCATCTGCTTGTTCCGGTTTTGAGTTTTATTGCCTTCGTGTTCTTTGAAAAAACCGATTGTATTGCATTCAAATGCAACTTTTTCAGTTTCATACCATTGATACTCTATGGAATCTACTATGCTGTGTCTGTTATGACACATATGGAGAACGGAGTAGTTCAGCCAGGCTATGACTGGTATCAGTTCTTTAAGCTTGGGGCTAAAAGCATGCTTATTGTTTATCCGTTCTTCCTGGGTTTTTCATTCTTGATTAGCTATATCCTTTGGAAGCTTAATAGGAAATAATAATAGAGGGTTATCACAAATGCGATAACCCTCGATATCTTTAAATCTAATAATTTAGAAAGTGTAAGATACTCCGATTCTTGCAGCCAATGTGAATCCTGCAGCAAAACCGGAGTTTTCATATTTGGGCTTCATGCCTGTATTCGCACTCTGATCATCATAATAATCCTTGCTTTCCACTGGATTAAGTTGATGTTCGTAAATTGTTGCATATAGTTTACTTGAACTGTAGAAGGTTATGCCAGGCATTAAAACAATACCAACTGCGAAATTGTCATTGACTTTGTATGAGGCATCTAAATTAAGGTCAAGCGATATATGAGCAAGAGTTTCAAATAAATCATAACAGTAGTATTTAGTAGCATCTCTTAATGTCATTTTTTCGCCTGAACTAATCCTACGATAACCGAGACCTCCGCCTATATTCAGGATAAAAGGACTGTCGTTTAAGGCAATATTTTTAGTGAAACCTACATGAAATTCAAGATTTGTCAGAAATGTTTTTCCAGTTATTGATTTAAAGTCTCTTATATCATCCTTAAAATCATTATAGTCGTTTTCATAGTCTTCTGCGAGGCTGCTTCTAGTAGTTTCATAGCTTCCAACAGTGACTGAAGAAGGGAATGTCATGGAGAAATCAAAATACAAGTTATAGTCAGAGCTAAGTTTAAAAACCAAACCTGTATCAAAACCAAAACCCGCAGCTTTTTCCATAGTCATGTCATAGTCTGTGAGTATATTTTCAAATCCATCTGTAGGTTTGTTAACAGCACATTGGGGATTTTTTGCTGCAACAAGACTAAATGCACCACCAAGGCGAACAGAGATATCTCCTGCAGCAAAAAGAGCAGAGGTGATAAGAAGTAAAACTAAAACTGTTGCTATTTTTTTCATTGTATTATCCTTTTATTTCCTAATTAAGAGAATTCTGTTATAGAGAACGTGACTGCGAACATTTGAGATTACAGCATCGATATTATCAATCGCTACTGCAAGAGCTGCGTTGAGCAGATCTGCAGAGGTTGCTTTTCCCTGATTTGCAAGCTCTTCATACTGCTTATATGCTTTCAAGTCACTTTCATGCTTGATTTTTTGAATCTCAAGAGAGTTTTTAAACTCTTTTATTTCTGCAACAAGTTCGTTGGCTTTCTGGATATACTCGTTAATTGCTGCTTCCCATTCAACTTCTGCTTTGTTCATGGCGTTTTCAAGCTGCTCAAGTTCCAAAGCCTCTTTTTTAAGTGTTGAATTTCTCAAATCTCTGAGCGTTCTTTCGTAAGCATCTACATCAAACTTTCCGTTCTTGGTGTACTGCTCTTTTAGCTTCTCAAGTTCTGCATTTGAAAGATTTGTAGGAGTATTACTCCAAGACAGGCTTACGCTCAATTCGGGACCTGATTCAAAACTTCCTTTGTTTCCCTTTTTAATGGTGTACTCAGTAGAGAGTGAAGCATCAACACTTAGATTTCCTGAGGAATACGATGCAGAAAGGGATGCTCCTACACCGGCTTTGTCGTAAACAATGTCATTTGCAAAGTATGCTTTGGGCTCCAAACTTGCAGAAAGACTCAGAGTGCTGCTTTTACCTGTTTTCTCATCAACACGCTGTACAGCAGTCAGGTAATCAATATATTTGGAATAGACATCTGTGTTTTCATCCGGATCAGGAGTGAATTCAAGTTCATAGCTATCTGCTCCTGAGATTGTTGTCATTTCAACACCATATGTTTTTTTGAATTCATTAAGTGATTCATTAATGGATTCAAGCTGCTGATCAAACTCGGTTTGGGCAATATCCAGCTCTGCCTTTCTCTTTGTGCCTTCCGGTGAATCCGGATTAAGTTTTCCGCTTTCAACATCCTGATTGTATTGGGTGCTGATTATTGCAAGGGCGGTACTCTTTTTTTCAGTTTCTTTTTGCCATTCCAAAACAGTCAGGATGCTTTTGAGAAAATCGTTTTCAAATTCAATCAGACTGGTTTCATAGCTGATATTTCTCTGTCTTTCAGAAAGAACTTTTGAAAAATCGGTTGCATCCCAACTCTTGAATTCATACTTCTTGGTTAGGCTTTCTTTGAGAGAAAGCTGGGTGTCACCAAGGACATAATGATCTTTTCTTGTTTCAGAGGTATCCCAGGTAAAGTTGAGTTGATTTATACTGAATCGTGTTTCAAATGAAACCTGATCCTGATTTTCAGGGGTACTGTAAGAGACATCAAGTCCCGGAAGTGTAATGTCAACGGGATACATAAAATCCTTGCTCGCCTTTACCATAGCACCTTGGAGACTGATGCTCCATGTTGGCCCTTTGAGCGCGGCAAGAACGGATTCTACAAACTCGCTTCTTCTGGATAGCCGTATCTCACTGAATTTGGGGCTAGTTTCGGTAACTCTTTGGTAGAGTTCTTCAACTGTTTCTGCTCCAACGCAAGAGAGAACCATTACAGCTGTAAGAACAACAATAATTAAACGTTTCATACCGCTGATAATATCACACAATAATTACGTGTAAAAGTATTCAAAGTCTCGTAGCAATAAGAAAAGGTCTGAACTAAAAACTCCCTTGAAAAAGTGCGACTAAACACCAAAAACTCCCTTGAAAAAGTGCGATTGAACACAAAAAACTCCCTTGAAAAAGTGTAAATATGAACGAAAAGATGATGGTCCATCCATAATTTTTTACTCCATGAAATTGTGTAAAGCACAATTAAGCGGTGAGAATAAAGGTTTCGACTAGGCAAGCCTTGCATCTGAAAACACTGGAAGTTATACTTAAGTAGGGAATCCCTACTTTCCTACTTTTTAAAATACGGAGGAAGTGTTTATGGCACCTACAACATTTGTAAATGATGCAAGAGTTATGACAAAAGGGCAGGTTACAATTCCAAAAAATGTCAGAGAAGCTCTTGGTGTTGAAAGTGGAGATCGTGTGACATTTATCGTAGAGGGAAATACCATTCGAATTGTTAATTCTGCGGTCTATGCCATTATGCGTCTACAGAATCAAATGCAGGGAGAAGCCGAGAAAGCAGGTCTTCTTTCCGAAGATGATGTAGCAAATTGGATAACACAATCACGCCGAGAGGAAAACATGAAATGAGAGTAATGATTGATACCAATATCATCATTTCTGCAGCCTTATTTCCAAATGGTTTTGTATCAAAAGCTTTGTATAAGGCAATGCAACCTCCTTTTCAGCCTGTCATCAGTGATTATATAGTTGATGAAGTACATCGCAAATTTCAGGAGAAGTTTCCAAATAAGGTGACAGAATTGGAGGCGTTCTTTTATACAGCACTGCCTGCCTTTTCTCTGATAGCAACTTCTCAAAATATTAAAGAAACAGAGTCTTTAATAAGAGATCCTAAAGACCGCCCAATACTCCGTGCAGCATTAGAAATCGGGGCAGATTTATTCCTGACTGGCGATAAGGATTTCCTTGATTCCTCAATAACTGATCCACGAATTATAAGTGTAAAAGATTTTTTGGCGTTATAAGGGTGATTGGGATGCAAGCTCGAGATTCAAGGTTTCCGGACTGGAATAGATTTTCTCGTTCTGTTTCTTAACTATGAATCTCACTTTCAAAACTTTAAAAGATTTAGATTTTTGAAAGTATTAGAGCAAGTGCTTAAGTGGATTTATACAGAGGAAGCGTTTAGTGCCACTAAACGCAAGTGTTTAATGCCACTAAACGCTTCGTTTCAAATCTTCTCGTTATTACCTTAAATAACCTAGGGGATTCGTGAACAATCAATAAAGAATGGCCCAAGTGGTTTGTCTTCGTTGGTATTGAAACAAAGAAAAACCCACGTTAATGTATGCTCTTCCTTGCTCCCATTTTGCTCTTTTTTCCTGAAAAATCGGATGAAAAAAGTGACGGGGATTTGCCCTTTGCTCCACGGAAGTTCCGCATCGGGCCGCCCCGAACACTGTCGTGACGGGGATTTGCTTTGTGCTACCGGAAGTCCGCACAAAGCCGCCTACGCTGCACAACCCTGCACCGGTTCGGCTTGTGCCTTAACGCTTCGTTTCAAATCCCCTGACGTCTACCCCCATAAAACATTGAAACCCCAGTGTTTAAGCACCGGGGTTTCATGTTTTCGGAGTGACGGGGATTTGAACCCCGGATACCGTTACCAGTATACTTCCTTAGCAGGGAAGCGCCTTCGACCGCTCGGCCATCGC